>CACYKE010000038.1 GCA_902774925.1 uncultured Prevotellaceae bacterium | reverse complement strand
TCGAGTAGAGTACAAGGGCACCATCGGCATCAAGGAGCTGGCCGCCCACATGCACCAGCACAACACCGCCTTCTCGAAGGGTATCGTCATGGGCGTGCTAGGCGACATGGTCGACTGCATCAAGCACCTCGTGCTGGACGGATACACCGTGAAGATTGACGATCTCGGCATCTTCAAGGCCTCCGTCGACGCCAACGGACTGACGCTGGAGCAGGGCGCGAAGATCTCCGCAGGCCGCGGCACGCAGCGCACCGAGGAGGAGCTGCAGGCCAACCCCGCCGCACAGCAGTTCGCCGTGGGCGACGTGAAGCTCATCATGCAGGCCACCGGCAACACCACCATCGAGAAGATGAACGCCGACGCCAAGCTGTCGTTCACCTCGAAGACCAAGGCCGAGGTCAAGCGCCTCACCGGCAGCGAAGCCACCGAGGAGAGCAACGCGGGTAACGGAACCACGAATGGCGGTGGTAGTTCGAACACGAATCCCACGAATGGTGGTGGCACCAACGGTGGCGGAACCAACACTGGCGGCACGGGTACCGTAACGCCCAGCAACGGCGGAGGTGGTGACACTGGTGGCGACAACGGAGGTGGTGACAACGGAGGCGACGGCGGCGACCCAGGCGACGTCAACTAATCTTGAAACTTGAAACCAACTATGAAGAAGCGTTTTATTGAGATTGCGGTGAAGGTTGTAGTAGCCGCTCTCACGGCCTTTCTGACGGCCATCACGACGACCAGCTGTATGGGTCACGGACCGATTTCGCTCTAGGAGCGACTACAAAAAAATCGAGCTCACCGTTTGGTGGGCTCGGTTTTTTAATACGTGTAGGTCCTATTCCTTCAGCGAATACGTGATAGTCGTTACCACGCGCAACTTCTTGATATACGGCGTGTTCTGGTCGCGGTCCTCTATCTCGAACTGACCCTGTCCGGCCGTCTGAATCGGGCCTAAGTCACAATTGCTGGCCTCGGCAAACTGCTCCGCCGTCTTCTGCGCGTTCTTAATCGCCTCCGCCATCATCTCAGGCTTCATCTGTTGGAACGACGCATACTCATACTGCGGATTGCTGCTGTCGATGGCAACACCCTGCTTCAGCAGCTCTGCCTGCTTGAAGATGGCCTTGTTCACCTCCTGCACCTTGTTCGTAGCCACCGTAATCGTCGTGGTCACGATGTAGCGGAAGTTCTTCTGGTTTTCACCCCATTCGCGAGCCTCAAGGTCGCTGATGGAAGGAGGATTCACCGTGATTTCCTTCTCGTCCAGACCGTTCTGTTGCAAGAACTGCTTGATCTTGTCCGTCTGCATGTTGATGTTCTCATAGAGCAAGGGCAGGTCGTTGCCCGTCACCTTCGTCCCGATGCTCCACGTCACCTTGTCGGCAGGCACCTCGCGTTCAGCCAGTCCCTTCACCGTCACCTTACGGTCCTTGTTGGCAAAATTGTCGATGCCAGCCTTGACAAACAATCCCAAAACTGCAATGCCCACAGCTACGAGGGCCGATGCAATAACACGATTTTCTTTCATACGCTTTTTCGTTTTAATCATTTGACGCTGCAAAAGTGCGAAAAAAATCCGATAACCCCACGAGGAAAACCCCTATTTCTGCAGGATGATTTCCCTATTAATCGCGCCGCGTTTGTTATTTTTTTGCCGATTTCTTTCCACGTTATCAAATTTTTTACTATCTTTGCACACAATAACTTAAAGCATATATGGACCTAAAAGAATATATCAGTACCGTCAATCAGAAATATCGCGCTGGCAATGTCATCCAAGGAAGAAATCCAGCGCGTGTTTGAGAAGAGTAGTAAGAAGGAAGAAAAGTAAAAAATAAAACATGAGAAAACAAGATATAGAAGAATTCGTTTCTTTCGTCAAGAACGATTTAACTGGTGATGAGAGAGGACAGGCGCAGACATTCTGTGACCGCCTTTTTCGTGCTTATGGTCAAAAGGGAATCTTTGAAGCACAAGGTAAGTTAGAAGCACGAATCAAGATAGCCGATACCAATACGACAAATTATATTGATTGTCTTTGGAGTCCACCAGGAAAGGACGGTGTCCTCATTGAGATGAAGAAAAAGGAAATCAAAGACTTGGAATCTCATCTGAAGCAAGCCCGTGATTATTGGGATAATCTCAAGCCTTCTATTGATATTGGTCCTGGATGCAGAAAGCCTCGTTATGTCATACTTTGCAATTTTGATAGATTTGTTATCTATGACGAATTTAATAAGGTTGATGAAGTGACGATTGACGAACTCCCGGAAAGATATACTTGCATGGGGTTCTTGGAGGGCAATACACCTATCTTTAATAATAACACAGAAAGTGTATCTAAGGAAGCAGCAAACCTGATAGGCGAGCTCTATCAATACCTTACCTTCGAGAAGAAAGAAGATGTGGCCCAAACACAACATTTTATTCTGCAATGTGTTTTGGCTTTGTTTTCTGAAGATATAGAGTTACTTCCAAAAGGGTTCTTTACTCAAATATTGCAGGATTGCCTTGATGGAAAGTCAAATCCATACGATGAGATTGGCAATTTGTTTCGCCAGATGGCTAGCGAAAAACCTGCGCGAGCAGGAAAATTCAAAGACATCAAATATTTCAATGGTGGATTATTCAACGATGTAGACCCTGTAGATCTTGATGAACATAGCTTGAAAGTGCTCAAAGAGGTAGCGGATAAAGACTGGACCAATATTAATCCCTCGATATTTGGTGCATTGTTTGAAGGAACTATGCGTTCTAATGAACGTCACAAATATGGAGCTCATTTCACCAGCGAACAGGATATGATGCGCGTTATTACACCTACGATTATCCGTCCGTGGAAAGAAAAGATTGCCAAAGCTAAAACCATTGATGAACTGAAAAATGTGCGACGCCAAATGGGCGAGTATCGTGTACTTGACCCTGCATGTGGATGTGGTAATTTCTTATTTGTTGCATATCGTGAAATGAAGGATTTGGAATGTCAGGTGATAGACCGTCTTTTCGAGTTCCCAAGCACCAACAACAAGACTTTCAATTTCCAATCAGTTATCAGTACCAAACAGTTCTATGGAATAGATGTTCAGCCGATGGCTGTAGAACTGGCAAAGATGACAATGATGATTGCTAAGGAGTTATGCGAATCAAATTATCAGAAGCGCATTTCCAAGCATGGTAGTTCGTTTAATTTCGATAGTACGCTACCTCTTGATAATATGGATAATAACATCTTGTGCCAAGATGCTTTACTTGAAGAGTGGCCAGCATTTGATGTGGTTATAGGCAATCCTCCTTATCAGTCAAAAAATAAGATGATAGAAGAATTAGGCGCTGCTTATGTGGATAGCATTCGTCAGAAGTTCCCAGATGTTCCTGGACGCGCTGATTTCTGCGTCTATTGGTTCCGAAAAGCACACGAATTGATGAAAGAAGGCCAGTATGCAGGACTTGTTGGAACCAACACCATTCGCCAGAACTATTCTCGCATGGGAGGTCTGGATTATATCGTTGAGAATGGTGGTACAATTCTTGACTCTGTTTCAACAGAAGTATGGTCTGGTGATGCAGCTGTGTATGTATCAATTGCTACTTGGAAAAAGGGCGAAGAAAACCGAAAGAAGACATTGACATTCCAAGTTGGCGATAGTAAAGACTCACCTTTTGAAGACTATGAATTAGACGAGATAAATTCTGCATTAAGTCTCTCTGATGTGACAAAAGCTAAGCGACTGCTGTGCAATAGTCAATCCACAGCTTGTTATCAAGGACAGACACATGGGAATAAGTATTTCTTGCTAACAAAAGAGGAAGCAAAAGAATATCTAAAAGATAAAAAGAATGAGCAAGTTATTCATCCATATTTGATTGGAGAGGAATTGCTTGGTCAGTATCAGTCCCAACCTCAACGCTATGTCATAGATTTCCGTAAGGCAAAAGATGTTTTTGAGGTTGCTGAATACAAAGAACTTTATGAACATCTTCACAAATACGTATATCCTCTTTTTAAAGAAAAAGCTGACAAAGAAATAGAACGAAATGATGAGGCAAAGAAGATAAATCCTGATTATCGAGAAAAAAAAGACCACCAGAACGCTTTTAAGATATGGTATAAGTTGTTTAGGAGTCGCGATAAACTGATGAATATTATAGAATCAATGAACCGATATATAGTATGTTCAAGAGTAACTAAACGCCCAATCTTTGAGTTTGTCAACAAAGAGATAAGCCCCAATGATGCATTGTCAGTATTTCCTGTGGACGATGATTATTCATTTGGTATTCTTCAATCTACCATTCATTGGGAATGGTTCGTAGCTAGATGCTCAACGTTAAAGGGCGATTGGAGATATACTTCTGATACCGTTTTCGATTCATTCCCTTGGCCTCAGAATCCTACAAAGAAACAAATAGAGGAAGTTGCCAAGCAGGCCAAAGCTCTACGTGATAAGCGTAATGAAGTGATGGAGGAACATCATTATACATTACGTCAGCTTTATCGCATCATGGATGATACACCTGATAATCCCGTATCAGAAATCCAGACTCGCCTTGATAATGCTGTTCGCGAAGCATACGGTATGGCTCCCAATGCAGATATACTTCAGTATCTTCTTAATCTAAATTCCCGAATGTATGAGCGTGAACAGAATGGTGAGTTTGTACAAGGCCCAGGATTACCCGATAAGATAAAAGATAAATCAGAACTTGTTTCTGATGACTGCGTTAAGATAAGATGATTAAGTGTGCACAGCGGATTGCTGTAGCAGACAGAGAGAATAATGAAAGAAATCGATGGAAATGGCAGCCATCGCACTAAGTGCGAAGACAATAACCAAAGGAGAGCTATATGGCAGGAGATCAATGGAAATGGCAGGAGCCGGGAACGGCGTGGAGGGGTGTCTGCACTTATCATATTACGCTGACGGTGCCGTCGCGCGAACCGCTGCTTGGCAGGTTGGTGATACCTGACAACGACCCTACGCAGGCGCGGGTGGAGCGCACGGCATTGGGCAATGCCGTGGTTGATGAGCTGTATGTGATGTGCAGGCATTATCCTGCCATCCGCATTTTCCAATTTAGCCTGATGCCGGACCACCTTCATGCCGTCATTCGGGTGACAAGGGTAATGGACACCAGCATTCGCAGCGTGATGCGCGGATATTGGCAGGGGGTGAAGAAGCTGGGACGGGCATATACTTTGGAGGTTTCGCCCGAATTAAATTCGGGGACAACAACCGAAGGGAAATCAACAGAACAAGGAAAGGCAACTGCGGAGGGCAGTGACGGCTGGGCCTTTCCCGTTTTTACGGAGCGGCCGTTTATTCGGCCTTTGTCGCGCAGCGGGCAGATGCAAACGATGATGCACTATGTGCGGATGAACCCTCAGCGGTTGGCCACGAAGCGCCTGATGCCGGGGTTCTTCAGGGTGCAGAAGGACATCGAGATTGGTGGGCGCAGCTTTGACGGCGTGGGCAATGTGGCCTTGCTGCATGCCGAGCACTATGACGTGGTGCATGTGCGCAGCATCTGGGTGAAGGCAGTGGAGCATGGTGACAGTCAGCCTCTTCGAGACTATATGAACGGCTGCGTGCTCAAGGCTCGCAAGGGGGTGGTGATGGTGTCGCCATTCATCTCGCAGCAGGAGAAGCAGGTGATGCAGGTGCTTTTGCAGGAGCAGCATCCCTTCATCGTGCTTGCCGACAATGGGTTTCGCGATTATTATAAACCGTCCGATGCTCTCTTTGATGCTTGTGCTGTTGGAAGGGTGCTGATTTTAAGCCCTTGGCTTTATGACGCTGGTAAGCGCCACATCAGTCGCGCCGACTGCGTGAGCCTGAACAATATGGCCGAAGAGTTTTGCAAAGAAATGGCGTAAAGAGAATTTCTTACTGCTTGTAGTTGAGGGCGGCGCCGATGGCGGTGCAGAACTCGGAATATTTGGGGATGTGGAAACGGACTTTGTAGAGTTTCTCGAGCATGGGGTAGATGTCCTCGCACTGGGGCAGGAGGGTGAGGTTGCCGATGAGGACAAAGTCCTTGATGCCGGAATTGAGCGACGAGAGGATGGCGGCAGAGCCGATGGTCTGCAGCACCATGACGATGATGCCGAGGGCAAGGTCTTCCTTGGGAGCGTCGTACTGGGCTTTGGAGAACAACGAGGCTGTGGCGTCCATGGGCAGTCCAGGCAGCGGATGGGTGGAGATGTCTCCAATGAGGAGATTAATGTTGTGGATGTCGCCTTGCATGGCCAGACTCTGAATCTGCTTGGGGTCGCGGGTGTTGAGCATGACGCGGCTGAGGCCTTGCAGCGTGCCGCCGCCAATGCCGATACCTCCGATGTGGTGGATGTCGTCGCCGCAGCACTGGACAAAGCTGGTGCCGGTGCCCATGGAGACGACGATGGCTTTGGACAGTCCGCTCTCGAAGCGTGCTCCGAGGCCGTCGGCCATGAATTCGTCGACTTTCTGGGTGGGAATGCCATAGACTGGTTCGTCGATATAGGCAGCTCCGACGCCCGTGAGCATGACTTGTTCGATGTCCTTGAGCTCAATCTTGTTGTCGTGCAGATACTTGCCAAAGGCGCCGTAGAGTGATGTCACCTGGTCGGCAGCTGTGATGCGGATGGGGGAGAGTACCCTTCCTTCGCGCAGTCCGACAATCTTTGTGGTGGATATGCCCACGTCAATTCCAATTACTATTCCCATATACCTTATTATTTATTATTCTTACCTCTCACCTCTTACCTCTCACCTCTTACCTCTCACCTCTTACCTCTCGCCTCTCACCTCTGAAAGTGAAAAACCCCTGCTAGAGAAATCTCTAAGACAGGGGTTCATAATGAAAGGAGGAAAAGTGGTACCTCCAGGAATCGAACCGGGGACACACGGATTTTCAGTCCGATGCTCTACCAACTGAGCTAAGGCACCAAATGTTATAAAAGAACGCTTTTGCTTATTTGCGGGTGCAAAGGTACGAAGAAAAAATGAATCGGCCAAACTTTTCCTGATTTTTTTTTGAAAAGTGGCCGATTTTAGGCGTTTTCCCTTATTTCAGATGTACCCAACCTTGGGCTTTAAGCTCAAATTCCTGGTCGTCGCGGGTGACGAGCACCTGTCCGAGACTCTCGTGGGTGATGTGTCCGATGAGCCGGACATCGTCGATTTCCTGAATCTTCGCATGATCGCCAATTGGGACGGTGAACAGCAGTTCGTAGTCCTCTCCGCCATTGAGGGCGCAGGTGGTGACGTTCATGTTCAGTTCCTCGGCCATCACGGCAGTCTGATAGTCGATGGGGATTTGCTTCTCGAAGATGCGGCAGCCCACGTGGCTCTGCTTGCAGATGTGCATGAGTTCGGAGGATAGCCCGTCGCTGATGTCCATCATGGCGGTAGGGCGGATGCCGGCTTCGCGCAGGCGTTGGATGATATCGCCGCGGGCCTCGGTTTTCAGCTGGCGCTGGAGGAGGTATTCCTTGCCGGAGAAGTCGGGCTGAAATGCAACGCCACACTCTGACCACTGGTCAGAGAAGTCGGGGATGTTGACGGCAGCCGAACTGCCGTCCACCCGAGCGGGCTTCGTGCTGGCGGTGGAACCGCCTGCCACGCTCTTACGCTTCGCTTCGTCCACCATTTGGTAGTAGACGGCTTTTTCGCGCTCGAGGAGCTGGAGACCCATGTAGGCGGCACCGAGATCGCCTGAGACGCAGACGAGGTCGGTCTCGCGGGCTCCGTTGCGATAGACGATGTCCTCCTTGCGGGCTTCGCCAATGCAGGTAATGCTGATGGCCAGTCCGGTGTAGCTGGACGTGGTATCGCCTCCGACGATGTCGACGCCCCATTTTTCGCAGGCCATGCGCAGTCCGGAATAGAACTGCTCAAGGTCCTCAACGGTGAAGCGCTTGCTGATGGCCAGCGAGACGGTCATCTGTCGCGGTGTACCGTTCATGGCAAAGATGTCGCTGATATTGACCATTGCCGACTTCCATCCGAGGTGTTGCAGGTCGATGTATGTGAGGTCGAAATGTACGCCCTCCATCAGCATGTCGGTGGTGACGAGGACCTCTGAGTCGGGATAGTGAAGTACGGCGCAGTCGTCGCCTACGCCGTACTTTGTTGATTCGTTGTTGGGTTTGATGTCCTTTGTCAGGCGGTCAATCAAACCGAATTCTCCTAATTTTGCTATTTCCATTCTTTTCGTTTTGGTTGTTGCTGTACAGCAACATACTGAACACTTAGGCGGTGCGCTTGATCATTTCGCGCATGATTTCCGTCATGATGGGCTGGGCCTTGTCGGCAGCCTCCTGCACCTCCTCGTGGCTAACCTCAACGGGATTGTCGAAGCCGCCCAAGTCGGTAACGACGCTGATGCCGAAGGTCTTGATGCCGCAGTGGTGAGCCACGATGACTTCAGGAACTGTGGACATGCCGACGGTGTCGCCGCCGAGGGTGCGATACATGCGGTATTCAGCGGGAGTTTCGAACGTAGGACCAGTCACACCGATATACACACCATAAACCAGACGAATCTTCCTTTCCTTGGCAATCTGTGTGGCGAGATTGATGAGTTCGTGGTCGTAGGCCTCGTGCATGTCCGGGAAGCGTGGACCGGTGGGGAAGTTCTTGCCGCGCAGGGGATGCTCGGGGAAGAAATTGATGTGGTCAGTAATCACCATGAGGTCGCCAATCTTGAATGCGGGGTTCATGCCGCCTGCAGCGTTGGAGACGAAGAGCGTCTTGATGCCCAGTTCGTACATGACGCGAACGGGGAACGTCACCTCCTTCATGTTGTAGCCTTCGTAGTAGTGGAATCGGCCCTGCATGGCCATGATGTCGATGCCCCCGAGTTTGCCGAAGATGAGCTTGCCGCTATGTCCTTCGACGGTGGATACGGGGAAGTTGGGGATTTCGCTATACGGAAACTCGAGCGTGTCAGTTATTTCGGAAGCTAATTGTCCGAGGCCTGTTCCCAGAATAATCGCTGTCTTTGGGTTTGTCTTCATCCTTGCCTTGAGCCAGGATGCTGTTTCTTGAATTTTTTCGTACATAGCCTATAATTTGTTGGTTAAACATTTCTTCCTGATCCAGCAAGAAAGTGATGCGGACAGGTAATACATAAAGATCCTTTCTGACTTCGTCGCTCAGTCCTTCGACGTTTTTCAGTCGCGTAACATCCTTCTCGGTGGTAATGATGCACTTCGGCGACGGCATGGCCGCGAAGGTCTCATTGATGAGCTGGATGTCCTTCTTGCAGAACTGATGATGGTCGGGGAAGGAGAGCGGCGAGATGTGAGGAATGAGTGGCGCGAGGTCGTGCTCCAATTGTTGGGGCGAACCAATACCCGTGAGCAGGAGGGTATGATAGTCCGTCAGGCCGTTGAGCATCTTTGTCGTGGCGCCACCATCCTTGAAGACGGGCTTCAGGGCGTCGTAGGCGAGCGTAGAAAAATAGAGTCGCTGGTAAGGGTAGAGACTCATGGCCTTCGTGATGACGCGATACTCCATGGGTTTCATGTCCTTGGGGCATTTCGTCACGATGACGATGTCGGCGCGGTCCTTGCCTTGGCGCGGTTCGCGCAGGCGTCCTGCTGGCAATAGCGTGTCGTAGATGATGAGTCGGTGATAGTCCACCAGCAGGATGTTGACGCCGGGCTTGACGTAACGGTGCTGGAAGGCGTCGTCGAGCAATACGACATCCAGATTCTTATCGTTTTCCATCAGCGTGTCGATGCCGTGACAGCGGTCTTTGTCGACGGCAATGGTCACAGAAGGGAATTTCTGCTTCATCTGGTAGGGCTCGTCGCCAATGTCGTGCATGGCGGTGTCGGGCTGAGCGATGATGAATCCCTTGCTCTGACGTTTGTAGCCGCGACTGAGGACGGCCACTTTGAACTGGTCCTTCAGCAATTCGGCCAGATATTCCACGTGAGGGGTCTTGCCGGTTCCACCAACAGTGATGTTACCCACCGCAATGACAGGTACACTGAACGACCGCGACTTCAGCGCCCCTGTCTCGAACAGGAAATTGCGCGTCTTGACGACCAGTCCGTAGCACCAGCTTAGCGGAAGCAGCCACTTGTTGATTTTAATGAAATCGCCCTCCATGATTTTTGTTATGACGTTATTTTCGGGATTTCGGGATTTCGAATTATTTAATATTGACATAGTAGGGCAGGCGGGCCTGAATGGCGCTTTGGCGGTTCATGTTCTTGACGAACTTGAACGGCTCATAGTATTCGCCCAGCGTTGCCTGCAGCTGTTCGTCCAGATAGTTGTTCTTGGACGTGGCTTGGTCGAGCATACTGGCCCACCAGCTCTGTTCCTCAGGATAGCTCGTGGCGTGATACTGGCTTACCTTGGCCAGACTGGCAGCTTTCGCAATGGCTTTGTCGAGACCGCCGATTTCGTCGACGAGCTTGATTTTCAGTGCGTCGTTGCCGAGCCATACACGGCCCTGGGCAATTTCCTCAATCTGCTCGATAGACTGTTGGCGACCGTCGGCTACGCGCTTACGGAAGAGGTTGTAGCCACGACCGATATATTGTTCGAGCAGTGCCATTTCCTCCGCATTGAACGGACGAGCCATTGTGCCGAAAGCAGCGTGCTTGTTAGTCTTCACCTCGTCGAACTTCACGCCCAGCTTTTCAGTGAGCAGTCCGCTGAAGTCGGGGAACATGCCGAAGATGCCAATGGAGCCGGTGATGGTTGTAGGCTCGGAGACAATGTAGTTGGCAGCGCAGCTGATGTAATAGCCGCCAGAGGCAGCATAGCCACCCATGGAGACAACGACGGGCTTTTTGGCTTTGAGGTTGGTGACGGCTCGCCAGATTTGCTCAGAGGCATAGGCCGAACCGCCAGGCGAGTTGACGCGCAGCACGACAGCCTTCACGTCGTCGTCGTTCGTCAGTTTCTCCAGATCCTTGCAGACGGTATTGGCCACGATGTTGTGTTCGGTATCCATCACGCTGCCAGTCTCAGAGTCGACGATTTCGCCATAGGCGTAGTAGACGGCAATCTGGTCGCCTTCGTTTTTCTTGCCTTTCACACCTTCCATATCAGCCAGTGTCAACTGCTTGATGTCATCCTTCTCGTCAATCTTCAGCATCTTCTTGACTTCGCCTTTCACCTCGTCGGTATAAATCAGCTTATCGACCATCTTCATCTTGACGTAGTCCTCAGGCTCAGCCAGCGTTACGAAGCGGTCGGCGTAGGCATTCAGCGAATCGACGGGAATCTTACGGCTGTCGGAGACTTCTTTCAGCATGACCTCCCAGATGCCGTTGATGTAAGCTGTCACCTGCTCACGGTTGGGCTCGCTCATGCCGTCGGCAGTCATCATTTCAGGAGCGCTCTTGTATTTACCCACCTTGCAAAGCTGATATTTTACGCCAAACTTGGCCAGCAGGTCCTTCACGAAATACGGTGTCGAAGCCAGTCCGTGCCAGTCAATCATGCCGTCGGGGTTCAGGAAAATCTTGTCGGCAACACTACATATATAATAGGTGGACTGCTCGTAGGTGTCGGCATAGGCCACAATCCACTTGCCGCTCTTCTTGAAGTCGAGCAGGGCTTCGCGGATGGCGTGCGTCGAAGCGGGAGTGTCCGACGAGAACAGGCCAGCCTCGATGTATATGCCCTTGATTTCTTCTTTTTCCTTAGCTTTTTTAATGGCTTCCAGCAGCTTGTCCAGTCCCATGTTTTCGCTCACTTGACCAGTCAGCGAGGCTAAAGGATCCTCTGCTGTGCGTTCGTTCAACGTTCCTGAGAGTGACAGGACGAACACGGAATTGTCCTCAACATTGGTTGTGCTGGCACTCGATGCTGCCAGTCCTACCAGCGAAATAACAGCCAGTATTCCCATGATAATTCCTACCAGGATGATACCTGTAACGGTTGCAAGAACGTACTTGAAAAACTCTTTCATAATTGTTTTTAGATTGATTATATTTTGCAAAGGTACGAATTAGTACGCAAAGCACAAAATTATTTAAGATTTATTACTTTTTTCTATTGTCTTGTTTTTGATGACGTAGCGTTGATAGTAAGTGATGAGCAGCGTGGTCATAGGCAGTGCAATGACCATTCCCAGTATTCCCAGCAGCGAACCCCAGATGGAGAGTGACAGCAGGATGATGGCTGGGTTGAGACCTGTGACGTGACCCATGATTTTCGGTGTGAGGATAGTGTCCTGGATAGTCTGTACGACGGCAAACACGATGAGTGCCGAGAGCATGATCATCCAAAAGCTGTCTCCTGTGTCGGCTGCTTTCACTACTGCCAAGAGAATGGTAGGAATGAAACCTACGAGTTGCAGATAGGGCACCATGTTCAGCAGTCCGATGAACAGGCCTAGTCCGATAGCCATGGGGAAATCGATGATGAGGAATCCGATGCTGAACAACACGCCTACGCAGGTTGCTACCAAGCCTTGTCCGCGGAAATAGAGGTTCATGCCTTGTCCTACGTCAGCAACGAGTCTGCGGGCTATCGGACGGTAGCGTCTTGGCAGGAGCGAGATCCACCCGTTCGATATATCTTCGTAGTCGAGCAGTATGAACAGCGTGTAGAGAACGACCATTGTCAGCGAGAACATGCTTGAGAGGATGTTCAGCGACTGCGCCAGAATGTTCCATATCTTGGGCAGACTTTGCTTGACGGTTTCGATGAATCCATCCTGCGTGATGAGTGCCTTGACGTCTTCTTTGGTGAGGTGCTCGTGGATGAAATCCTCAATCAGGTCAGGAATGTTTCTGAGGTTTTCGTTGTTGGTGATAAACATTTCTGCCAGTTCCTTTACGCGTATGGCTTCGTCAATTACTGGCGGGATGACCAGTATCATCAGTCCTGTCAACACTGCTCCCACGACGAGAAAAGTGCTAAGGATGCCCAAAATGCGGAACTTCATGTGGCATTTGTACTGGAAGAATTTTACCAGCGGGAACAACAAATAAGCGATGAGCCACGCCAGAAAGAATGGTAGCAACACAGCGCTGAGTCTGTTGAGCAACATGATGATGGCTACGACAACGATAACGGCCAGAAAGCCACGCACGAAACTGTCAAATGTTATTTTCTTTTGTTCCATGCTGCAAATTTAGACATTTTTTTTGATTATACGATGAAAAATGGTAAATATTTTCTATCTTTGCACCATGATTATCGAACCTGTCGCATTTTTCCGCTCTCCGCTGACCTCCAAATTCGGCGTTCCGCGACAGAGCGGCATCGTCAGCGAACTGCGCGGACGCATCGAGTTTACCGAACGCTACGGCCGTCCGGAAGCCTTGCGTGGAATGGACGCTTTTGACTATTTGTGGCTTATCTGGGGATTCTCGGATAATGTCGAGGCGGAAAAGCATCCTACCGTGCGTCCGCCGTTGTTAGGAGGCAACGAAAGGATAGGGGTGTGGGCGTCGCGCTCGCCGTTCCGGCCAAACAATCTGGGCTTGTCCTCCGTGCGCATCAGCCGGGTTCTTGTGGAAGAGGCAGCTATTGAGGTGCTGGGTGCCGATTTGATGGACGGCACGCCCATCTATGATGTCAAGCCTTATCTGGCTTATGCCGACAGTCATCCCGAAGCCCGTGGCGGCTTTACCGACAATCACGAATGGCAGCGCCTGCAGGTGGAGATGAGCCCGGAATATGAGGCAATGTTTGCTGCTGACGACTTGCGGGTGTTACGCGAACTGTTGTCGCTCGACCCGCGTCCGCATTATCATCGTGATGAGGAACGCGAATACGGCATGCCGTTCATGGAGTATGATGTCCGCTTCCGCGTAGAGGGCAACGTACTCTACGTCCTAGGAATCCGCTGACCTCTCATTTGTCACTGCCATCGGATACTGACCCGTTCGTAACCTATGCTCTTCATCATTTTGTTGAACAGGGCTTCGCCGTTTTCACGAGCACTGCGCAGATTCGCTGGCGTCAGACAATGGGTTAGCATTTGGCGGTAAGCCTTCTGATAAAGTTTGTCGCGATCTTGATGCGACCATTTACCGGTTTCAAAGAAACTCTTTGTCCTTGCTTCGTCAATGAAGTTCTTGTCCAACAGGCCGGGCTGAGGCAGTGTGACGAGGATGGAGTCACCTCCCGTCTGTATCCATCCTGGTTCCACGTTTTTCATGTCGATGCCCAGTCGTACCGTTCCGTAGTAGATACGTACGAGATGGTCATCCTTGAAGAATCCTTTGCGGGTGGTATCTACCAGTTCCTCGTTGGCAATGGCCAGAAATTCCCATTCGCCAATGGCCTCGATGCTTGTAATCTGTTCGGGCGTCAGGTCTATCTCTTGGTTTACGTCCAGTGTGACTTCCGATTGGCTGATGCCGCTGACGATCCACCAGAGCGCTGCCAAGGCTACGACGCAGGCTACCACAATACCTGCCAGTTTGTATTTCATTTTCATTTCTGTTCCAAGTTAGAGTTGATGAGTTTCATAATGTCCAGGCTCTTGCGGAAGGCAATGGTGATGTTCTCCTCTTTGTAGCCCATTTCCGTCAGCATCGGCACCAATACGCGCGCAGCATTCTCCTGTGCCGTCTGTTTGATGCCCAGTTGCGACACACTGTTAAGAATGGATTGTCGTCCTTGTTGTTCGTACGACGACAGTTCTTTGTCGGTAAAATACGAGCGCGTCAGCCCTACGTATTCTTTCACTTCGTCGCGGTTGATTTTCGAACTTGTCATCACGACTTTGGGATCGGGCAACAGGATGGTAATTTTGTCACCGTTGCGCTCGATGTTGCTTTCCGAGAAGTCGGAGAAGTCGATGTATGCCTTCAACGTTGCATCCATGGGGAAGGCAATCTTGCGCTCGCCCAGCGGCAGCTTGATATCAATATCTTTTCGGAGTATGTTACCCTTCAGTTTCAGTATGTCGTTGTGAGTCACGATTTTGTGTATGTGATATTCTGTCGTGTACAGCCGTGCACACTTTTGGATTTGTATGACGAGCGACGGCACGGTATCGGTCACGATGTCCTGTGCCGTATCTCCGTTTTCCGACTTGCATCCTGTCATCAACAGGGTCGTCAGCGTCATGATTAATATGATAATTTTCTTCATTTATCTGCAATTATTTGGCAAAGATAATTAAAAAAACTCAAAACTATAAAATTCTACCGATTTTTTTTGTTTAAGCCCCGTTTTTTTTATAACTTTGCACCCGAATTAAAAATTCAGTAAGTAACATTTTCCTCCTTTCTAAGAAATTTGGTTAATTGAAAATCAGACAAGAGTGTCTAGACGAAAGTATAGGTATTATTCTAACCGAAAATGGAAGGATAAAAGGATTGGATAACAAAAAATATCCCGCCAGTGATGGTGGGATATTATTTTTTTTTACTATCTTTGCAGCCGGAAACTAATTATTAATGCAAGATGAAACGAATAGTCATAGCCCTTTCCGTTGCTGTTGCCGCCCTGATATTGGTTGCCTGCAAGGATAAGAAAAACAATGAGACAATCATTACCCAGCGTGTGGTGAAGAGTGCTTCCGCAGGCCCTATACGCATGCCTGCCAATACTGATTCGCGCGAAGTCAGTTGGATTGGCAAGACCTATCAGTTAACCATCCATCGTCAGCCTGCCGACTCGCTGTCAATGGTCAAGGACGATATGGGGCAACAGTATGTTGATAATGTGTTCCAGCTGACGGTAGCACGGCAGGATGGCTCAGTATTCTTCTCACGCCGTTTCGTCAAGAACGATTTTGCCCGTCTTATTGGAGACGATTTCCGTAAGACAGGTATTCTTGAGGGTTTCGTCTATGACAAGGCCGATGGCGACTGGCTGGAGTTTGGTGCCAGTGTGGGTCGTCCTCAGACTGACGAATACATCCCTCTGAAGATACGTCTGTCGCGCATGGGAGAACTCGACATCAAGATTGACGACCAGCTTGATACTAATTCCGATATTGAGGGACAGAAGCCAGTTGCCGATGCTGATGACGATGGCGTCTAAAGCCATTCTTCGTGTAACGTTTTCCACGTATCGCTTAGCGCTGTCATCGTGGGGAAGATGATGTCTGCCCCTTTCTCTGCCAACCGTTCGTCGGGTAATGGGCCTGTGTTCACGGCTATTGTGAAGCAACGGGCGGCTGCTGCGGCTTGTACACCAAGTGGCGCATTTTCTACAACGATGGTTTCATAGGGCTCTGTGCCACATTTCCTCATGCCGATTAGATAGGGTTCTGGATTGGGTTTGCCGTGTTTGACGTCGAAAGCCGTCACAATCAATTCCTCGCGCAAAAGTCCGTCGAAGTCAATCAATAACTTGTCCAGCAGCGCGTGCTGGGCACTGCCTGTCACCACGCAAATTTTCAGTCCATCGGCCTTGATCTGCTCCATCAGCGTCTTGATGCCGGGCATGATTTGTGCAGGCGTTAACTTGCATTGATTGGCAAATACCTCCGCTTTGTGGGCGTACATCTTGCTGGCCTCGTCATCTGTCAGTTCGCGCTTCCACTGTGCCCGGGCCAGCGTTTTGATGGTTTCTACGCCGCGCATGCCCTCATATTCGTAGGCTCCCTCGTAGGACATGTCCAGTCCGAACGCCGCCATTGAGTCGTGCCACGATGTCGAGTGGTTTGGCATCGAGTCGTAGATGACGCCGTCCATATCGAAAAGCACGGCTTTCGGGCAGAATTGCCCAAAGCCGTGTCTCTCTAAATATTGCTGAATGATTTCTTCCATTCTACTAGATGTTCTAGAGATTCTAGAAATCCTAGATTATTGCTCTTTAGCCAGACGCTCCTTGATAGCCTTGCTGTCGGCCTCGTAGCCGGGCTTGTCGAGCAGGGCAAACATATTCTTCTTGTAAGCTTCTACACCAGGCTGGTTGAATGGGTTCACACCCAGCACGTTACCGCTGATGCCGCAGCCAATCTCGAAGAAGTAGATGAGCTGTCCGATGTAATACTCGTTGAGCTTAGGAACGCTGATGCGGATGTTGGGTACACCACCGTCGACGTGAGCCAGACGTGTTCCCAGTTCAGCCATCTTGTTTACTTCGTCCACACGCTTGCCAGCCAGGAAGTTCAGTCCGTCCAGATTCTCTTCGTCCTCGGGGAACAACAGTTTCTTCTCAGGCTCCTCGATAGAGATAACGGTTTCGAAAATGGTGCGCTCGCCGTCCTGAATCCACTGACCCATTGAGTGCAGGTCTGTTGTGAAGTCGACGCTTGCGGGGAAGATACCCTTCTTGTCCTTGCCCTCAGACTCGCCGTACAGCTGTTTCCACCACTCGCTGACGAAGTGCAGCTTGGGCTGATAGTTCACCATGATCTCAATCTTCTTACCGTTCTGATAGAGGGCGTTGCGCACAGCAGCATACTGGGCTGCAGGGTTCTCGTCGAAGGGAACGCTAGGGGCGCAAGCCTTCTCCATATCCTGAGCACCGCCTACCAGTGCCTTGATGTCGAAACCAGCGCAGGCAATGGGCAGCAGACCTACCGGAGTCAGTACCGAGAAGCGACCACCTACGTTGTCGGGGATGATGAAGCTCTTGTAACCTTCCTTGTCAGCACACGTGCGGGCAGCACCGCGCTTGGCGTCGGTTACAGCCACGATGACCTTCTTGGCCTCTTCCTTGCCGCGCTGAGCCTCGCACTGCTTTTTCAGCAGACGGAAAGTCAGGGCAGTCTCCGTCGTCGTTCCCGACTTAGAAATGTTGATGACGCCGAATTTCTTACCCTTCAGATATTCAGTGAGCTCGAAAAGGTAGTCTTCTCCGATGTTGTTACCTGCAAAGAGGATGGTGGGGTTCTTCTTGTCCTGAATCAGCCAACCGAAGCTATTGCTCAGTGCCTCGATGACGGCACGTGCACCCAGATACGATCCTCCGATACCAGCAACTACTACTGCCTCGCAGTTGTCGCGCAGTACCTTTGCAGTAGCCATGATCTCATCGAGGAATGCGGGTGTAATCTCGGTGGGCAGGTGCAACCACCCCAAGAAGTCGTTACCAGGACAAGTACCCTCTTCCAGGGCCTTCTGTGCGTCCTTTACCTTTGGCTCAAAAGCCTTCACTGCGCCAGCCTCCAAGAAGCAAGCAGCCTTTGTAATGTCAAGTTTGATGTTGTTCATATTACCTTATTTATAGTTTATATATGTTTCAGCTGACAAAGTTACGAATAAAAAATGGACTGACCAAACATCAGCTCGTTTTTTCTCGTTTTCTTTTGCATTTAATATAGCAAGAGCCGCAACTTTGTAGGTTACGGCTCCTGTCATTAAAGCTTAATCGCTTATGCGAATGGATTCTCGGTGGGATAGAAATCGCCCTTCGGGAAGTTATAGTCAATCTCGTCCACGGGGATACCCATGTACTTCAGAACCTCCCACAGGTACTTACCCTGATGGCCGAACATCACGGCGCAGTGGTGAGGATATAGAAGCGGCTCATGTTCTTGATACCGAAGATACCGATAGAACCGAATGAGCGGGTAGCTACAGGAATAACCTCACCCTGAGCGATGTAAGCGCGGAGCTTGGTGTCAGCAGTAGACTGCAGACGATAAACAGTAGCCAAACCGGGCTGGATGTCACCCTCCAGGGTACCGTTGGTAACCTCAACAGGCAGAGCACGAGCCATAATGCGCTGGAAGCACATCTGGCAGTTGCAAACCTTAGAAGAAGCAGTGTTACCGCAGTGGAAGCCCATGAAGATTTCCTTGTCGGTGTAGCTATCGCAAGCGAACTTCTTGCCCTTGATGCTCTCCTCGTACATGTCGTTGGGAACGGTGTTGTTGATGTCCAACAGGGTCACAGCGTCCTGACTGATGCAGGTGCCGATATACTCTGACAGAGCACCATAGATGTCAACCTCGCAAGCTACGGGGATACCGCGAGCGGTCAGACGGCTGTTGACGTAGCAAGGCACGAAACCGAACATGGTCTGGAATGCAGGCCAGCACTTGTTGGCCATTGCCACGAACTGGCGAGAGCCCTTGTGAGCCTCAATCCAGTCGGTCAGTGTCAGCTCATACTGAGCGAGCTTAGGCAGCACCTGAGGAATCTTGTTGCCGTGACCAAGCTCAGCAGCCATATCCTTTACAACGGCGTCAATGCGTGGGTCGTTAGCGTGCTTCTGGAAAGCCTCGAGCAGGTCGAGCTCTGAGTTCTCCTCAATCTCAACGTCGAGATCATAGAGGGCACGGATAGGAGCATTACAAGCCAGGAAGTTGTTTGGACGGGGACCGAAGCTGATGATTTTCAGGTTCTGCAGACCCACGATAGCACGTGCGATGGGCAGGAACTCGTGGATCATCTCAGCGCACTGAGCAGCGTCGCCAACGGGCTCCTCAGGGATGTAAGCGCGAGTCTTGCGCAGAGAAAGAGCCTGGCTAGCGTTCAACATACCGCAGTAAGCGTCGCCACGACCATCAATCAGGTCGTTCTGAGTCTCCTCAGCAGCAGCGCAGAACATCGTTGGGCCCTGGAACCAGTCAGCAATCATGGTCTCAGAGATCTCGGGACCGAAGTTGCCCAGGTAAACGCACAGCGCGTTACATCCGGCTTTCTTTACGTCCTCAAGAGCCTGCTGAGCGTGAATCTCGCTTTCAACGATGGCGATAGGACACTCGTAGATGCCTTCCTTACCAAACTTCTTCTCATACTCGGCGATAACGGCCTTGCGGCGGTTAACGGCCAATGACTCGGGGAAACAGTCGCGGCTAACAGCCACGATACCGATTTTAATTACAGGTACATTGTTCATTTTTGTATTTGTTTTTTAAGTAATGAATTGGTTTCAGGCCACAAAGATACAAAATAAAGTGAAGAATGAATCGTGAAAAGCAAAAAAATGCAGCCGCATAAGTTTTTTTTAACTTTCACATCCGTCTATTGCAGCGTTACAGCCATCAAACCTATCACAACATCGTTGGAAAGGGTGCGCAAAGTGAGCAATTGCAACTTCTTCTTGCGGTTCAGCGGCATACATAACATCGTGGCAGCTCCACCTTTGATTTCACCACCTTCGGCATTCGTGGGGGCTGACAACTTTCGGCTCGCCTTTCCTGATGCGAAGGCCACGCGATAGGGACGCGGTTCGGCCACTTGAAAAGCTTTGCCATCAACATAATAATCGCGTTCGACGGGACACCAGTTGTCAGGATTGACCAATTGCAACGTGTCGGCAGTGCCATCGTTGTATTGAGCAACGACAATGCCGTTAGCAATGCGGCTTTGCATGTGGTTGGTAGTTCCTGCCATCAACAACCACGCCTGCCGATAACGACCACTGAGAGGAATCGAGATGCTGTCGGGATAGTTGTCGTAGAGCGAGGTGAAAGCAATATTCCGACCAATCGCTGACGTGCGGAAAGGAACCCCCATGGCGATGAACTCGTCTTTGACAATCATCGAACGGAATACAGAGTCGTTGACTTCGGGCAGGTATGTCGAATTTGACACGCTGTCGTTGAGCACGTAGTCAATGTTCTGTTTGTGGAACTTCTCGGCAAATGTGGGTTCGTCGGTTCCGATGTTGCGTTGCTCTGTGAATCCATTATTACGGAAAGTTACCTCGGGATATTTTACGGGTACTTTTACACGGATGGTCTGATGTTGTTCGCTAGTTCCTACGACGTCACGGTATTTGCCCATTCCGAGATTTTGGCGAATGACGATTTGTTGAGGCTGGGCAAAGTGTTGAGTCACCTCGTAGACCGCCTCGTCACCCTGACGCTGATACCTATAATATATATAAGGTGTACGCAAGGAAGTTGAATCCCATGCTTCGGGAAAACCTGGACGGATGATACAACGGCCTTCAAGGGCATTGGGCAGTATCCCAAAGAGTCCTTGCAGCAGGGTGCGTGCAGAGATGCCTATGCAGTCGCCGAAGTCGCGATAGCATTCACCGATGGCAGCATCGTATTTACTGATTTGTCCGAAATTGGCAGGCGACTGGCCATAATACATCTGGTCGAGAATATTGGCTTTCATCAACTGATAGCCCTCTTCCGAACGGCCTGCCTCGAAATACGCCAGCGCTGTGTGCATCACCTCGGCAGCTGCGACGTTGTTGATGCTCCACGAATAAGGCAGCCTGTTCGACGTTGAAATAGTCGAGAGGCTTGTCGTAACAGGGATATGGGGGATTTCCTTATCGATGTATTTTGTAGCGCGATAGGCTTGTTCCGCTGTGCAGGCACCGCAGTCAATAGGTGAATAGATACTCCACACGGCAGCGCTTTCATGAACACGTTTTAATCCCGTCTGGTCCTGATATTCAGCCCAATGGCCTTTGTCGTTCAGCCACAGCCGTTGGTTCATAGCCTTGAGGATAGCCTCGGCCTCCTGTTGATAGGATGTCCCGTCCTCACCAATGAGCTTGGCAATGCGTGCTGCCAACAGATTGGCGCGATAATTATAGGCCAACGAACGGGTTACGGGGTTGGAATTATGTTTCTCGCCATCAAGATAATTCTTCAGTACAGGCCACATCCTTCGCATATAGCTCTTGTCGGCATCATACTGGAAATGCCACAACAGTTCATCAATATAGGACGCCTTATTGTCCTGATCCTTGGCGTAGGCGTCGAAATGACTGATAGCACGTTCGGGCCAGCCTAATACATCACCCAGATAGCCTGCTCGCCATCCTGCAAGGGGCATTCGCCAGTGGATACATCCAGGCAACCACGCTTGACCGTCCCAATCGCCATCGGCAGCCACTACGAGTGCACTACCGAGGGTGTTGATGTAAGGGTCGGGGGTGTTGAACTCTATACGACCTGCAAGTTCTTTCATCGCAGCCTCCATCTCTTCGAAGTGCTCTGAGGCATCGCGGGCGTCAGTCTTACTTGCTACAACGCCATTGCAACAAACATAGCACTCGTCCTCGAAGGTCTGAGACCACTGCTGGGGGGGATGGTTATCGCTGACAACAACGTCTAATTGCACATCATTGCTGAATCCCGTTGTCTGGAAACGCCACAAGGCCTGTTCTTGCTGTAAGGATGCAACGACCTTCATGCGCAATGTAGCTTTCGGTCCCCACGCCTTGTGTCGCAACAGGTAACTGCGCATGCCGTCTTCGTAGCGGGATTCACAGAAATCGGTCTTATCGAGCCAGACACCATTCACACGAAACTGCAGATTGCGATAATCTTTCTTTTTGAATAGGGCAAACACAGGACGGTCGCTGGTTTCCACACGCCATTCCGTCGGACTGCCATATAGTGCACGTGTAAAACGGTTTTGCCCATTAACACATACAAAAGCCCGTCCTTCAGGGCGATAGTTTTCACTTGTATGAGTAGTTTGAGCACTAGTACTCAACGTGAAAAGTAGGCTAACAGCAACGATTATTTGTTTCATGCTGCAAAGATACGAAAAAGTCAAGAGCTAAACAAAAGAAAAGGCATAAAAAAATCCGATTGTCGTCACGACAATCGAATTCAAAAACAAACTACTTAAAAACTAATCTACTAAAACAAATCAAAAAAATATCTCTTTTATGCTTAATTCTGATATGATAATGTCTGCGGTTTTAACCTTATGACGCTGCAAAGTTAGAAACTTTTCAATAATCATGCAAGAATTTTGGCAAAAAACTGCATTGTTTTTGATTTATGTCAAGTCATTTAGCCTTTATGGTTATATTTTGCAAAGTTAACGTTACAAAAAAGTATCACTGTGATGTCGCACAGTGATACCTTATAGAAGTGAAATAAATCATCAATTACATCATGCCGCCCATACCTGGTGCGCCGCCCATTGGCATAGCGGGTTCCTTCTCAGGTTTGTCGCAGATGAGGCACTCGGTGGTGAGGAACATGCCAGCGATAGAAGCGGCATTCTCCAGAGCTACACGAGCAACCTTGGCAGGATCGATGACACCAGCCTCGCGGAGGTCCTCGTACTTGTCGAGACGAGCATTGTAACCGAAGTCACCCTTGCCCTCGCGAACTTTCTGTACGACAACGGCACCCTCTTCGCCAGCATTGCTGACAATCTGACGCAGAGGCTCCTCGATGGCGCGGCAGATGATGTTGATACCTGTCTGTTCGTCGGCATTGTCGCCCTTCACGCTGGCCAAAGCCTGCTGAGCGCGGATGTAGGTGGTACCACCACCAGCAACAACACCCTCCTCGATAGCTGCACGAGTAGCGCAGAGAGCATCGTCAACGCGATCCTTCTTCTCCTTCATCTCTACCTCGCTGTTAGCACCAACGTAGAGCACTGCTACGCCACCAGCCAACTTGGCCAGACGCTCCTGCAGCTTCTCCTTGTCGTAAGAAGAGGTGGTGAGCTCGATCTCTTTCTTAATCTGAGCGATACGATCCTGGATGGCCTGCTTGTCGCCAGCACCATTCACGATGGTGGTGTTGTCCTTAGAAACAGTCACCTTGTCGCAAGTACCCAGCATTTCGAGGGTAGCCTGCTCCAGCTTCAGACCCTTCTCCTCGCTGATAACGACGCCACCAGTCAGGGTTGCAATATCCTCGAGCATAGCCTTACGACGGTCGCCAAAGCCAGGAGCCTTGACAGCGCAGATCTTCAAGCCACCACGCAGACGGTTGACAACCAGTGTGGTCAGGGCCTCAGAGTCAACATCCTCAGCGATGACCAGCAAGGGGCGTCCGCTCTCAGCAGCAGGCTGCAGGATGGGCAGGAAATCCTTGATGTTAGAAATCTTCTTGTCGTAGATGAGAATGTATGGATTCTCCATCACGCACTCCATCTTCTCAGAGTCGGTTACGAAGTAGCCAGAGAGGTAGCCACGATCGAACTGCATACCCTCGACAACACCAATGTGTGTATCGCGGCTCTTGCTCTCCTCGATGGTGATAACACCATCCTTAGAAACCTTGCGGAATGCCTCAGCCAGCAGCTTACCAATCTCCTCGTCGTTGTTGGCAGAAACGGTAGCTACCTGCTCAATCTTGTCATAGTTGTCGTCCACACGCTCAGCGTTCTTCTGGATGAAATCAACAACGCTCTTCACTGCCTTGTCGATACCACGCTTCAGGTCCATAGGATTGGCACCAGCGGTCACGTTCTTCAGACCCTCAGTAACGATAGCCTGGGTGAGGATGGTTGCAGTGGTGGTACCATCACCAGCATCGTCGCCCGTCTTAGAAGCTACGCTCTTCACGAGCTGAGCGCCTGTGTTCTCGAACTTGTCCTCCAACTCGATTTCCTTAGCAACGGTCACACCGTCCTTGGTAATCTGGGGAGCACCAAACTTCTTCTCAATCACAACGTTACGACCCTTAGGACCGAGCGTAACCTTTACTGCGTTTGCCAACTGGTCAACGCCCTGCTTCATAGCGTCGCGAGCGTCAATATTGAATTTAATATCTTTTGCCATAATATTTTTTGCTTTTGGCTATTGGCTATTGGCATTTGGCTAAAAGCTAACTGCTAACAGCTAACAGCATGTTAATAATTATTTCTCAATGACTGCTAAAACGTCAGACTGACGCATCATCAGATACTTCTCGCCCTCGAACTCCAGCTCTGTGCCACTGTACTTGCCATACAGCACCTCATCGCCAGCCTTCAGAATCATTTCTTCGTCCTTGGTGCCCTGACCAACAGCCTTGATGGTTCCGTGCAGGGGTTTCTCTTTTGCGGTGTCAGGAATGATAATACCGCCAATCTTCTCTTCAGCCGGTGCAGGCACTACCAGCACGCGGTCTCCTAATGGTTTGATGTTCATAATACTTTGTTTTTTTAAATGTTTGTATTTAAGTTTGCCCTCATCGTAGCCAAAACCGTGCCAAGGACCTTGCCAACTATGACAAACTGACACATTGGCAGAAAAAAACAGGTGGGCAAGATAAAATGCCCACCTGAATATGTCATGTGACAAACAGCTGATTACTGCATATCGTAAACAACCTGCATCAGTTTCTTGCCAATCTCGTCGGCAGCCTCCATGGTGGCAGCCTCACTGTACACACGGATAATAGGCTCGGTATTTGACTTGCGCAGATGAACCCAACGATCAGGGAAGTCAATCTTCACACCGTCAATATCGTTTACCTGTGCGGTAGGATCGTTGGCATACATCTCCTTCACCTTCACCAAGATAGCATCTACGTCAGTGTCAGGAGTGAGGTCGATACGGTTCTTGGCAATCTGATAGTCAGGGAACTGCTTGCGCAACTCACTAACCTTGCATCCCTTCTTAGCCAGAGAGGTCAGGAAGAGGGCTATACCCACAAGGGCGTCGCGACCATAGTGGCTCTCAGGATATATGACACCACCATTTCCCTCACCGCCAATGACGGCATTCACCTCTTTCATCTTCGTGGTAACATTGACCTCGCCAACAGCAGCAGCTGTATACTGACCGCCACGCTTTTGCGTTACGTCGCGCAAAGCACGAGTAGAGCTGAGATTGCTAACGGTATTGCCTGGAGTCTGTGACAGCACGTAGTCAGCTACGCTAACCAACGTATACTCCTCGCCAAACATCTTACCATCCTCACAGATGAAAGCCAGACGGTCGACATCTGGATCAACGACAATACCCAAATCGTACTTACCAGTTTTCATCTCATCCATAATACCCTGCAGATTCTTCTCCAACGGTTCAGGATTATGTGCAAAGTCACCAGTTACCTGCTCGTTCAGGAACTTGTAACCCACGCCCAGACGCTCGAGCAGTTTGGGCAGGATGATGCCACCAACGCTGTTGATGCTGTCAACGCAAACGGTCAGACGGGCCTTGTGAATAGCGTCGGTATCTACAAGTTTGAGGTCGAGGACAGACTGTATGTGACGCTCATCGAAGGAATTGTCGACGATAACCTTTCCCAGCTTGTCAACTTCCGCGTAGCAGAAGTCTTCCTTTTCAGCCAGTTCGAGAACTTTCTGTCCATCTGCTGCAGTCAGGAACTCACCCTCGCTGTTCAGCAACTTCAGGGCATTCCACTGGCGTGGATTGTGGGAAGCAGTGATGATGATACCACCATCGGCTCCGCTCATACGTACTGCCAGCTCGGTTGTTGGTGTCGTAGCATAGCCAATGTCAATCACGTCGAAGCCCATACCTACCAGTGTGCCACAAACGACGTCGCGCACCATAGGACCAGAGATGCGACCATCACGACCTACGACAATCTTTCCCGTCTTGCGGGGGATAAACATTGCATAAGCAGTGGTAAACTTGACGATATCCAATGGGTTCAGTGTATCGCCCGTGCGTCCGCCAATAGTACCGCGGATGCCAGATATAGATTTAATCAGAGTCATATTTATATATAATTGTTATTTCTCACGTTCGTAGGAAATCTCATAGTGACAGGGATAGACGCTCGCTGAGGCGTCTGCTGTTCCCTGTGAGTGAGGTACTATGAGTCTCACAAAGGCAGTCTCTTCGTTCTCGTTCGCAGGACGACCAATATTGATGAAATTCAAAGGTATGAGCCAACCAGAAGGTACACTGGTCGAAGAACTGTGATAGCGCATCATCAGACCAGAAACAAATGACGCTGTGAAAGTCGTACCATTACGTGAAACATTCATTTTGTCGTAATACTGCGAGGCGTCAAAATAGGACCCTGAATTATAGTCGTAAATGTAGAACGGAGCAAGGTTTGACAACATGACTGAATCGGCCAGGATGTTGTATTCCGTGAAGCGACAAATAATGTTGACAGACTTCTTCTGTTCCAATTGGGTTCCACAGCCCTTGCGGACAATCTGCATATAGACATTGGTACGCGACATACGGACATATTCGTTCTTTGACGTATCCGTTGTATAATCCTGATCTTCGAACTGGTCTTCGTTAATGACCTTGATGTTGTTCTCTGATATAAACTTGTTGATGGCATCACGTTCCTTAGCCTTCTTGTCGCCATAGGTCTCGTAATCATCACAGCTCACGTATATGATGGCGCAGAGCAGGATCATTATGGGGTAAAAGAGTCTCTTCATTTCTATCGTTTTGCTAATTTTGGGCACAAAGGTACTAAAAAACAATTGATAATTGACCATTGGCAATTGATAATTAGACTACTTTAACAGGTCTTCGTAGGCTTGCAGTGCATCCTGTACCGTCTTGACGGCATCATCCATCGTCCCATTGACGCGTCCGCCAGACGCATTCAAATGACCGCCACCATTAAAGAACTGTGCCGCAATCTTGTTGCAGGGGAAGTTATCCACCGAACGTAGACTGACCCATACCAGGTTCTCGCGTTCTGTATCCTCGCGCAACGAAATGCTCAGTTTAAGGCCCTTGATTTGCAGCGGCATATTCACCAATCCCTCTGCGTCGCCCTTCACGAAATGGAATTTCTTCTGGTCGTCGTGCGTCAATGTGTAATAGGCAGCGTGACGTTCGTTGTCAACGACCAGACGATTGCAAAGAACGAATCCTACCATCCGCAGACGGTGCTCAGAGTAGTTATGATATACGTTGCGATAAATCTTGTCTTTGTTGATGCGTTTTGTCAACAACTGACTGATGATGAAGAAGACATCCGGATCGTTGCTGTTGTACGTAAATCCGCCAGTGTCCGTCATCATACCACAATAGACAGGTACTGCGAAATGCTTGCTCAGCTGTTCGAAGATTCCTAACTGCCAAACAATTCGGAACACCAGTTCACAGGCTGAAGAAGCCTCTGGGCGCGAAACACACAACACCGTGTCGACATCGGGATTGGGATGATGGTCGATAAGCACTTTCTTGGCAGGTGACGAAGCCAGCGATTGCTCCATCTCATCTGTACGTGACAGGCAGTTGAAATCAAGACAGAATACAAGGTCCGCAATCTTCAACACCGTATCAACATAATCCTTACGTTTGTCATAGCGTACGATTTTCTCTGTGTTCGGCAACCATTGCAGGTAGTCAGGAAACTGGTCAGGAACGACCATCAGCGGTTCCTTACCAAAGTGCTGCAGGACATCAAACCACCCTAGTATAGCACCCATGGCGTCACCGTCAGGGTTTTGATGGGCGCAAACCACAATGGTTTCTGCTTCATCAATGAGGGAGCGCAGCATGCTGCACTCCCCGTCTGTGATTATCGGATTCAGCATTCGCTCAGAACAACTTATTGGGATAAACGCCCTCGTCGACGAGTTGCTGGATGCGGGCCACCGTTTCTTCGCGGTCAGCAGCATAGGTTACGCCAAACCATTTCGAAGTCGTATCAAGCACCTCACAGGTGGCTGTTCCTTCGGTGATGAGTTTGTTGACCATCAAGGGAATGAAGAACTCAGCCTTCATATTCTCCATGTTCTTCGGATCACTCAGGAACTCCTTGAAATACTCCTCACTATACTCGAAATAGTCAGGGGTAAAGCCCCAGACATTCATCGATACAGGAGCATTCTCGTCCAAAGCCTGCCACTCGCCCTGCTCGTCCTTGAATTGGATGGTACCTTCCTTGCGCAGAATCTCCGTACGCTCAACGACATCCGTCAGGTGACGATTGTTGTCGTAAGCACAAACGCCACGAGCTACAGCACCATTCTCACTCAGCGTGTTACATACGCGGAAGCCCACCATTGCATACTTGTTCTTCGAACCCTCGGGCAGGTTGCTCAGGAATTTGCCAATCTGCATAAAACAGTCGCGGCCGTAGAAGTCGTCACAGTTGATGACACAGAACGGTTCCTTGATAATGTTCTTACCCATCAGCACGGCGTGGTTCGTGCCCCAAGGCTTCTGGCGACCCTCAGGAACAGAGAATCCTGCGGGCAGTGCGTCGAGTGCCTGGAAGCACAGCTCACACTTCACCTTACCCTCGTACTTCGAGAGAATCTGGGTGCGGAACTGCTCTTCAAAGTCCTTGCGGATAACCCAAACTATCTTACCGAATCCTGCATGGATAGCGTCGTAAATACTATAGTCCATGATGGTCTCGCCGTTGGGACCCAGACCGTCGAGCTGCTTCAGACCACCATAACGGCTACCCATGCCAGCTGCTAAAAGAAATAATGTTGGTTTCATTTTATCTATCATTTAATGTTATTGTCCGCAAAGGTAACACTTTTTCCTGACACAGGCAACAATGATATTGTTTTTTTAACATTTTAATGCCCTCATGGCGTTCAACACTGCCAACACCGTGACACCAACGTCAGCAAAAACAGCCATCCACATCGTTGCCAGTCCTACGGCAGCCAATACGAGCACCGCCACCTTGATGCCAATAGCCAGCCACACATTCTGACGGGCTATCGCCAGCGTACGTCTGGCAATACGTATGGCCAAAGCTACCTTCGAGGGATGGTCGTCCATCAACACCACGTCAGCAGCTTCGATGGCAGCATCGCTTCCCAATCCACCCATAGCGATTCCGACGTCTGCGCGTGCCAGCACAGGGGCGTCGTTGATGCCGTCACCCACAAATGCCAGGTGAACGTTTACAGGTGAAGGGGTAGGGGTGAGTAGGCGCTCTACATGTTCCACCTTGTCAGCAGGCAACAGTTCTGCATACCATTCATCCAAGCCTAACTGTTCAGCCACGCGTGCTCCAACCTCACGACGGTCACCCGTCAACATCACCGTACGGTTTACGCCTAATGCCTTGAGTTCCGCTATGGCCTCGGCACTGTCCTCCTTTACCTTGTCGTTGATGACGATATGACCTGCATACTGTCCGTCAATAGCTACGTGGATAATCGTTCCCACATGCGTGCAGTCGTGCCATTGAGCGCCTATGGCATCCATTAGTTTCGTGTTTCCCACACAGACTATTTTTCCATCCACCTTCGCCTTGATACCTTTTCCCGATATCTCTTCGACGTCGCTCACCTCACATCCGTCCGTAGCCTCGTCAGGGAATGCGTCGCGCAATGCTGCTCCGATGGGATGCGTCGTAAAGTGTTCTACGTGTGCAGCAAGGTGTAATAGCTGGTGCTCATCACAGCTATCAGGATGAACGGCTTCTACGGCAAACTGTCCGTGCGTCAGTGTACCCGTCTTGTCGAATACCACCGTGCCGACTTTCGACAACACATCCATATAGTTGGCACCTTTGATGAGGATACCGCGACGTGACGCGCCACCGATACCTGCAAAGAATGTCAGGGGGACGCTCAGCACTAGTGCACAAGGACACGATACCACCAGGAACATCAACGCCCTGTACAGCCACGTGGCAAAGGCACCACCCAGCAATGTGGGAACGACAGCCAGCAGAATGGCAGCACCGACGACAATGGGCGTATAGATACGTGCAAACTTCGTGATGAAAGTCTCGCTTTGCGACTTGTGCTCTCCTGCATCTTCTACCAAGCGGATGATTTTCGAGACGGTACTCTCGCCAAAACTCTTGGTGGTTCTTACGCGCAACACACCTGACAAGTTGACACAACATGACACCACCTCGTCGTCTTTTTCTACGCTACGAGGCATCGTCTCACCCGTCAGTGCTACGGTGTTTAGCTGGCTGCTGCCCTCGACGACGACACCATCCAAAGGCACCTTCTCGCCTACGCGGATTAGGATAATATCTCCCACAGCTACCTCCTCTGGAGCAACATCTCTTACTTCAGACCTCTCGCTTTTCACCTCTACATGCGCCACATCCGGACGGATATCCATCAGGTGGGCAATACTCTCGCGGCTCTTTCCTTCGGCATAGCCCTCGAACAATTCTCCCACTTGGAAAAACAGCATCACGAAGACAGCCTCAGGGAATTCATTCTCCGCACCAGGCAGAAAACCGATACCCAGCGCTCCCAATGTGGCAACAGCCATCAGGAAGTCTTCGTTGAAGGCCTCGCCCTCCATCAATCCCTCTGCCGCTTCTTTCAGCGTGTCCCAACCCACTAGCAGGTAAGGCACGAGATAAACCAATAGCAATTGCCATGTTGGCAACGCAAACGTATGTTCGATGTAGACCGCAACAGCCAGCAATACTGCTGCCAGCATGATTTTCAACAACTTTCCGCGCTGTCCTTCTTCTTCTTCGTGATGATGATGCTCGCAAGAGCTGCATTCTTCTTCGTGATGATGATGTTCTTTACACATATGTTCTCGTTTTTATCATTTCTGGGTGCAAAGGTAGGAAAAAGCTTTCGCAACTCGGTTGCAAACATTCCAAATGCTATAATATAATAAGGTACGCGTAGGAAAATGATAGAAAAAAGCATTTTTCTTTGGTGTTTTACGGTTTTTGTCGTATCTTTGCAAACAACTAAAAACGATTGATTGCTATGCTACACATTCGCTGCAAGAACAACAACGTGACGAAGGCTTTCCCAGAAGGCTGTTCGCTATTGGATGTCTACCAAGAGTTCGCTGACGAAATCAAACTGCCTTACCCTGTGGTGTCGGCAAAAGTGAATAACGCCTCAGAGGGACTGAAGTTCCGACTCTACCAGAATCGCGACGTGGAATTTCTGGATGCCCGCGAAGGCAGTGGACATCGCGTCTATGTGCGTTCCCTGTGTTTCCTGCTCTACAAGGCCACGCAGGATGTTTTCCCTGGTTCAAAACTCTTCATCGAACACACCATATCGCGTGGCTATTACTGTAACTTCAAGAAAAAGAATAATGAAGGTCTGACAGATGGCGACATAGAGCAAATCTGCGAGCGGATGAAGGAAATCGTGAATCTGGATATGCCTTTCCGTCGCACGGAGGCCACCAACGAAGAGGCCATCCGCGTCTTTGCCGAACGAGGATTCTCCGACAAAGTAAAGTTGCTGGAAACCAGCGGACAGATATATAGCGACTACTATATGCTGGGCGATACTGCCGACTACTATTACGGCCCGCTGGTGCCCAGTGCAGGCTATCTGAAGGTCTTCGGATTGGAGCCCTATCACGACGGTATGCTGTTGCGAGTACCCGATTGGAATAATCCTACCGTTCTGGCGGAGAAGGTGGATATGCCTAAGACGTATGAGATGTTCCGCGAGAAGACGAAATGGGATATCATTATGCGCCTGTCGAATGCGGGCGACGTCAACAAAGCGATACTGAAAGGCCATGCCTCAGAACTGATACAGGTCAGCGAAGCCTTACAGGAGAAGAAGATCGTGCAGATAGCAGAAGATATTGAACGCCGATTCCACGCGGAGGAGAAACCCATTCGACTGGTTCTTATCACTGGCCCGTCGTCATCAGGAAAGACCACGTTCTGCAAGCGACTCTCCATCCAACTGCTGGCCTGTGGCCTGCGTCCGATGTCGTTCTCTACCGACGACTATTTCGTCAATCGTGTGGATACGCCCAAATTGCCCAATGGCGACTACGACTTCGACAACATCGAGACTGTGGACTATGCGCTGCTGGAGGACCACCTGTCGAGACTGATGAAAGGCGAGCGTGTGGAGGTTCCGGAATACAACTTCACCACTGGCAAGCGCGAATGGAACGGCAAAAAGCTGAAGTTGGCAGGCGATACGGTGCTGATTATCGAAGGCATTCATGCGTTGAACCCCAAATTGACACAGAATATCGAAGACTCACTGAAGTACAGGATCTACATCTCAGCCCTTACCAGCATCTCGCTTGACGACCACAACTGGATACCCGTCCGTGACAATCGCCTGCTGCGACGCATCATCCGCGACTACAACAAAGGAGCTTATACGGCGCGTGAGACCATTGCTCAGTGGAAGAATGTCTGTGAGGCAGAGGACAAATGGATATTCCCCTATCAGGAGACTGCGGACGCTATGTTCAACTCGGCGCTGAACATCGAGTTTGCCGTTCTGCGCACCCATGCGGAGATAATCCTCTCGTCAGTACAAAGAAACTGTCCTGAATTTGCGGAGGCCCACCGTCTGCTCAAATTCATCCACTATTTCTTGCCCGTGAGCGACAAAGAAATACCTCCCACGAGCATCATGCGTGAGTTCGTAGGAGGCAGTAGCTTCAAATATTAATACAAGGAAAGCTAATAGCCAATTGCTAATAGCTAACTGCTACTTAAACAGCGAGTACTCTGGCACTTCCCACGCCAGGGCACTTGCTCCCAGTACGTCGCGCTCGCGATTGTCCATTCTCGACACCACGATTCTTACCTTGTTGCGCATGTTGGGGAATACGTGTTCCTCAAACGATTCACGCGTGGGTTCCAATAGGTATTTACCTGCGCGAGAGATACCACCCGTCAGAATGATAGCCTGAGGATTAATCAGACTTGCATAGTTGGCCAAACCGATGCCTAGCATATGACCTGTCTGGCGGTAGGTCTCAATAGCCATCGCGTCACCCTTTTCACAACACTCGAAGATGGATCTCGGCGACAATTCTGCAATATCGCGCATCAACGACGGCTCATCCGACTGCAGCATCAGGTCCTTAGCTGTTCGTACGATGCCGTTAGCACCGACGTATGCTTCCAGACAACCACGATTACCACAACCGCACTCGCGTCCTCCGTCAATGAAACAACAGTGTCCGAACTCACCGGCATATCCTTCTGTTCCTATGTGCTCACGGCCTTGCGAGAAGATACAGCTACCTACGCCGACACCCAGGCTGACAATCATGAAGTCCTTCAGTCCGTGGGCAGAACCGTAGGTGTACTCACCCAATGCCGACACGTGGGCGTCGTTACCTACGGCAACAGCCATTCCCATGCGGTCGCGCACCAGTGCTGCCAAGGGTATCTCACCCTTCCAAGGCAGGTTGGCAGCATTGCTGATACACCCTGTTATCGAACTGGCGCTGGGTGCACTGATTCCTATCGAACGAATCTTCTCATACCCTCCGTTGTTCTCCATCAGCATATAGAGGCGGTCAGAAAGTTCCGACACGTACTCGTTAATGTTCTGATAGTCGGAAGTCACAAAATAGTCCTCTGCCAAAATGTTTCCGCGGATATCGACGATGGCGAGCGTCGTACGCTCAATACTGATGTCGACTCCAATGACCTTGCTTTTTAGTTCTTCATTCATAACAGTAATGATATCGTTGAGTGTATAGTTAAATCCGTTTTTACTTAAATAGTGAGTATTCCTTTACGTTCCATGCCAATACGCTGGCACCCAGTAGGTTAGCTTCTCTCTCGTCAAACTGCGACAACAGGAATTTTACCTTGCCCTTGATGTTATGGAAGATGTGTTCGTTGAAACTCTCCCAGGCAGGGTCAAACAGCCAGTCGCCACAATGTGACACGCTGCCTGTAAAGATAAATGCCTCAGGATTGATGGTGGTGGCATAGTTTGCCAGCGTTTCTCCCAGCACATTACCCGTTCGACGCAGTGTCTCGATGGCCAACTCGTCGCCCATATCGCAGAAGGCTACAATCTGGTCTACTGTCAGGTCTTCTGTCAGGCGCATCTTCGAAGGCTTGTCGCTCTCGGCCATCACCTCCTGAGCTGTCATGCGGATTCCCTTTCGCGCACAGTACATCTCCAGACAGCCTTTGTTGCCACAGCCACAGAGACGTCCCTCATGGCGGGCCATGCTATGACCTATCTCACCGGCAAAACCGTCACGACCAGCATAGTACTGACCGTTGATGAAGATGCAACTGCCGACACCACCGCCCATCGTCAGCAGGACGAAGTCCTTCATGCCATGAGCCACACCGAAGGCCAGTTCGCCCAATCCGCGGGCATAGGCGTTATTGCCCAGTGCTACAGCCAATCCCAGCCTGTCGCGCATCATTGCTGCCAAGGGCACGACACCCTTCCAGGGCAGGTTCGGTGCATTCTCGATACATGCTGTCATGTAGTTGGCACTCGGACAGCAGATGCCCAGCGAACGAACACTCTCGTAGCCACCGTTTTGCTCTACCATACTCACCACACGTTCGCTCAATATCGACGCAAAATCGCCGATATTCGGATTTGTTCCCGTGTTGAAGCTTTCGCTGGCAATGATGTTTCCACGCACATCAATGACAGCCAGGGTGGTAGTGTCAATTTGTATGTCAACACCTACTACGCGAGTCTTGATTGTTTCATGTATCATAGTTTCCGTTTCGCTATTAATGCTACAAAAGTAAGAAATAATCTTGAAACCACCAAATTTTTGTCAAGAATTTAGCAAATATTTAACGTCAAAGGCAAAAAATTGTCAATAGTAATGGTCAATTATCAATTATTTCGTATCTTTGCAGACGCATTGTGAATAATTATTTAACAAGATATGAACGTTTTAGAACTTAGCGAACAAGAAATCGGCAGACGTGAGAGTCTGCAACAATTGCGCGAGATGGGTATCAATCCCTATCCCGCAGCAGAATTTCCTACCAACGCATTCTCTACGGAGATTGTAGAGAGTTTTCAGGATGATGCTGAGCCCCGCGAGGTGAGTATTGCTGGCCGTATGATGGGCCGTCGCGTCATGGGTAAGGCTTCGTTTGTAGAATTACAGGACTCCAAGGGCCGCATTCAGGTGTATATCACGCGTGATGACCTCTGCCCTGGCGACGACAAGGAGTTATACAATACCGTTTTCAAGAAGTTGCTCGACATTGGCGACTTCATCGGCATCAAGGGCTTTGTGTTCCGCACGCAGACGGGCGAAATCAGCGTCCACTGTAAGGAACTGACGCTATTGTCGAAGGCGCTGAAGCCACTGCCTATCGTGAAATACAAGGACGGTGTGGCCTACGATAAGTTTGATGATCCCGAGTTGCGTTATCGCCAGCGCTATGTCGACCTGGTGGTCAACGAGGGCGTAAAGGATACCTTCCTGAAGCGTGCAATTATCATCCGCACCATGCGTAGCATTCTCGACAATGCCGGATATACCGAGGTTGACACACCTATCCTGCAGAGCATCGCAGGTGGTGCATCAGCCCGCCCGTTCATCACCCACTTCAACGCTCTGAACCAGGATATGTACATGCGTATCGCTACAGAGCTGTATCTGAAGCGCCTTATCGTAGGTGGTTTCGAGGGTGTTTACGAGATGGGTAAGAACTTCCGCAACGAGGGTATGGACAAGACTCACAACCCTGAGTTCACCTGCATGGAGCTCTACGTCAGCTATAAGGACCTGCTGTGGGGTATGACCTTCACCGAGCAGATGCTCGAGCAGATCTGTACTGCCGTAAACGGCAAGCCCGAGGTTGAGATTGATGGCAACATCATCTCGTTCAAGGCTCCGTTCCGTCGCCTGCCAATCCTCGATGCTATCAAGGAGAAAACCGGTTTCGACTGCGATGGCAAGAGCGAGGACGAGATTCGCGCATTCTGCCTCTCTAAGGGCATGGATGTCGACGAGACCATGGGTAAGGGTAAGCTCATCGACGAACTCTTTGGTGAGTTCTGCGAGGGCACCTTCATCCAGCCTACCTTCATTACCGATTATCCTGTTGAGATGTCGCCACTGACCAAGATGCACCGTTCTAAGCCTGGCCTCACCGAGCGTTTCGAGCTGATGGTCAATGGTAAGGAGCTGGCCAATGCCTATTCTGAGCTCAACGACCCAATCGATCAGGAGGAGCGTTTCATCGAGCAGATGCGTCTTGCCGACAAGGGTGACGACGAGGCGATGATCATCGACCACGATTTCCTGCGCGCTCTGCAGTACGGTATGCCTCCTACGTTCGGTATCGGTATTGGTATCGACCGTCTGGTCATGCTGATGACTGGTAAGTTTGCTATTGGCGAGGTGATGCTGTTCCCACAGATGAAGCCTGAGAAGAAGATTCCTCAGTCGTCTGTAGCTGAGTGGGCCGAGATAGGCGTACCTGAGGATATCGTTCCAGTACTGCGCAAGGCTGGTTTCAACCTGATTACCAACATCAAGGACGAGAAGCCCCAGGGCCTCCAGCAGAAGATTGGTGAGATCTTTAAGAAATTCAAGCTCGACCTCCAGAAGCCTTCAGTTGATGAAGTAGCCGCCTGGATCGAAAAGGCTAACTGCTAATAGCTAACTGCAAAAAGCCAGAATATGTACGACTGTGGTAGAATAGCGATTATCGGTGGCGGCTCGTGGGCAACGGCCATAGCCAAGATAGTGGTGGGCAAGACTCACCACATCGGCTGGTATATGCGTCGCGACGACCGCATTGAGGACTTCCGTCGCCTGGGCCACAACCCCGCCTACCTGCAGAGCGTACGATTCGATACCGACGAGATATTCTTCTCCAGCGACCTCAACAAGATTGCCGAACAGTACGACACGCTGGTGTTCGTCACACCGTCGCCATACCTCAAGAGCCACCTCAAGAAACTGAAGGTCCGCCTGCGCGACAAATACATCGTCACGGCCATCAAGGGTATCGTGCCCGACGAAAACCTCGTCTGTTCGGAATATTTCCATCAGGTGTACGACGTGCCCTACGAGAATCTCGCCTGCATCGGTGGTCCCTCACATGCCGAGGAGGTGGCTCTGGAACGCCTCAGCTACCTCACCATCGGTTGTGCCGACCGCGACAAGGCGCAGGCCTTTGCCGATATCCTCAGCAGTCCGTTCATCAAGACCAAGACCTCTGCCGACGTCATTGGCATCGAATACAGCTCCGTGCTGAAGAATGTCTATGCCATTGCCGCCGGCATCTGCAACGGTCTGAAGTTCGGCGACAACTTCCAGGCCGTCCTCATGGCCAATGCCGTGCAGGAGATGGCGCGATTCCTGACCGTCATCAATCCCGTCGAGCGCAACATTGCCGACAGCGTCTATATGGGCGACCTCCTCGTCACGGGCTACTCCAACTTCTCGCGCAACCGCACCTTCGGCACCATGATTGGCAAGGGCTACAGCGTCAAGAGTGCCCAGATTGAGATGGAGATGATTGCCGAGGGCTATTTCGGCACCAAGTGTATGAAGGAGATTAACCGCCACTGCCATGTCAACATGCCCATCCTCGACGCCGTATATAATATATTGTACGAGCGCATCAGCCCACAAATCGAAATCAAACTCCTCACGGATTCCTTCCGATAGAAGAAGGGAGTATGGCTTGGAAACTGAAATATCGCTGCAGGCAGTGCGGCTACGAGACCGAGGTGTACGAAGGGCGCGGACTCTTTCGGCAGGAGATTACGGCCATGTCGTGTCCTGACTGCAAAACCATCCAGAACATCGTGGTAGGTGGCATCATTGCCGACGTGGCACCTTCCTATAGAAGTGAGGTTGGCCGTTTGTGTCTGCAATGCGGCAGTGATAACATCAGACTGTGGAATAAACATACCTGTCCACAATGTCAGGGCGAGATGGAGCCGACTGGCGAGAAAGAGTTCTGGACGTAGAAGATTCTACTCGTAATGTCTGATTCTAACGTCGATGCCGTCACCTTTGAGTTGTTCTGGGAGACCACTCACGTCCGTCTGTCCGTAGTGATAAGGGAACACCACTTTGGGCTTGATAATCTTTGCAGCCTTTACCAGTTGGTCTGGAGTCATGGTGTAGGGCTGATTGCAAGGCAGGAAAGCGATGTCGATGTCCTTGATGGCTGACATTTCAGGGATGTCCTCCGTATCACCCGCGATGTAGATTCTCAATCCGTCGATAGTCAGGATATAGCCGTTGTCGCGTCCCTTGGGGTGGAACTGCGTGTGTCCCTCAGTATAGTTATAGGCAGGGACAGCCTCAATAGTGAAGTCTTCGGCAATCTGCAACTTATCGCCATTCTTCATCACCTCGCCAGAGCCAAACATGTCGGCGCAACGCTGGTTGGTAATGAAGCGGGTCTTTTCGCCAGAAAGCAGTTTGATGGCATCTTGGTTGAAGTGGTCAAAGTGTTCGTGAGTCACCAAGAGATAGTCGGCCTTTGGCATGGAGGCGTAGTCTATCACTTTGTTGCCCAACTTCGTCACAGGGTCAACCTCGATCTCCTTGCCGTCATACTGAATGCGGATGCTGGCATGCACGAGGGCATGGAACGTTACCGTCTTTCCGCTTTTGGTCTTAAACACGTCAGTTTCATAATCTCCCTGGCCACAGGCTGTTGTTAGCCCAAGTGCGGCAAATAAGCAAGTCAAAAGCTTTTTCATATCCTAATAATTTTAAAAACTTAATAGTGCCTGGCAACCCTCAAGGACGTCGCGCCAAGTGGCCTCGAAGTCGCCCGTGTACCAAGGGTCTGCTACGTCGCCAGGCCGTGTGGTAAAGTCCATCAGCATCACGATTTTCCCTTCAGGGTCGCCACCGCAAATGTTTCGCATGTTGCGGATGTTCCACGAGTCCATGCCTATCAGGAGGTCAAAGCGGTCGTAGTCCGAGCGTGTCATCTGCCGTGCCGTTTTAATAGCACAACTGATGCCGTGTTCGGCCAGCTTGCGGCGGGCTGGGGGATAGACGCTGTTGCCTGTCTCCTCCGTTGAGGTGGCTGCCGATTCAATGTAAAACTCGTCTTCGCGTCCAGCTTTCCTGACGAGGTCCTTCATCACGAACTCTGCCATCGGGCTTCTGCAGATGTTGCCGTGACAGACAAAAAGTATTCTTTTCATTTTCGCGTCAAGAATCAACTTTTGTTAATAATTGGGCACAAAGGTAGCAAATATTCATGGATTTTTCGTATATTTGCAAATAAATTTAATATGTTTTGTGATATAACAGACAAGATTATATGAAGAAGATTTTGATTACAATGATGTTGATCATCGCAATTGTGACGGCATCGGCACAGACAAAAAAGCAGCTGTTTGACTTCGGCTGGCAGTTTACTCACAATGGAAAGACGCAGACCGTTGACCTGCCGCACGACTGGGACATCTTTGAGGGTCCCAACTCTGGAAAGGGTGCTACGGGCACTGGTGGAGGATGGTTCGAGGCTGGCAAGGGTGAGTACCGCAAGACATTCAAGACACCTGGAGACGAACTGGTGAAACTGCATTTTGAGGGTGTGTATCAGAAAGCTGAAGTGTTCGTCAATGGAGTCAAGGCTGGACAACATCACTATGGCTACACGCCGTTTACCGTTGATGTGACGAAGTATTTAAATAAGGACAAGAAGCAGACCAATGAGGTGGTGGTAAAGGTAGACAATTCTGAGCAGCCGAACTGCCGCTGGTACTCTGGTTCTGGCATCTATCGCCACGTATGGCTCGAAACGATGCCAGCTTTGCACATCGCTGAGAACGGTATCTTCGTCACAACACCGGAGGTGGGTGCCGACAAGGCAACGGTAAAGGTGGAAGTAATGGTGCAGAACGAAAGCACAATAGACCAACAAGCCCTTGTTGAGGTGGAAGGTCAGCAGCAAGAGGTATCGCTGAAAGCCGGTGAGAGCAAGGCCGTTAGCTTTACCTACACCATCAACAATCCCAAGCTGTGGTCAACCGATTCGCCATACTTGTACACCGCGAGTGTTGAACTTAAGAACAATTCGTTTAATTCGTTAAATTCGTGGTCGAAAATTAAATATGGCATCCGCTCGTTCTCGTTCGATGCCGAGAATGGTTTCGTGCTCAACGGCAAAAAGGTGCTCATCAATGGTGCTTGCGTACACCACGACGACGGTGTGCTGGGTGCCCGTGCCTTTGACGATGCTGAAATCCGCAAGGTGCGTCAGATGAAAGAGGCTGGCTTCAACCTCATCCGCACCAGTCATAATCCCACAACGCGTGCTTTCCTCGATGCCTGCGACTCGATAGGTATGCTCGTTATTGACGAGGCATTCGACGGTTGGCGCACGCAGAAGAATCCCTACGACTACTCCACCGTCATCGACTCCTGCTTCCGTCAGGACATCCATGCGATGGTGCTGCGCGACCGCAACCACCCGAGCATCATCTCGTGGAGCATCGGTAACGAGGTCATCGAGCGCAAGGATATCCGCGTGGTCTATACCGCCCGTCAGATGAAGAAGGCCATCCACGAACTGGACACGACACGCCCAGTTACCGAGGCCCTCTGTGCCTGGGACCGCGACTGGGAAATCTACGACCCGCATGCTGAGGTGCTCGACGTGGTGGGCTACAACTATATGATCTTCAAGCATGCCAGCGACCACGAGCGTGATCCCAAACGCGTCATCTGGCAGACGGAGAGCTATCCGCGTGATGCCTTCCGCAACTGGGCTGTATCCTACGATTTCCCCTACGTCGTGGGCGACATCGTGTGGACGGGTCTCGACTATTTGGGCGAGAGCGGCATAGGTCGCAACTATTATAAAGGTGAGCGCGAGGGCGAGTCGTGGATTGAGGGCGGACAACCTGAATGGCACGGTGCTCCCTGTGGCGACGTCGACATCACCGGCTGGCGCAAGCCCATCAGTCATTATCGTGAGATGCTTTGGAATAAGGACGTGCCACTCTACATGGCTGTTCGTGAGCCCAACGGCTACCATGGCGACATCAAGACTACGATGTGGAGCGTATGGCCTACATGGGAGTCGTGGACGTGGACCGGCTGGGAGGAAAAGCCTGTCGAGGTCGAGGTCTATACCCATCAGCCCGAAGTGAAACTGTATCTTGACGACCAGCTTATCGGCACAAAGCAGGTTAGCCGCGAGACGGAGTTCAAGGCAGTATTCCCTGTACCCTACAAGGCCGGTACCCTCCGTGCTGAAGCCGGTGGGAAGAGCGTGATAGTAAAGACCGCTGGCGAACCAGCCCGTCTACGTCTTACCCCTGACCGTACAGTAATGTCTGCCGATGGACAGTCACTCATCTTCGTCACCGTTGAGGTTCTAGACAACCAAGGCACACCCGTTCCTGAAGCCGCCATCGACTGTGAGGCTACCGTCAAAGGAGCAGGTAAGCTGTTAGCCTTCGCCTCTGCCGACCTGAAGGATACAGAGCCATACACCTCACCACGTGTAAAAACGTGGAAGGGTCGCGCCCTCCTTGTCATTCGCAGCACGCAGAAGAAAGGCTCCGTCAATGTGAGCATCAAGAGCGCATTGCCCACCGCCAGTCTAACACTGAAGAGCAAATGACAAAATAAATAAAAAGATTAGTTATGAAAAAGATTCTAATCGCTTTAGCTGTCTTAATAATAGCAGCATGTGGAAACAAACAGGTAGTCGCACCTGCTGAGGGTGGTGAAGCAAGTAATGAGGTGGCTTTCGAGGCGAAAGATTACTACGCAGCCGTCGACCGCTATCTGACAGAACAGATTGCCAGCCAGTATGCACCAGGCGAGTACAGCGTACCCGTCTACCAAGAGGTGGCCGTCGATGGCAGCGATTCCACAGACATTCGTATCTGGGGGGATTTCTGGGTGTACAACTATAAACAGGAAGGTGACACACTGAAATGCGTCTCTGGCGGCAGTCATCCCGGCTTGATGCACGTCTGCCAGAAGGGTGAATCCTTCTATGTGTCCGACTTCGAACAGGTTGAAGACGGCTCTCGTTTCCTGCCCAGTGCCAAGCGCATCTTCGGAGAGTATTTCGAAGCTTTCCAAATTCACCACAGCGATGGCGATGAGCACGAATCGCTCCGGCATGATGTGTTGCGTGCATTCGTTCGCGACCACGGACTTTCTGCCACCAAGTACCAAGACTACGGCTGGCCTGCAAAGGATTTGGATCTGTGAAACCTATGATCCGAGACTTCATCGCCATCGACTTCTAGTCGGCCAACACTCCAACATATGAAACAACTGCTCATACTGCTTTGTCTCGTAGTCATGTTGCCCATAGGCATTAGGGCCCAGGAGGATCATGACATAGCAGCATCATTTAACCTGAACGAGGTTGTGGTGCTGCCAGACGGTATGACGTTTGAGGAGTATCTGGTAAAACAGGTACTGGAAAACGCCAAGCCGCTGAAGAAGCGTCTGCAGACACTGCGCTATTCCGTGACGTGCAAGTTGGACAAGGATCTGGATCTGACCCAGATTCCCCACCGCCGAACTGTGACCTTTGCAGTCAAGCTTGCAGGATACGGGCAGATAGTGAAGGCACTGATGGAACACAAGGTATTTGGCATCACGATGGCCGAGGACGTGCTGTTCAACAAAGGCAAGATAACGACGTCCAACGTGCGTATGGTGGAGATGAAACAGGAGCTGACGGAGAAGCAGGTAAAGTCATTCCTGAAACACGACGGTATGATGAGCGCCAACGTGTACGACATGTTCTATGAGAAGGTACGCGACAAGGCAAAGGAACTGAAGAAGAAATACCGTAAGAAGCAGGAAACCGATATAAAATATATGGGCAGTTACACCACGGGCGGCAGGACCATCTATAAGGTGAGACTCGACAATATGCAGGTGCACATCGCCGACGGATGCTGGCAGATCAAGATGTTAGACTATACGGAGGGGCAGAACAAGATGCACTTTGAGTTCAGCGAAGTGAGGCCAGACCTCTTCCTGCTTTCCAAGGGCAATGCCAAACTGTATGTAGACCGGAAGAAATGGCCTAATGGCTATATCTCAATGCAAATGACATATACATATCAATAATTTATTTTTGCAGCAAGATAGGAAATGAATATGACAATGACATTAATCATAGGATTGCTGATTCCGCTGCTGGGCACAATGCTCGGCTCGGCCTTCGTGTTCTTCATGCGGGACGAGATGTCGGCTCGATTGCAAAAGGCTCTTTTAGGCTTTGCATCGGGGGTGATGGTTGCCGCATCGGTATGGTCACTGCTGATTCCAGCAATGGAGATGGGAGCAGATAGCGGCAAATGGGCTGTGTTTCCTGCAGCTATAGGATTCCTGTTGGGTATGGGCTTCCTGTTGCTCATCGACGAACTGACACCACACTTGCATATTGGCACGGATAAGCCCGAGGGTATGCGCTCCCATTTGTCAAAGACGGCGATGCTGGCCCTTGCCGTCACCATCCACAACCTGCCAGAAGGAATGGCTGTGGGTGTGGTGTTCGCAGGTGCCGACAGCTGCGCAACGAATATCTCCCTTGCCAGTGCCGTCGCCGTATCGCTGGGTATCGCCATTCAGAACGTACCCGAGGGAGCCATCATCTCCATGCCGATGCGGGCGGCAGGGAATAGCCGTTGGCGCTCTTTTGTTATAGGCTCACTGAGCGGAGCTGTGGAACCCATCGGAGCCATTGCCGTCCTACTGCTCGCCTCACTGCTCATGCCCGTTCTTCCTTACATGCTCGCCTTTGCCGCAGGTGCCATGTTCTACGTCGTGGTCGAGGAATTGATCCCAGAAGCCTCTGAGGGTCAGCACTCCAATCTCAGCACCATCGGCTTTGCCATTGGCTTCGTCTTGATGATGGTGCTCGATGTGGTCATGGGGGAATTATAGCGCGTCGTAGTCGATGATGGCCTTGCGCCATTCGTCGGAAAACGGTATGGACTGCTTCTGTTCCAGGTCGTACAGCACCAATATCGACAGGCAGCGGCTCTTCACCTCCTGCGTATCGGTGTCGAAGATTTCCTGTTCCAGATGGAAACTCTTGTTGCCGAGCTTGACGGTACGGGTGCGGACGGCAATCCTGTCTGTGCCTTTTATCTGGGCGAAGAACTCCACCTCTATCTTCACCACGAAAATGGCATACTGATCCCAGTCGAAGCCTTTACACACGGTGGAGACATAGTCTGTCTTTCCAGAATCGTAAAACTGGAAATATATGGTGTTGTTCACGTGCCCGAACTTGTCAACGTCGTTGAAACGTATCTGCAGCGGCACCACATTATGGAATTCGTTATTTTTGTCTTCTGTCATCGTAATAAGAATCAACTTTTGTTAATTTTCGCTGCAAAGGTACGAAATAATTGGGATTTTTTCGTATATTTGCAGGGTAAATTCTGCGAAACTGCTTGCGCTCGACAAATTGAACATGTTCATTTGTTCTCGCTTAATCGCAGTTTTGTCCGAACAAACCACTAAAACAAATACGATTATGAGTAAGATTCTGTCTATATTCATTGTAACCCTGATTACGGCATTATCATCTTGGGCTGCTGACAGACTATCGTCACTGCCGTGTCCTATCCTCGGCGGCGAGCTGAGTAATTCTGCTGCTACGTCTGTAGAGGATATCGACGAGGTGATGCCACGGATGCGAGCATTAGGACTGAACACGGTACTCGTACCTGCTTATTGGGAACTGATGGAGCCAGTGGAGGGAAAGTTCGACTTCACGCTTATCGACCGCACCATCGACGTGGCGCGACGTGAACAGTTGCATGTGGTATTCCTTTGGTTTGGTGTGTGGAAGAACTCGATGTCGTGCTATGCACCAGCATGGTTCAAGCAGGATACGAAGCGGTTCCCACGGGCGATGACAGCCGAGGGGAAGCAGATGGAGATAGCCTCGTGCTTCAGTGACAATGTGCTACAAGCCGACCTGAAGGCATTCTCGGCACTGATGCGGCATATCCGTGAGAAAGACCCGCAGCGCGAGGTGGTCATCATGATGCAGATAGAAAACGAGATCGGTATGCTGGAATCGGCACGCGACCATTCGCCTTTGGCAGAGAGGGCATATAAAAAGGAACAATGGGCAAAGCGCTATGGTACGGACGAATATGCCGACGAGAAATTTATGGCGCTGAGCTATGCTCGCTACGTGGAACATCTAGCTAAGGCAGCCCGCAGCATCCACGACATGCCGCTCTACGTGAATGCCGCTATGAACAGTCGTGGGCGCCGTCCTGGTGAATATCCGTCAGCAGGACCGTTGGCACATCTCATCGACTTCTGGCACGAGGGAGCACCCAGCATCGACCTGCTCGCTCCTGATATTTACGATACAGGCTTCAAGTCGTGGTGTGCGCAGTATGCGATGCCTTTGCGCCCGCAAGACGGTGGAAAAATCAAGAACCGGCTCTTTATCCCTGAGAGTCGCTGTTGCGAGAATAGCGGAGTCCGTGCCTTCTATGCCTTCGGCGAGCATCAGGCTTTGGGTTTCTCGCCCTTCGCCATCGACCAAGCCAGTGAGAAAGAGACAGAATCCGTCACGAAAGCCTATACCCTTATAAAACAACTGGCGGCAGCAAATTTTTCACTCTTCACTATTCACTCTTCACTTAAAACTTGGGGACTTCTTTTCGACCAAGATGATCGTGAGCGAGTCATCAATGATAATGGTGTGGTAATGACCTGTCGCCATTACTTCACCCTGCCTTGGGATCCCCGTGCTACTGACGGCAGTACGTGGTCTGAGGGCGGTGCCATGCTCGTCCGTCTTGGCAAGTTTGACTATCTGTTGGCAGGCAGCGGTGTGGTCGTTGACTTTAAGACGCCTACTGAGAAACAACAAGAGCAACAAAAGACATTAGGTGAGGATGGTTTCGCCGAAGCTGGCGCTAATAGCCAAAAGCAATTCGCAACGCCACACTCTGCCCTGCAGAGAACAGCCAAAAGCCAGAAATTCAATGGTAAACGCCTCGGTCTACTTTTCGTAGATGAAGTTTCCATCTCCAATGACGGTACGATGCAGTACCTCCGTCGTCATAATGGTGACCAAACGCATCAAGGCCGTCACGCCCGCATCGGTGTCGGCGAATGGAAAATCCTACATATTAAACTCTACGAATATTAAAAACATTATTATGAAGATTCTGATTTTACAGGGCTCCCATCCAGCGTATGTACTGCGTCAACAAGCCCGCCAACGTGAAAAAGATGGCACTGCTGATGTCGTCCTATTCGCCTAACGTCTATGACGGCGCAACGGCCGAGTTCCGCGACATCTGCAACTATTGGCAGGTAGAGAACATGGGCTTTGTCTCTGCCAAGGTTGATGAGCAGAAGACAGAAGAAACCAAGCAGAAAATCACCGACCTTGTGGAGAAGCTGTAAAGAGAAGTTACGAACCAACTATAAATCCCAAGGCGAACATGCTTTGGGATTAAACTTTAGTGATTACGCTGCGTCATAATAGTAAACAAACTACAAGATGAAACAGCGGATTATTCTATTTTTTCCTTTTCTCCTCTTCGCCGGATGTGTGTTCGGACAGGAGCGGATGGTCTGTGACGAGACATATGAAGTGGGTGACGGACAGACGTCGGCAGTACAAAAAGGTGAGGCGACCTCCGCGATGACGTGTTCTTCGGTACGCTGGACGAGGTAAACAATTACTTTGCCGACATGCAGTGGACCGACGGACTGCCCATCGTGCCGCCCACGTTCGAGCGGGTCAATGAGATGATGCGCTTCACCGACTATCGATGGGACGAGACCGTATCCGTGCTACCCATAGCCCACCGCAACACGACGGCGTGGCACGTAGCCGTAAATGGTGTGATGGCTGGCTGCAAGCCCGAACTGATGCCCATCCTCATCGCCCTGACGAAAGCCCTGGGTGGTCCCGACTTCCGCCGCACGTTGGGCTATCCTATGTCGTGGTGTATGGTCGAGGACGAGGCCGCCTGCCAACGCATTGGATGGCAGCCTTACCATGTACGCGCCGGCTATCAGGCTACCGACAATACCGTCACCGCTGCTTCCACCCTGCTCTGGGGCAACAATATGGCACCCTCTACCACCGACCCGCAGCGCATCGCCCCACTCTTGGCCTGGGACATCAGCGAGCGCTGTCAGTTCGCTCTGGGCAGCGGTCGGCAATACACGTTCCGCACCATTCTCATGACCGAACCCGTAGCTACCACACTCGCCAAGGCCTATCCCACACCTGATGCGTTGGAGGATTATCTCATTGAAGCCTCGCGCCGACCACTGAAAGAACGTGCCTTTGCCAACTACTACGCCAACCCCGGCGGAGCCAAGGACGGCGGTGAGCACAACCTGCGCCAATATACAGGTCATCTGCGACGTACTGAGGGAGCCGCCCAGACCACCACGCCCGAGTGGTACGACAGTTCTGATGCCACCATCGAGACCATCCCCACCATGCGTCAAGGCATGACCCAATTCATCATCACTGGCGATGCCGCCCGCAACAAACTGCAAACCATGCCAGGCGGCGGCTATTCAACGGTAAAGATTGAGTTGCCGAAGAACTGGGATACCCTCATGGCCGAGTGCGGTTATCGTCCGCTCAGTGAATTTCAAAAGTAACCGCATTCCCCGTGCGTCGCCACGAGCCTCGGAGCCATAGAGAATAGCCGTCGCTGTTGGGTCAACGCGCCGTATAGCCTGACTGATCTGATTGACAATGTCTTTTCTGCTCTTTCGAGTTCGTGGTCAAAATGGTCAAGGTCAAAATGGTCAAAATCGATTTCGAACTCGGTCATTTGCTCACTATAATATATAAATTAAAATTTATATATTATAGTGCCTATTTTTGACAATGTGGTAAACTGTCAATTTTGACGTCTTGTACATGAAGCGGGAAAATGATACCTTTGGGCTCGTTTTAAGAATGAGACAAATGGTATACAGTAGTAAGGACTA
>CACYKE010000037.1 GCA_902774925.1 uncultured Prevotellaceae bacterium | reverse complement strand
AGCTTTATTCTATCAATGATGTCGTTAACCCACATACTTCTTGAAGACTACGCAGGCATTGTGACCACCAAATCCGAAGGTATTGCTGAGACCAGCACGCACCTCGCGCTTCTGAGCCTTATTGAAGGTGAAATTGAGGTTGTAGTCAATCTCCTCGTCCTTATCATCTTCCTCGTGGTTGATGGTGGGAGGAACGATATCGTTCTGGACTGCCAGAATGGTAGCCATAGCCTCAACAGCACCAGCAGCACCCAGCAGGTGACCAGTCATTGACTTGGTTGACGAGATGTTCAGCTTGAAGGCTGCGTCGCCAAACACATCCTTGATGGCCTTAGCCTCAGAGATGTCACCAACGTGGGTAGAAGTACCGTGAACGTTGATGTAGTCAATCTCGTCAGGCTGCATGCCTGCATCCTCCAGCGCGTTCTGCATCACCAGCTTAGCACCAAGACCCTCTGGGTGAGAAGCTGTGATGTGGTGAGCGTCAGCACTCATGCCAGCACCAACCATCTCAGCATATATCTTGGCACCACGAGCCTTAGCATGCTCGAGCTCCTCAAGAATCAGACAGCCGGCACCCTCGCCCATGATGAAACCATCACGGCTGGCGCTGAACGGACGACTGGCTTTCTCGGGCTCATCGTTACGCGTTGACAGAGCCTTCATGGCATTGAAACCACCAACGCCTGTCTCGCAGATAGCAGCCTCAGCACCACCAGCAACGATGGCGTTGGCCTTACCCAAACGAATCAGGTTGAAAGCATCAGCCAGTGCGTTCGACGAAGAAGCACAGGCAGAAGCGGTGATATAGTTGGGGCCGTGGAAACCGTAGATAATCGAAATCTGACCAGCGGCAATGTCTGCAATCATCTTGGGGATGAAGAAGGGATTGAACTTGGGACCATCCTCACGATGAGCACCATAATAACCCACCTCTTCCTCGAAGGTCTTGATACCACCAATACCTACGCCATAGACAACACCAATGCGGTTCTTGTCCTCTGCCTCCAGATCCATGCCTGAATCCTCGACAGCCTGCTTGGCAGCAATGATGGCCAGCTGTGTATAGCGGTCCATCTTACGAGCCTCCTTGCGGTCGATGTAAGCATTGACGTCGAGACCCTTCACCTCACAGGCGAACTGAGTCTTGAACTTTGCCGGGTCGAACAGTGTAATAGGTGCAGCTCCGCTCTTACCAGCCAGCATATTCTCCCAAGTCTCCTTAGGATTATTGCCAAGCGGTGTAACGGCACCCATGCCTGTTACTACTACTCTTTTTAATTCCATACGTTTAAAAAAAAGGGTATGGGTTGCCTTCTCAAGTTAAGATGGCAACCCATACTCATTATTCATTTATTTTGCGTTCTCCTCGATATAAGCGATAGCGTCACCTACAGTACCGATCTTCTCAGCTTTATCGTCGGGGATAGAGATTCCGAACTCCTTCTCAAACTCCATGATGAGCTCAACGGTATCCAGTGAGTCAGCACCAAGGTCATTTGTGAAACTTGCCTCGGGCTTTACCTCAGCCTCATCAACACCCAGTTTGTCTACGATAATTGCCTTTACTTTGCTTTCAATTTCTGACATAATTTTCTTCTTTAAAATGTTAATAATTTGATTCTTTTTCTGAAAACTTCGCAACAAAAGGTCGCTTAGCGGGTGCAAAGTAACGAATTTTTATTGACTTACGCAAATATTTTTAAGAAAAAAGTACTCTATTTTGCACATTAGCCCCCTACTTGTGCATATTTTTGACCGAAAAAGTGCCGTTTTTACACTTTTAGCGTTCCTCTTTCTCTCTTCTAAGTGGATAATTATTACGTAAAGATTCAAAATTCTCAGGGTGTTGCTTCAACTTTTGACTATCATCCAAAGGATTGTAAAGTTGTAGAGGGTCACCCGTATAAAGAAAGTCCACAGGCAAGGAAGGAGGCTTGATGGCCCCAGGGTGCTTTAATCCAAAATGCTGACACAACGCGTCAATGACCATATTGTCAGCATTCACCTTTCCGTCAGCAGAATAGCCTGCAATATGAGGGGTGCCGATATAAACCCGCTTCAACAATTCAAGGCTGAGATGAGGTTCGTGCTCCCAAACGTCAATGACGGCATCATGTACCCTGCCTTCGTTAAGGGCTGACAGCAGGGCTTCATTGTCAACAACCTCACCACGACTCGTATTTATAATATAAGGTACGCGCGAGAGCTGGTGGAAGAAAGCGTCGTCAGCCATGTGGTAAGTGGCGTATTCGCCCTCACGGGTCAGAGGTACGTGGAAGGTGATGATGTCAGCTTCGCGCTCGATGGCATCGAGCGAAACAAAAGAAGGGTCAGCCAGCAGGGGGTCGCACACTAAGACACACATCCCTAAACGTTCAGCGACAGCCTTGACTTTCGAACCTACATGGCCACAACCCACGATACCTATCGTCGATTCACGCAGAGCAAGACCCTTTTCGCGTTCCAACAACAACAGCGAACACTCAACGTACTGCGCCACAGAGGCAGCATTACACCCAGGACAATTCGTCCAATGGATACCAGCTCGCTTCATGTATGCTGTGTCAATATGGTCAAAGCCAATGGTTGCTGTTGCCACAAACTGTACCTTGCTGTCTTTCAGCAACGCTTCATCACAACGAGTACGCGTCCGGACAATCAAAGCATCAGCGTCTCGGACGTCATCAGCACTGATGTCTGCCCCTCGCAACGCAACCACTTCATCAGCCAAAAGTGCCAGCTTTTCGCGAATAAATGGTATCTTATCGTCGACTACTATCTTCATATTGCCTGCAAAATTACGAAATATATTCTTAATAATTTGGTTTTTTACTTAGTTATTTGTATCTTTGCAGACAAAACAATCAAAACTATGACATTTACAGAACAAGCCAATCAGATTTTCAAGCAGGCGATACGCGATTATCACCTGAAGGATCACGTAGATACTCCCATCAACAATCCCTACGAGACAGGCACCATTGAGCACAGTCTCTATCTGAAGTGTTGGATTGATACCGTTCAGTGGCATCTGGAGGATATCATCCGCGATCCGCACATTGACCCAGCAGAAGCTTTGGGGCTGAAACGTCGTATTGACCGTTCGAATCAGGACCGTACGGACCTCGTGGAGGAAATCGACTCTTACTTCCGTCAGACTTACAGCGAGGTAAAACCCTTGCCTGAGGCGCGTCTCAACACTGAGAGTCCTGCCTGGGCGGTTGATCGTCTGAGCATTCTGGCCCTGAAAATCTGGCACATGCAGGAACAGACGGAGCGCAAGGACGCTGATGCTGCTCACCTGCAGAAGTGTCAGGCCAAGCTTGACGTTTTGCTCGAACAGCAGGTGGACCTCTCGACGGCTATCGACCAGTTGTTGGAAGACATCAAGGCTGGACGCAAATACATGAAGGTCTATCGCCAGATGAAGATGTATAACGACCCAAGCACCAATCCGATACTTTATAAGAAGTAAGAGATGAGGGGTGAGAGGTAAGATATGAAGAAAGACCACATTCTTGTTATCCGCTTTTCTGCCTTAGGCGACGTGGCTATGGTCGTGCCTGTGGTGTATTCGCTGGCTAAACAGCATCCTGACATTCGCATCACGGTACTCAGTCGTGCGCCTTTCCGTCCGCTCTTCGAGAATCTGGCGCCCAATATTGGTTTTATGGGTGCCGACCTGAAGCGCGAATACAAAGGCATCAGGGGGCTCAACGCCCTCTATCGTCGTCTGACTGCCAAGCAGTTTACGGCTATTGCCGACTTGCATAGTGTGCTACGCTCAGAATTCCTGCGCCTGCGTTTCAACATGAGTCGCTGCAGGGTGGAGCACATCAATAAACACCGTAAAGGACGTCGCAAACTGACATCCAACAACAACAAACAGCTCATCCAGCAACCCACACCCTTCCAGAACTACGTGGAAGTGTTCGAGCGCTTGGGCTATTCCATCAATATCCAGTTTACCAGCATTTTCGCCACTTCGCCTACGGGCAAAGGAGACCTCTCGTTGCTGCCTGAGTCCGTTCTCTCACCTCTCACCTCTCACCCCTCACCTCTAATCGGCATTGCACCCTTTGCGGCCCACGAGGGGAAGATCTACCCCACTCCATTGATGCACGAGGTCATTCGTCAATTGACCCTCAAGCATCCCAACGCGCGCATCTTCCTCTTTGGACGAGGCGAGAAGGAGGACCAGCACTTCACGGAATGGTGCAAGGAATTCCCCACCTGCGTCTTCGTCAGTCAGCATTTACAGTCGATGAACGAGGAACTCATCCTCATGAGCCACCTCGACGTCATGCTCTCGATGGACTCCGCCAATATGCACCTCGCGTCGCTGATAGGCATTCCTGTGGTCAGCATTTGGGGGGCAACGCATCCCTATGCGGGTTTTATGGGATGGAACCAGACAAAGGACAATGCCATTCAGGCAGACCTCGACTGTCGTCCTTGCAGCATCTTCGGACAGAAGCCCTGCAAACGCGGCGACTATGCCTGTATGAACATGATAAAACCAGAGACTGTCGTTGAGAAAATCAACACCCTTTTACAAACTAAACAAAACAATTAAGCTTATGAAAAAGTACATCTGCGAGACCTGCGGTTACGTGTATGACCCAGAAGTTGGCGATCCCGATAGCGGTATCGCTCCAGGCACAGCCTTTGAAGACATTCCCGAGGACTGGGTTTGCCCCGTCTGCGGAGTAGGCAAGGACGACTTCTCACCTGAGGAGTAAAAGTAGTAAACAAAGGCGTTGATTTATCAAACAATGCCTTTGATTTAATAAACAACGCCTTTGTTTTAACAAACATTGGCGTTGTTTTAACTTTACCTCCAAGCAAAAGAATTTTTAGGTACGCACTAAAGGCCTTTTTACTGCGGGCTTCCGACTTTTTTCCTACGTGCAAACATTATAGGCCCGTGTAGTGTCCGATGAAGAAGATTGTGCCTGTCGACTTTTCGCTAATCATATAGATGAACGGATGGTCCGCGTGGAAGTCGACGTGAATAGGCTGGCTGGGGCCTGCTAAACTATTCAACATCCCTATCTCCGTCACCGCTGCTGCCTCCGTTCCCTCCTCGCTGACCTTGATGCGCGCCACCTGCTTCATCAGTCCGATAAAGGTGGGCGTATTGCAGAAGTCAGGAAACTCAGCTGTCTGTGGGTCGAAAGCGTTGGGCATTCCCAAACGGCTCATGGTTTCAACGAGGTCAAGGTCTGTGTTTGTCTCGAAGCGAGGCAGCTTTACGTCAACAATAGCACCTTCTGAAGGCACTCCGCTCTGCCACATCGTCTTCCAGCTCTCTGCCGTCAGACCCTGCGCAATGTCGTAGGTGGTCTTTCCCTCTTTAGGCAACAAGATAGTCATACTATAGGCCCCGTTGCCGTAGGGCAATTGCAAGGCCTCATAGTCGCCTTTGTCAGCGTAAAGGAACTTTTTCTGTTGATGCATCATGGGCACCTTCTTGCCAGCAGACTTAAACGCTTCCTCCTTGGTTTCCTCCTTCTTGAACTTCTCTTTCCACGTGCCTTTGAAGTAGATGGCGTTCAACAAGTAGCTGACTGCATCAGACCTGAACTCCTTTTCACTGAGCACCTTTTCTATCATCCTCTCCGTATGGTCGCTGGCCCATTGGTTGATGATGTCCAGCGTCTTACCATCAGCGAAGTCGCGCGTCTCGGGCTGGGCATCATAGAAGTCGTTGGCTTTCTCGACAAAAACAGGGTTCAGCGTGTAGTCTTTGTTCACGTAGATGTTGTTTGCTATTTGCACCTTCGTCAGCTTGTCCAAGTGAAGCGCCTCCGTCAGCATCTTCTTGCAGAAGGCATTCACCTCGTCAGCGTTGTTGAAGCCCAGCACCTTGTTGATTTGCTGTTGCGTCTCACCTGCAGCGCCGTTGTTCAGCATTCCCAAGGCGTAGGTAATGCTGATAGGCGAGAGGATGATGCCCTTCTCAGGATCTTCAACCCAAATTTTACGAGGACCTGCTAAGCGAAACAGATTGAAGGCGAAGTCGTTGTTGCTCGTCACCAGCTCCTGTTCTGCTCGCGTCAGACTGATGGGCGTCCATTCGTTATCCTCTGGATTAACGATGGTCTCGTCATTGTCACTACTACACGCTGTCATCATCATCAGGGCGACAGCAGCCCAAAGCATTTTATGTCTCATATCGTTCGCAAAGTTAAAGCGTTTTCTACCAATAAAACACACAAAAGGCGAAATCCTTGCATGAGGAAGGGTTAAATAATCTTAATCCTCTCCGCTTTCATGCAAGGTTTCGCTGCTTTCCGTGTTTTATCATTAGAACACGTAAACAATTAAAGATATGAAACACGTTACAACGTTATTCGCACTCCTGCTGGCGTTTGGCCTGCTGACTGCTTGTGGTAAAGACGAGCCGGATTTAATTGGTGATTACCCCTATTACAATAATTCACCAAGTGTCACTTCTTACGAAGCCGAATGGGTGATGGACCGTCAGGTGATAGGCAAGACTGTCATGAATATTATCGGAAGCCAAATAGAGATAGAGCACATGCCTAACGAAGTGCTCCTAAAAAACGTGAGCGAAATACAAGGGCTTCATCTCGTCAGTTCCAGCTGGTTTATTCTTTATGAATTTCGTGCATACAACGATAAATCATTATATGTTGATAGTTTTTCTAAGTCGTTTACTCTCTCTGAAGGCTTTCGTTCTGGAAACTACTATTTAGTAACGGCTAGTAGGAATGATGATGCAGTAGTGCCTGATTTTGAGTATATAGTAGGGCTTGAATATCAATTAGATGGAACCTACGAACAGAACACAGATCAGTGGACGTTGAAATGGACGGTGAGCAGAGTCAATCTTCAAGAATCTTATCCTTCTTATTCTTCATCCTCCGAGATATTTGGCTACACCTTCGACCCTGCGCTGACGCTGATGCTTATTAGTACGAAACGACTGAACTAAGAGAGAGACCGTGGAAACGGAGCAGGAACTGTTGGACGCGATACGAGGCGGAGAACGGGAGGCAAAGCGTCGCCTCTACGAACGCTACAAAGGGCTTGCTATAGCCATCGCCCAACGGTATGTTGCCGACTATGAGGACGTTCGCGACGTTGTGCAAGACGCGTTCGTCAAGATACTGACCTCGTTGGATGGTTTCCGTTTTCAGGGCGAAGGGACGCTGAAGGCCTGGGTCAGCAGCATTGTGGTTCATGAGGCCATCAACCACGTCAGGAGTCACGAACGCATGAGGCTGACGGATCGGTTGCCTGACGAACCTGACGACGAAGAAGAGCCTGACGTAGGGCGCGTACCCCAAGCGGTGCTCAACAGGTTGGTAAGCCAATTGCCCCCAGGCTATAGAATGGTGCTAAACCTGTACGTGTTCGAGCAACTATCGCACAAAGAGATAGCCCGCCTGTTAGGCATTACGCCTGGAACCTCTGCCTCGCAATACGCAAGAGCCAAACAAGAGCTCGCCAAACATATTAACAATTATCTAAAGAACAACAAGCTATGACGAAGAAAGACTGGACAGAACAACTCCGCGAGCGACTGGCTGACTACGAGGCAGACGCGCCAGAGGGACTGTGGGCGGACATTGAGCGTCGTCTGACCCAACAGCCAACAAGCGTCGTAGTACCCCCGCAACAGAAAAGCACAGTAACACCCCTTTGGCGACGCTGGGTCAGCATTGCTGCCCTCGTGGCTCTGGTCGCAGGTATGGGCTGGTGGTTCTGGCCCAAGGAACAAACAGCCAACGGGCCGCTTGCAAAAAAGGAGCAAACGCAAAGCAAGCCCCTGGCAAAGCAAGAGCCGGAGCTTAGAGAGTCACCAGTCCGTACGGGACGGACTGAGAGTTCGCTCACTACGGAAAAAGAGTTCGCTCACTACGGAAAAAAAGTACGCATTAATCAAACAGATAACAACATCCTATCCCAAAATCATACCACTGCTGACAACCAAGCAGAAACAGAGTGGGCTGAGGTTCGGCCTCAGCCTCAACGCCCCCCGCAGCAACAGCCCCCTACGCCTCCTGCGTCGCGTTCGCGGGCTGAGGTTTTCCCTAAGCGCACCTCTCCCCTCCCCTCGCCTACTAAGAAGCGCAAGGGTGTCACGATAGGCCTGATGGCTAACAACGGCCTCTTGGCCTACAACCACACCAACGGAGTGATGATGAGCCCAGAGATGGCCAGTCGCTACGACTTTAGCGACTATCTGCCCCCTGGTAGCACTCGCGCTACGGAGGAGCCCATCTGGCTTATAGGCTATGAGGAGCGCCAGCATCACGACCATCCCATCTCGTTTGGCCTAACCCTCAGCTATCCCCTGACGAATCGCTGGACGCTAAGCACAGGTCTCGTCTATACGCGTCTGAACTCGCAGTTTGTCAACGTCCTAAGCGGCACGCCTATCACTACCGATCAGCGTCTCGATTACCTGGGCGTTCCCCTTAACGTGCAGTATCACGTGCTGAAGGGCAAGGGTTGGAAGGCCTACGCCTCAGCTGGCGCACAACTCGACTGGAACATCAAGGCCAAAAGAAATACCGAAGGAGTCGACGTCAACGCCAGAAACGACCATCCGCAGTGGTCGCTGGCTGGAGGCATTGGCATAGAATACGACATCATCCCCCTCGTGGGCATCTATGCTGAACCTGGCCTGCGCTACTATCTGAAGAACGACAGCAAGGTGGACAACTTCTTCAAAGACCAGCCTTTTAACTGGACCTTACAGATAGGAATCAGGCTGAATTTGGGGAAAGAGGGTAAATAATTCATAATTTATCACTTATCACTTACCACTTATCACTTTTTCTTTGTACCTTTGCACCCGAAAATAAACGTTTATTAGAAAAGATGTCATTAAAATGTGGTATTGTGGGACTGCCCAATGTGGGTAAGTCTACCTTGTTCAACTGCCTGTCGAGCGCAAAGGCACAGGCAGCAAATTTTCCTTTTTGTACGATAGAACCCAACGTGGGTGTGATTACCGTTCCTGACGAGCGACTGACGAAACTGGCAGAGCTCGTTCACCCTGGACGTATCGTGCCTGCAACCTGCGAAATCGTTGATATTGCCGGCCTCGTAAAGGGTGCCTCGAAGGGTGAAGGCTTAGGCAACAAGTTCCTTGGAAACATTCGCGAGACGGATGCCATTATCCACGTGTTGCGTTGTTTCGAAGATGAAAACATCACCCACGTGGATGGAACCATCGACCCCATTCGCGACAAGGAAATTATCGATACTGAGCTGCAACTCAAGGACTTAGAGACTATCGAGAGCCGCTTGGCGAAGACGGAGAAGGCTGCTGCTGCAGGCAATAAGGAGGCAAAAATTGAGGTCGCTGTGCTCAAGGCCTACAAAGAGGTGCTGGAGCAAGGCAAGAATGCGCGTATCGTCGAGTTCGAAAGCAAGGACGAGCAGGATTGTGCGCGTAATCTCTTTTTGCTGACTGCCAAGCCTGTGCTATATGTTTGCAATGTGGGTGAGGCTGATGCGAAGAGTGGTAACGCCTTTACGCAGAAGGTTGAAGCACTCGCTAAGGAAGAAGGCGCTGAGGCGATGATTATTGCTGCCAAGACAGAAGAGGATATCGCTGAGCTCGAGAGCTACGAGGACAAGCAGCTGTTCCTGGAGGAGCTGGGTCTTGAAGAGAGTGGTGTCAACCGCCTCATCAAGAAGGCTTACGCCCTGTTGAACCTTGAGACCTTCATCACCGCTGGTGAAATGGAGGTGAAGGCGTGGACATATAAGAAAGGTTGGAAGGCTCCCCAGTGCGCTGGCGTCATTCATACCGACTTCGAGAAGGGCTTCATTCGTGCTGAAGTCATCAAGTACGACGACTATATCCAATACGGTTCTGAGGCCGCTGTCCGCGAAGCTGGCAAAATGGGCATTGAGGGTAAGGACTACGTCGTCCAGGACGGTGATATTATGCACTTTAGATTCAACGTCTAGTATGTCGCGACTGAGTCGCAACAAACAGTAAAGCGAACTATGAACGAATTACTATACATCAACTGGAACCCCAGCATTGAGTTTGGACCATTTCGCTGGTATGGATTGTGCTGGCTCATTGGGTTGGCACTGGCCTATCTCATCGTCAAACGACTCTATAAGGAACAGAAAATCAAGGACGAGCTGTTCGACCCCCTGTTCTTCTATTGCTTCATCGGCATCCTGTTAGGAGCACGTTTGGGACATTGCATCTTCTACGAGCCGGACTATTTCCTGACGTCCGTAAAAGGCTTCGTCGAGATGTTCATCCCCATTCGCTTTTTGGAAGACGGAGGTTGGAAGTTTGTGGGCTATCAAGGCCTTGCGTCGCATGGAGGCACATTGGGCTTGATTATCGCCTTGTGGCTCTACGTCAAAAAAACGAAACTGAGCATCTGGACGGTATTGGACAATATCGCCATTGCCACAGGAACTACGGCGTGCTTCATTCGCTTGGGCAACCTCATGAACTCAGAGATTATCGGCAAGGTGACGGACGTTCCCTGGGCCTTTATCTTCGAACGTGTCGATATGCTTCCTCGCCATCCGGGCCAGCTCTATGAGGCGATTGCCTACGCCATTCTCTTCGTTATCATGTGGACAATCTATAAGAAGAGCCAAAAGCCAAAAGTCGGCACTGGCTGGTACTTTGGTTTCTGCCTGACGTACATCTTCACCTTCCGCTTCTTCATCGAGTACACCAAGGAGATTCAGGAAGCTTTCGAGGCCTCGCTGCCCATTGACATGGGTCAGATCCTCTCGATTCCTTTCATCATCATTGGTGTTGTCTGTATGCTAAGAGCAAAGAAAAAAGTATAATTATTTTTTATCAAGAATTAGAGAATTAGAGAATTTTGGCTGTGCATAGTCATGAATCTCTAATTCTCTTTTTTTTAGATAAATTCTTAAATTCTCAAATTCTTGATTATTTTCCTGAGACGATTTTTTTGATGTCGTTGAGCTTGTTGAGGGCTTCGAGAGGCGTGAGGTTGTTCACGTCGAGGCCAAGGATTTCGTCGCGGACTTGACAAAGGACAGGATCATCCAATTGGAAGAACGAGAGTTGCATTCCCTCGCGACTCTGGGCAATCTCTGCTGTGGGCTTGCCAACAGTACCTACAGAAGCATTATCCGTTTCCAATTGCTTCAGAATGACGTTGGCGCGCTTCACGATGCTCTTGGGCATTCCAGAAATCTCTGCCACATGAATACCAAACGAATGCTCTGAACCACCCTTTTCCAGTTTACGCAGGAAGATGACCTTTCCCTCCACTTCTTTTACAGAGACGTTGTAGTTCTTGATACGCTTGAAGTTCTTCTCCATCTCGTTCAGCTCGTGGTAGTGCGTCGCAAAGAGCGTACGAGCCTGAGCCTTGGGGTGTTCGTGCAGATATTCCACGATAGCCCACGCAATGGAGATTCCGTCATACGTCGAGGTGCCTCGTCCCAACTCGTCGAAGAGCACCAGCGAGCGAGGCGTCACATTATTCAGGATATTAGCAGCCTCCGTCATTTCCACCATAAAGGTCGATTCGCCCAAGGAAATATTATCCGAGGCCCCTACCCTCGTGAAAATCTTGTCCACCAAGCCTATTTTCGCGCTCTCTGCAGGCACGAAACATCCTATCTGCGCCAGCAGTACTATCAAAGCCGTTTGGCGCAAGAGAGCCGATTTACCAGCCATATTCGGACCAGTAATGATAATGATTTGCTGGTGCTCGCTGTCGAGGTAGATATCATTTGGCACATAATGTTCGCCCAAAGGCAACTGCGTCTCAATGACTGGGTGGCGACCCTGCTTGATTTCTATCACGTCGCTGGCATCAATCACAGGACGCACGTAGTGGTTCTCTTCAGCCGTCTTGGCAGCACTCAGCAAACAGTCGAGATGGGCAATGACGTTGGCGTTGATCTGAATCTGAGGAATAAACTCCTGCATAGCCAACACGAGGTCGTTGAAGAGCTGAGCTTCGAGCGCGAGAATCTTGTCCTCAGCACCCAAAATCTTCTCTTCGTATTCCTTCAGTTCCTGCGTGATATAACGCTCTGCCTGAGCCAGCGTCTGCTTGCGCACCCACTCCTGTGGCACCTTGTCCTTATACGTATTGCGCACCTCGAGGTAATAGCCAAAGACGTTGTTATAACCTATCTTCAGCGACTGGATACCTGTCTCCTGGGCTTCACGCTCCTGAATCTGCAACAGATAATCCTTGCCAGAATAAGCAATATGGCGCAGTTCATCCAGTTCTGCATTCACACCGTCGCGAATCACGCCTCCCTTTGCAACAAGCTGTGGCGGGTCGTTCTGAATCTCGCGTTCTATCCTGTCGCGAATGCTCTCGCAAAGGTTCAGCTGCTCCCCTACCCTTTTCAGCGATTCGTTGTTGGCATAGAGACACGCCGTCTTGATGGGTTGAATAGCCTGCAGGGCCATCTTCAATTGTACCACCTCACGAGGCGACACGCGACCTACAGCGACCTTCGAGATGATACGCTCCAAGTCACCCATACGGTGCAGTTGGTCGTCAACGCACTGGCGGAACTCTGGTTCACGATAGTAATATTCCACGATATCCAGACGCTCGTTGATGGGCTTTTCGTCCTTCAGCGGAAATACCAACCAACGACGCAACATACGACCACCCATTGGCGTCACCGTATGGTCAATAACGTTGAGCAACGACTTGCCGTCGTCCTGCATAGGACTGAGCAATTCCAGCGAACGCACGGTAAACTTATCCAGACGAACATAGCGCTCTTCCTCAATACGAGAGAGCGAGGTAATATGGGCTATCTGCGTGTGCAACGTCTGTTCCAGATATTGCAGGATGGCCCCAGCAGCAATGACGCCACTCTTCAGATGGTCAACGCCAAAACCCTTCAGCGACTTGACGTTGAAGTGCTTGAAAAGTTTCTGATGGGCCGTCTGCTCCGTAAACACCCAGTCGTCGAGTTCGAAAGTCACCAGACGATTGCCAAAGTAGCGTTCGAAGTCGTGTTTGCGACCCCTATCGTAGAGCACCTCTTTGGGTTGGAAATTGCCAATGAGCTTCTCCACATAGTCGTAAGTACCTTCGCCTACCAGGAATTCACCCGTCGAGATGTCCAGGAACGAAACGCCACAGGCCGCCTTGCCAAAATGCACAGCCGAGAGGAAGTTGTTCTCCTTGTAGTTCAGCACGGTATCCTGCATAGCCACACCAGGCGTCACCAGTTCCGTAATACCTCGTTTGACGAGTTTCTTCGTCAGTTTGGGATCTTCCAACTGGTCGCAGATGGCCACACGCTTGCCAGCACGAATCAGTTTTGGCAGATAGGTGTCGAGGGCGTGATGGGGAAAACCAGCCATCTCGTCGCCCTTGTTATAGCCGTTATTCCTGTGAGTGAGCGTAATGCCCAGTATCCTCGAAGCAATGACAGCATCCTCGCAATAGGTCTCGTAGAAGTCGCCACAACGAAACAGCAACAAAGCCTCAGGGTACTTTGCCTTGAAGTCAAAAAACTGTTTCATCATCGGAGTCAACTCCTTACCTTCCTTCGTTGCCATATTGCTTTTGAATTTGATTGCAAAAGTACGAAAAAAAAGCGGAACCACCAAAAGTTCCGCTTTATTTATTATAAGATGTTTCTGTGATTACTTGTTCACGAACTTGTTACCATTCATGATTACCAGACCCTTGTAACCGGCATTCACCTTCTGGCCTGCTACGTTGTAGATAGCACCGTTCTGAGCAGCAACCTTGAGGGCGTTGATACCTGTTGTACCAGCATCTTCAATAGCGATGGGCTGGAACTGAACGTCAGCGTTATAAACGCTGATTACACCAGTAATGTTATAAGTCTTACCATCTTCAGGAGCAGCAATCTCAATACCAAACTGATTGTAACCTTTAACGTCTACACCGCCCTTTGAGATTGTGAAATTCTTTCCGTTAGGAGCAGTATAAGTTACCCCCTTCAGAACAACAACCTGATTCATATTTGTAGCCACAACATCAGTGATTGCTGCCTCAGGATAGGTAACCTGTACAGCTGAAGTACCTGCTGTAGGCAGGACGTCATCAGGAACAGCCTCGAACAGGTTCTTATAGATACTTACCTTACCCTTCCAATTAGCTATAATTCTCGAACCGATACCCAGATTTGCAAACTTTGTTTTACTGCTATCATAAATAAGGCTTGAACCAGTATCATCCTTAATATAAGCGTAAGCTCCATTTAAATAAACGACCAGCACATCACTTGTATATGTAAATGTGGTATTGTTCTCCAAAGCATTCAGAGCAGCAACAGTAGCCACGGTTGTTTCTTGGCTTGGAGTCTCGGCCTCCTTAACGGTCAGATTATAAGAAACCGTTGAAGCCTCATACGTATCGTCGCCTGCAAAGATTGCAGAAATCTTTGTTGTGCCTGCAGCAATAAGAGTGATAGAACCATTAGCATCGATAGTTGCAAACTCCGGCTTTGAACTCTCATAAGTTACTGGGAGATTATTGGGGTTGCTCAGTTCTGGGAAAACATTATCGTTAGCACCAATTGTTACAGTAGCTGAAGGTTTGCTCCAAGCAATATCGGCAGACTGCTTTGCACCAGAACCCTTCTTCCAGATCTTAATAGTCTTAATCTGATTGTTGTGTTTACTGTTTACTTTGATAGTATAAATGGTGCCTGCAGCCTGATTTCCGTCTGCAATTGTGAAAATATTCGTTCCCTGAGCGCCAGTTGTTTCTGTACTTACGGCCTCGTCACCAACAAAAATATTTTGTTTTACACCAGTAGAAGCAGAAGAATTACCCTCAATGTCAATGCGCTCAACGTCAAAGTTAAATGCTGGCAGTGTCAGATAAGCACCCTGCTTACCAAAAAGCAGATAATGATCCTTGTCGTGCCAATAATAACCCTCACCTGTAGAGCCTGCAACCTTAACTGTGTAACCATCATAGGTAAAGGACTGCTCTTCTACTGTTTTGTTTTTTGAACTTGCAGGGAATCCCCATATACTTGTTTTACCAGTTTCATCAGAAGGATCTGTGATAGTAAAGTCCAGAGTCACTTCCTGAGCACTGATGTTCAAACCAACCATAGCCAATAAGGCTACAAACGAATAGCGTAAAATTTTGTTCATAAGCGTTTTTGTTTTAAAATTAATAATAAGTTATTTTTGTTTTGTGCCGCAAAGATAAGAAAAAAAATCGGACCGACCAAATATCAGCCCGATTTTTTATCTAAAATGGTTCTAATTTGTCTTATTATTCAAAGAAATAGCTTGGGAGACCCATATCCAATTCCGGAGCGAGGATGTCATTGGGATCGTCGACTTCCGGAGTATCGTTCAAATTCATTGATTCTGATCCTGCCAACAAAGGTTGGAACATATTGATGTCCACTACTTCCATTTCGGGCTTAATATATGTCTTCTTCATAACTTATGTCCTCTTTATTTATTTAATAATCACCTTGAGCTTCGCTCGAGCTCGTTCACGTTCGGAAGAACTCGAGCAAGCTCAGTTCTTCTCTCACTTAATCACGACCTTTTTACCGTTCACAATGTAGAGTCCCTTCGTAGGCTGAGCCACGCGCTGGCCGTTCAGGTTGTAGAACTCACCGTTAACCGTGAACCCTTCACCATTAACCGCATTGATGCCAGTAGTATCATCGCCACCGAATCCGAGGAAGTCAGGAGCACTAGCAGATGTGTTCAGATAGCACTTGCCAGCAGGGATAGTTACTTCTGCAGCAACCTTATAGAAACCTACGACACTATTCTTTTCTGCCAAAGCATAGATTCCATCACCACCAGTAACAGTACCATCAGAAACTAACAGCTTATTGGTTCCAAAGCCATAATCGTTTTCGAATACAGGTACTGTATAGGCCGTATTTGGAGTACCTTTCAAGATAACAGGAGTTCCTGCAGGAGCGTGTGGAATAGAGGCACTTAACGTTACAGTACTTGCCGATACATCACTTACCACGTATGCATCCAGTCCATCTACCTTTGCGAAGTCAAGGCAAGCAGTACAGTAGAGTGTTGACCATCCGCTAGCTCCAACATATGCAGGAGCGCCATCATCACCATATAATTCAATCTTGGTGATTTGCATGTTTGCAGTTGAGGTATTCTTTATAGTATATACAGTACCTGCTGTCTGTTTTGCTGACGGAATGTTAAACATATGGTCAACTTTCGAACTTGTTACTTCGTCACAAATCGCGTCATTGCCAACATAAATATTGAACTTTGAACTACCACTTGCATCATTCCTACCGTAAACCTTAATTCTTTTTACTATGAACGGATATGCAGGGAATTTGAATGTAGCGCCGTTTTTACCCATAAGTACATAATGAGCTCCACTTTTCTGCCAAAAATAAGCATCTGGTGCTGCGAATGTGTATGTATATCCTCCATAAGTATAACCAGTTTCTGTGGTTGTGGCGGCTGTCGGCAAATTAAAGATGTTAGTTCCAAAGTCTAATGTCAATACTACAGGCGGAACAGGACTAACAGTGATGTCATATGTAGCAGTCTTTACAACCGAATTCTCTTCATAGGTGACTGTTATAGTCTTGACACCAGCTGTACTCATGTCGGGATCGCTAACAGTTGCACTTGTCGTAACATTTGCAGTTGTCAAATCATCATAGTGAGCAGTTACCGTTAAGCCGTCATACGAAAAAACATCGCCTACATAAAACTCGGTAGGATAAGTTCCTCCAAGTACAATATGGTCGAGAGCAGCAGATGAAGGAACGTCATAATAGTATTGTATCTGAGATACCGTAATCAATCCGTTGCTTGAACCAGATGCACAATCGAATTCTACCTTATAATACAAATTTTTAGTTGGTGAAGCCAGTGTAACGCTTTTTGTTCCAGTTCCCTTCGTAAAGGTTCCTGCCTCCGTCCATGAGGTTCTATCAGAACTGGTATATAATTTTATCGAATTAATCTTGTCTGCAGTAAGTGCATCAATGGTTACTGCAACTTTTGTGAGGGCAACGCTATATGCTGCAGATGTTGTTACGCTTCCGACGGATGCGGTGTTTTTACGACCAAATTTTACATATGCCCAGTTTGTACTGTTCGTGTTACCGTTTGTAACAGACCAGGTAAATGTTCCATTGGTAGTTTCCCAAGTTGAGTCGTAATTATTGGATGTTCCATACCCATTGCCAAACAAACATGTGGAATACAATGTTTCTACTGCCCACACGCTCGAATTGCCTGCTATCAGGGCAAATAGCAGAAGCATTGATTTAAGTAAAAGTTTTTGTTTCATAATAATTTATAATATTTAGTTAGTAATAGAATAATTTCTGGCTCAAATAAGTCGCTGACAAGTGTGCGGTTAAGCGAGCAAAGACAGAGCTCGTTCTGGTCTTTCGAGCGTGAGCACACTCGCAGTCAATCGACTGCAAAGTTAGGAATTATTTTTGTAACTGCCAAAGAATTGCGAAAGAATTTTATTTATTTTTTTCGAACACGATTGTAACGCCACACTCTGCTTGCAGAGAATCTCACAAATCTCACAAATCATCCCAACGTGTCTCGAAAAAAGCGAAGCGAAATCGTTAATTATGTTAAAAATATTCGGTTTTGCGCTCATACCATTCTTTTTGTTGGTAAAAACTCGGAACATCCTTAGAGCAACCCCAGAGCAGACCGAGAGCAACCCTATGGCAAGGCTTTCGTGGAACTAAGGAGGTGAAATATCCGTCAATACCAGTATTTAGAGGCATTTCCAGAGTTCCTTATTACCTTATCTTCCTTCCACGCCAGATATCAATCAGCGTCCCAATCTATCAACGTCGTGTTAATGGGGGTGAAGAAGTATTAATATATTTTTAAAGATTTGAAGTTGCTTCTACAAAATTCGCCCTATGTATAAAAATCACTCAAGCCTGTCTCGAAAAGCGAAGCGGCTCCCTTTTATAGTGTGTGTGTTTTCTGCGACTTTTCTTTTATATTTTTTTCTTTTCTATGGGGTGCAGGGGCTTTCTTTTCTTTGTTCTTTTTGCTTTTTAGCTCTTTTAAGACAATATTTTGTCGGTCAAATGTCTCATTTACGGAGGGCCCTAAAAACAACAGCAGCTATCACTTCTTGTTGAAGCAATAGCTGCCGTTATGATATAGAGTTAAACTAAAGGGGCTCTGCTGTGTAAAATCTGCGCAGCAGAGCGGCCCTTTGCGAATTATTCCATTTCTATTAACAGTAATTCAGGAGCTCCCCATTCGCTGGGAGTCTCGTCGCTAGTTGGGATTTGCGATGTTGCCAGCATGCCCATAGTCTGAATTTTGTGCTCCTCCATAGAGGGCTTGATATATGTTTTCTTCATAATGATGATTCCTTATGTTTTTATAGTCCTACATTACGATTTACTTCACACGTGTACCGCTCAGAGAGAACTGGCCATCAGCAGTTTCGATGATGATACGACCGTTCTTCAGCACCTTGCGAGGAGCCGTTGGCTGCTCTGTAGCAATAGTCTTGATAGCAGTCGTTTGGTTATCGTCTACAATAACGAAACTCAGAGCAGGAGCACCAGTGCCAGTGTTTACGTTGCTCTTGTCGATATACACGATACCAGCGGCAGGAGCAGTAGTCGTTGTGTACTTGAAGAAGCCCACACCTGTGCCATCCTTGTAGCCCAGACGATAGCCGTCTACGTTGCTCGAACCATCAGTTACTGCCAACACATTAGCTCCCAACGTAGCAGCACCTGTGGTCTCGGTAAGCGTCATATTGCGGCCTACATCTGAGGTCTTAAGGATAACTGCCTCGCCGTGAGGAATTGCCGTAGCTGCGACAGGAATCAAATCTACTTGATTTGACGTTGAAGACTTAGCAGCAACATAAATCTTAGTATTAGCATCCACTGTATAGTCTTGTGTTGCGTCATAGAATGCACGCCAACCAGCCATATTGGCGGTAGTGGTTAGTGTTATTGTTCCATCAAGATTGTCGACGGGGTCAGAAGGATTGGTTGGCGTTGGTATAATAGTAATACCAGATATTACAGTATAGCCTCCACTACCTTGAAGCGTAATTTTGGTGTTAGTCTTGGTAGTTGTAAGTGAGTTTGTTCCATTGTTTGTGCCATCAGAAATAGTTACATTATATCCGGTTGAATGGGTAACACTAATTGTGAATCCATTAGCGCTCTTAATATTTGGTGAGGTTGCGCTGCCTCCTGATTTTAACTGCCAACCAGAGTTGTTGTAATAACCATTGGTTTCGTGCCAGGTGTATGTATTATTATTTGATGCTTTTAATTCACAATCTTGAGTCTTGTATCCACCAGTACCCAATACTTCACCATTAAATGTATTAAAGGTAATTGACCCCGTATTTGCCAAATTAATGGAACCATCATCAACTGTTACCGAACATGTTGCATTAAATTCTCCATCTTCCGTTGTTACTTCGATATTTACAGTACCTTCAGCTACACCTGTAACTACGCCAGCACTACTAACAGTAGCTATGCTTGTGTTTTTAGACTCCCATGTCACATTTTTGTTTGTTGCATCTGACGGAGTGAATGTTGGAGTAAGGGTAATCGTCTTACCAACACCAACAACGGCTGTAGACGGAAGAGATACACCAGTAACATCCACAGTAGTTGCCGTATAAGTAACGGAAATTTGAGTGATTTTAATATATTTGTTAGTCTGTGTATTGGAAAAAGTTAAGACTATATTATTACCGGTTTGGCTTCCTTCAATAGTATAAGTGGCTGTCGTTCCTGTAACAGACTTGTTAGAGCCAAGACTATTTCCACCAACAGTAGCAGAAAGAGTACTGGTACCATTAGCAGTGATAGTAACTGATACAGACTTAATTATAGCTGATGAGGGAATAGATGTATTTGAAAGAGATACGGTACCATTAAACTCACGACCTGAACTTGCTCCTAATTGAGCACCAGTACTACTTGCTGCATAAGAATTTGTTCCATCAGAAACTGCAGTCCATGTACCTGAAGCACCGGATGGGGTGATTGATGAAGTTGATAAAGCAGTGTTTACTTGTTGATTATTAGCGGAGTTAGCTACACCACTAATATTCCAAGTGACTGTCACGTCCTCTGCCCACACACTCGAACTTCCTGCTATTAGGGCAAATAGCAGAAGCATTGATTTAAGTAAAAGTTTTTGTTTCATAATTTTTATATTTTGGTTTATAATGAATAGATTCCTAACGTCTTTCGAGCGTGAGCACACTCGCAGTCAATCGCCTGACAAGTGTGCGGTTAAGCGAGCAAAGACAGAACTCGTTCTAGTCTTTCGAGCATGAGCACACTCGCAATCACACACATATCGATTGCAAAGTTAGGCATTATTTTGGTAAACGCCAAACAAATAACTGTGAAATTTCCCTAAAAATGAACGGCGTTGGGTTACCGTTACACAAAAGCGCTTTTTTGTGCAATCGAAAAGCAAAGCGGCTCCCTTTATATATGTGTGTGTGGTTTTCTGCGACTTTTCTTTTATAGTTTTTTCTTTTCTATGGGGTGCAGGGGCTTTCTTTTCTTTGTTCTTTTTGCTTTTTAGCTCTTTTAAGACACTATTTCTGAGCGAAAAAAAACTGTGTCCGCCAGTGTCTGCCACTCTGCCCGGCAGTGTCGGGTCGACATTGCTTGAATCGTGGCCATTGATTCGGCAGCAGAGCGCCACTCAGCCCGGCAGGTAATATTTTAACCTTAAAGAGCGTAAAAGAAATACGGACAAAGGAAAATTCTCCCCACACCCCCTATCACTAAGATAAGTTGCAGAATATCTCTCTCTTTAGCGCGCGCGAAAAGACTTTGATAATACTTTCGGAGTATTTAAAAATACTTTTGGACTAATCAAAATTTCTTTCGGAGTAATTTTAGTGCGAAAAATTTGGTGTTTCGCATATTATTTATTATATTTGCACCCAATAAACCAATACTTAAAAGCGTATGAAACAACTACAACACATGATTCTGATGCTATGCTGTCTGATGCTAAGCCCTCTGACAGCATGGGCTGACGACGATCCGAACACCATTGTGTTTCAGGAGACGTTCGCTAATAACCCGAACAAGGGCGGACGCGACGGGAACTTCAATGAAGGTTCATCTAAGCCAAACTTTGACAATGCCGGTTGGACAGGAGACAACAGCACGAAAATCTATGGTGCACACGAATGCATCAGGTTCGGAACTGGTGACACTAACGGTGTAATGACTACGCCAGAGATTTCGCTGGGTGGCGCCAGCTACGCTGTGCTAACCTTCAGCGCAGCAGGCTGGGCAGACACCAAAACCACCGTTATCAATACACTGACCATTACGGCCAACACAGGCTTCGAATTGTCAGGCGACAACGTCATTAGCGAATTGGAAAAGAAGGTGTGGAACGACTACACGGTGCTCATCAAAGTGACCGACGCCAATGCCACCCTGCAGCTAACTTTCACTGGCAAGCGCGGATTCTTGGACGACGTGGTGGTAAGAAAGATTACCACCATTCCTACTCCCTCGTTGCCAGACGACTTCCTGTTCTTCCCCAACACAACGGAGGAAAAAGCCAGCAAGCATGTCATGTTGTCACCCGTGAACTACACGGTGGCTTACTATACGACGGACGGTTCGACACCATCGAGCACGAACGGCACTGAGGCCCTGCAGACAACGGGTGTGCCCATTCACGGCACTACCACCGTCAAGGCTATTGCTTACGTTGGCGATATGGTGAGCGAGGTCGTTACCAGGACCTATACACAGGGCAACACGGTGAACGGCATCTCGGCATTTTGCGATTTGGCCGACGGCACCGAGGCGCGCATCTTCCTGGCTGATGACGCAAGTCACGAAACGCGCGTGCTGTACTACGACGAGACGCGCCATCAGCTCTTCGTGCGTGAAAACACCAAGTCGCTGTGCGTCGATTTCGGCAACATGACGACCTTCTCCCCCACCCCACAATACAATCAACATATTGGCGGATGGATTGTGGGTAAGAAAGCGACGGACAACGGATTGCCCAAGCTGATAGCTACTGATAATACTTCGACGGCTTTCCTGGCCATTGCCGACCCCGTGACGGAAAAGCAGACAGCGCCTGTGGAGATTGCTGCCAGCGAACTGAGCAGCTATCCTGCCGACTGGGTTACGGTCAAGGAACAGCGCGTAGGTACTGACTTGGCCGTCATCGACCGCTTCGGAACAGGAGCCTACGACGGTGCGCTGACCGACTTGTCGGGTATCGTGATTCCAGACGGCAGCACGCAGCAGATTGCCCCCATCACGCAGAACAGCATTCCCGGCGTAGTTTACGTCTTGGACGAAAGCCAAGAGTTTACTTCGCCCACAACGGACATTGATAACGCTACCGTGCGCCTGAAGCGTACGTTGAGCAAGGACTACTGGAACACGTTTGCAGTGCCCTTCGAAATCAGTGGTGCAAACGTCTTCGACGCCAACATCCGCGAGTTTGACTCCGTCGAAGGCAACACGATGGTGTTTAAGGCAGCGAGCAAGATTGAAGCCGGTGTGCCTTATCTGATCAAACCCAGTGAGGACATCGTGAACCCCACCTATAGCAATGTCACGCTGAGCTACCAGCCAGCAAAGGGTATCGTGCGTGGCGACTATAGGTTTGTGGCCACCTACGTGCCAAAGGAGCTAGCTACGGACAAGACAGAACTGTTCCTGACCACTGACGGCAAGCTGGGCTATCCTACAAGTGCCAGTGAGGCGACACTGAAAGGAATGCGAGCCTACATCCAAGCGCCCGCCAGTGCAAATGTAGCACTCTTCGTAGATGGCGAAGGAACTATTACGGGCATTGAGGAAATTGACAATTCACAGTTGACAATTGACAATGTCTACAACCTGAACGGACAACGCGTGACGCAACCCAGAAAGGGTCTCTTTATTGTTAACGGCAAGAAACTTATTATTCACTAAACGACTATGACGACTATGAAAAAGAAGAATTACATCAGTCCAGTAGTCGAAATGCTGGATATTAAGAAGCCAACATTGTTAGCAGGTTCAGTAACGGACGAGGGTAACATCCTCGTCGACGATCCAATACCCGGAGATGCAGGCGATGCTGCTGCACCCGACTTCGACCCGACGAACCCGTTGAGCCTATTCTGGACGATAGTGGTGTTGCTGATGATGACGCTGACGGTCAGTGCACAGAACATTATTACCGTTGAACCTGCCGGTCCTGCTCCAGACAGCAAGACACACGGCATGACGATCTACCTCAATTCTGGAACTATAGTAGAATACAACTTCGACGACCTGAGCCACGTGACCTACCTGCCCGGCATCGGTATGAAGGTGTATCTGAAGAACGCGACGACATCTGTGGACTACCTGTTCTCGCAGATGACAAAGGTGGATTATATCGAGGATGCCAATGCCAACGCTAACTGGAGAGCATTCAGCATGACTGACTTCCAGGAAGCCTGGCGGCTGGAGTATCCGCATCTGAACGACAATGTGTCGGCAACGGGCACTGCCACCAATAGTCAGGTGGTCGTGAAAAAGACGGACGACTACGGCATCACCTACTCCGTAGAATGGGACAACGCGAAGGTGGCCAATCGCTGGACATGTTATCAGCTGCACGAAGGCAACACGCTGTCCACCACAGACCGTAACGACGACTTCAAGGCTGATCCGGAAGTGGTTAATTCGTCTACCCTGGAAGACTATAGGAACAGCGGATTCTCGCGTGGACACCTCTGTCCGTCGGCCGATCGCCAGTGTACGAAAGAACAGAACAAACAGACGTTCTTCCTGACCAACATGCAGCCTCAGTGGCAGAAGCACAACGGCGGACTGTGGAAGAATCTGGAAGACTTGGTGCGTAACTTTGCCACTGATGACAGTAAGACCGATGCTCATTGCGACACGCTGTATATCGTGAAAGCTGCCACCATTACGGATAAGGTGACCATCAACGATGCGGAAGAAGACGGCATCTATGCTGACAGATGCGTCGGCGGCGAAGGACACACCCACGAGCTGATTGTGCCTAAGTACTTCTACATGGCGCTGTTGCACTACAACAAAGCGACGGACACGTATCATGCCATTGCTTTCTGGACGTTGCACAAAGACGAAAGCGACACCAACAAGAGCTATGGTGACTATGCCATCACCATCGACGAACTGGAAAAACGTACAGGTATTGACTTCTTCTGTAACCTGCCCGATGTCGTAGAAAAGGAAGTGGAAGCAGAGATAGACCTGGACTTCTGGAATATTCAGCAAACTCCGTAAAAGAAAATACAATCCATATATGCAACTAAAAACGATAACGCTTATGAAACTGGATAAATTATTCATGACGGCAATAGCACTGTTCGTGCTGTCGAATGCCAATAGTTTTGCCCAAGGACCCAACAACACCGGCACCTATTACCAAGCCGCTGACGGCAAAAAAGGTAAGGAACTGAAAACAGCCCTGTGTGCCATTATTAATCCTCACACACAAAGAACCTACAAGCAGCTTTGGACGGACTTTGAGAAAACGGATAAAAAGGCCAACGGCAAAGTTTGGGATATGTATTCCAACAAGCGCGAGATGACTTTCGGTACTGATCAGGCGGGAAGCTATAGTAAAGAAGGTGATGTGTATAATCGTGAGCACTCGTTCCCCAAAAGTTGGTTCAACGATGAATATCCTATGTACACAGACCTCTACCACCTTTATCCGACGGATGGTTGGGTAAACAACAAGCGTGGCAATGACCCGTTTGGCGAGGTGGGACCCGGATATGCGTCGTCGTATAGCGAATTCTCTAAATGGGGCAGTGCGCGTAGTGACTTGGGCTATTCCGGTAACGTCTTCGAGCCAAACGATGAATACAAGGGCGACTTTGCACGCACTTACTTCTATATGGTTACCTGCTATGAAAGTTATGTGAATAGTAAGAACCAGTCCAGACAGATAACCTCCTGGAATTGTCCGATGCTTGACGGAAAGGTATATCCGGGCTTTTCGGATTGGGCGCTGGCGATGCTGATGAAATGGTCGGAAAATGATCCTGTGAGCGATAAGGAAACGAATCGTAACGAAGCTGTCTATGGTATTCAGAACAATCGCAATCCGTTTATTGACTATCCTGGTTTGGAAAAGTATATTTGGGGCGATATGAAGGATGAGGCTTTCAGTTATGATGGCTCTGCGTCGGGCATTAAGAACATAGAGGAACAGGACGAGGTTGAGGGCTACTATTCGCTTGACGGAAAACGCCTTCAGAAGCCTCAACGAGGGGTGAATATCGTGAAAACGAAGAGCGGAAGGACGAAAAAGATAATAAAAAGGTGATTTTTCCGTTGGTTATCTGAAAGATAAATCGTACCTTTGCAGCCCAGTATAGGATTAAAACGTAAAAAATAATGGAATACAACTTTAGAGACATTGAACAAAAATGGCAGAAGCGATGGGTAGAGAATGGCACTTATCGCGTAGTGGAGGACGAAAAGAAGAAGAAATTCTACGTGCTGAACATGTTCCCTTATCCCTCGGGAGCAGGCTTGCATGTTGGTCATCCCCTTGGTTACATCGCCAGTGATATCTATGCTCGCTACAAGCGTCAGCAGGGCTTTAACGTACTGAATCCCATGGGTTATGATGCCTACGGATTGCCTGCAGAGCAATATGCCATCCAGACAGGTCAGCATCCTGAGAAGACCACGTTTGAGAACATCAACCGCTACCGCAGTCAGTTGGATAAAATTGGTTTCTCGTTCGACTGGGAGCGTGAGGTCCGCACCTGTGATCCCATCTACTACAAGTGGACGCAGTGGGCCTTCCAGCGTATGTTCAAGTCGTATTTTAGCCTGTCGTCGCACAAGGCTCAGCCAACGATTAAGCTGATTGAGCACTTCGAACTGATGGGTACTGAGAACTGCAACGCCCTGGGTACTGAGGAGTTGCACTTTACGGCATCAGACTGGGCTGGCTTCTCTGAGAAGAAGAAGCAGGAGGTGCTGATGAACTACCGTATTGCCTATCTGGCTGATACGATGGTGAACTGGTGTCCTAAGCTGGGTACTGTGCTAGCTAACGATGAGGTGGTCGATGGCGTCTCAGTTCGTGGCGGTTATCCTGTGGTACAGAAGAAGATGCGTCAGTGGTGTCTGCGTGTTTCGGCTTACGCTCAGAGATTGCTTGATGGCCTCGAGGAGATTGACTGGACTGACTCGCTGAAGGAAACCCAGCGCAACTGGATTGGACGTTCTGAGGGTACTGAGGTAGAGTTCAAGGTATGGCAAGACCCCTCCAACCTCCCCTGTCCAGGGGAGGCTACCGGGACTCAGAAAGCCCCCCTCAACAGGGGGAACAGGGGGTCTTTCACCATTTTCACCACTCGTGCCGATACGATGTTTGGTGTAACATTTATGGTGCTCGCTCCTGAGAGTGACCTCGTAGCTGAACTGACGACTCCTGAACAGAAGGCAGAAGTAGATAAGTATCTGGACTACGTCAAGAAGCGCACAGAGCGTGACCGTCAGATGGATCATAAGGTAACTGGCGTATTCTCAGGTAGTTATGCCATCAATCCGTTTACTGACGAAAAGATACCTATCTGGATTGCAGAATACGTCCTTGCAGGTTATGGTACAGGTGCCATTATGGCTGTGCCTGCTCATGACTCTCGTGACTATGCCTTCGCCAAGCACTTCAACCTGCCCATCATCCCATTGATTGAGGGTGCAGACGTCAGCGAAGAGAGCTACGATGCCAAGGAAGGTATCATGTGTAACTCAGCAAGCGCCAAGTTCAGCCTCAACGGACTGACTGTCAAGGAAGCTATTGCAGCTACGAAGAAGTTTGTGACAGAGCAAGGATTGGGTAGGGTAAAGGTGAACTATCGTCTTCGCGACGCTATCTTCTCTCGCCAGCGTTACTGGGGTGAGCCGTTCCCTGTCTACTACAAGGACGATATGCCCTATATGATTCCTAAGGAGTGTCTGCCTCTCGAGCTGCCAGAGATTGACGAATACAAGCCTACAGAAACGGGTGAACCTCCATTGGGTCGTGCGAAGATTTGGGCTTGGGATACTAAGACAGATAGTGTGGTCGATAAGTCGCTTATCGACAATAAGTCCGTCTTCCCCTTGGAGCTGAACACGATGCCTGGTTTCGCTGGTTCTTCAGCTTACTATCTGCGCTATATGGACCCCAAGAACGAGAAGGCTCTTGTGAGTCGCGATGCAGATGAGTACTGGCGTAATGTGGATCTCTATGTAGGTGGTACTGAGCACGCTACTGGTCACTTGATTTACTCTCGTTTCTGGAACAAGTTCCTGTATGATTCTGGTTATTCTTGCGAGGACGAGCCCTTCAAGAAGCTCGTCAATCAGGGTATGATTCAGGGCCGCTCGAATTTTGTCTATCGTATCGAGGACGAGGGTGCTGACAAGGGTAAGTTCGTGAGCTTTGGCTTGAAGGATAAGTACACCACAACGCCTATCCATGTGGATGTAAACATCGTTTCTGCTGACGTTCTGGACATTGACGCCTTCAAGGCTTGGCGCCCTGAATACAACAATGCTGAGTTCATCCTCGAAGACGGTAGTGTGTTAGCCAATGGCCAACAGCCAACAGCTAATAGCCAGTATAAGTGTGGCTGGGCTATCGAAAAGATGTCGAAATCGATGTTCAACGTCGTTAATCCAGACATGATTGTCGAGAAGTATGGTGCTGATACCCTGCGTCTTTACGAGATGTTCCTGGGTCCTGTTGAGCAAAGCAAGCCTTGGGATACCAATGGTATCGACGGTTGTCACCGCTTCCTGAAGAAGTTCTGGGCACTGTTCTATGGCAACACCCGCGAGAATCCTGATGGCAAACTCTTGGTTGACGACAGCGAGCCTACAAAGGAAGCGCTGAAGAGCGTTCATAAGCTTATCAAGAAGGTATCACAGGATATCGAGGTGTTCTCGTATAACACCTCTATCTCAGCCTTTATGATCTGCGTCAACGAACTGGCTCAGCAGAAGTGCAAGAGCAAGGAGGCGCTGAAAACATTGGTAATTCTTATTGCTCCATTTGCACCACATATCGCAGAAGAATTATGGGAAGCTCTGGGAGAGCAGGGTAGTGTCTGCGACTCTAAGTGGCCTGCCTGGAACGAGGAATATCTCGTTGAGAATAGTGTCAAGCTGGGTGTTGCCTTCAATGGTAAGACGCGCTTTGATATGGAGTTTGCTGCTGATGCCGACAACGACACCATCCAGAAAGCTGTTCTTGCTGACGAGCGCGCCACAAAATATATTGACGGTAAGCCCATCGTGAAGGTCATCATCGTACCAAAACGTATGGTAAACATCGTACTGGGCAAGTAATATGACTATTCAGCACAAAATGATATTGAGAGAAGCTAGGGACTATATGTTCATAGCCCTTGGCCTCTTCATATATACCATTGCTTTCACCGTCTTCCTGATGCCTTATCAGATTGTGGCTGGAGGTGTGACGGGTCTCTCGGCTATCATCTACTACGCCACAGGATTCCACTTGGAGAATACCTATATCATCATTAACGGTATTTTACTTGTGGTGGCCCTGAAGATTCTGGGTGTGAAGTTCCTGATGAAAACCATCTTCGCCATCTTTACACTCTATTTTATGCTGATGATAGCGCAGGACATTATTCCCAAGCAGGAAAATGGTCTGCCCTTTAAACTGATGGGTGAGGGACAGGACTTTATGTCGATGATCATTGGCTGTGTACTGACAGGTATTGCGCTGGCTACTGTATTTATGAACAATGGTTCGACAGGTGGTACGGATGTCATTGCCGCTTCCGTCAATAAGTTTCATCCAAACGTTTCGTTGGGCAACGTGCTGATAGCTGCTGACTTCTGTATCATTGGTTCGTGTATGTTCTTCCCACAGTTTGGCACCTATCTCGAGCGCGCCCATAAAGTGATGTTCGGCTTCTGTGTGATGGCGATGGAAAACTATACGTTAGACTATGTCATGAACGCCCGTCGACAGTCTGTGCAATTTATGATTTTCAGTCAGAAATGGCAGGAGATAGCCAACGCCATTGGTACAGAGATGAATCATGGTGTAACCATTCTCGACGGACATGGCTGGTATACTGGTAAGAAGAGCAAGGTACTTTGTATTCTGGCTAAGAAAAACGAAAGCGTCTATATGTTCCGTCTCATCAAGATGATTGACCCTAACGCCTTTGTATCACAAAGTGCTGTCATTGGTGTCTATGGTGAAGGTTTCGACGAGATGAGGGTGAAGATCAAGGAAGAAAAGAAGAAGTTAGAGGAAGAGCAAGAGAGTTAGAAGAAGATAGAAACATGAAAATAGTTTTCGCAACAAATAACGAGCATAAACTCTCAGAGATTCGTGCCATTCTTGGACCACAGTTTGAAGTGGTTTCTTTGGCTGATATTGGTTGTCACGAGGATATTCCAGAGACAGGAACTACCCTTGAGGAAAATGCCCTCATGAAGGCAGAATACATCTACAATAAATACCACTTGAGTTGCTTTGCAGATGATACCGGCCTTGAGGTGGAAGCGCTTGATGGCGCTCCTGGCGTCTATTCAGCCCGCTATGCTTCTTTGGAGTCTGTTGCGACTGATTCACAACAAACACTCAGTCACGACTCAGAGGCCAATATGGCCCGATTATTGCGCGAGTTAGCAAATAATAACAATCGCAAGGCAAGATTTCGTACCGTTATTGCGTTAATAGAAAAGAAGGATGTCTGTCCCTGTGGTTGTACCAGCGTCAAACTGGTTCATCGGTTCGAGGGTATCGTCAATGGCGAGATAACACAAGAAAAGAGTGGGGCAGAGGGATTTGGCTATGACCCCATTTTCCGTCCTGATGGCTATGATAAGACGTTTGCTGAGCTAGGCGCTGACATCAAGAACCAAATCAGTCATCGTGCTCGAGCCACCCAGAAGTTGGCAGAATACTTAAAGACGCTGTAAAATATGAAGAAAATCATCATTGTCCTGTTATTGTTAATTGTCAATTGTCAATTGTCAATTTGTCAAATCGGCACCTGGCGTAATTATCTGGCATATCATGATGTCCAGGAGATTCAGTCGGCAGGTGATGATATCTTCGTGTTGGCTTCCAATGGCGGTGAATGGCCTCAGCGACACCTATATCACCCATATCCGCTGGTGTCCTAAAGCCAAGCGTCTAGTAGCTGTCTATCAGAACTCGAATATTGACCTTGTCGAACCGAATGGAAACATTATCAATATCAGCGACCTATACACCAAGGTAATGACTGGCGACAAGACGGTTAGCAGTATTCGTATTGATGGTGTTTACGCTTATTTGATCTGTGGTTTTGGTATCGTGAAAGTCAATGTCCAGCGTGCTGAGATTGCCGAAAGCTATACACCAAACAATCCAGAATATCCGACCTCATTGCCTGCCGATGATAATAGCGACTACGAGAAATATATCGACCTGGTAAAGACGCTCAATCCTGATGGACCGAAGAACAACTACTTTGGATTCATGAAATTCACAAACGGCAAACTTTATACTTCAAATGGTGATTTA
>CACYKE010000036.1 GCA_902774925.1 uncultured Prevotellaceae bacterium | reverse complement strand
GGAAATCCAAAAGCATTTTTAGAGATACACCGCCAGGAGGCGGGTTACCGTCCGATTCACGATAGAATCCACGACTTTGGCGAGGTAGAGCAGACGCTCAATACTCGCGAACGCAAACTGCAGGCAAGCCGCTGCATGGACTGTGGCGTGCCCTTCTGTCACTGGGCCTGTCCGCTGGGCAACAAAGCACCAGAATGGAACGATGCCCTATACAAAGGCGATTGGGAACTGGCATATCGCCTGCTGAATAGCACCAACCCCTTCCCTGAGTTCACAGGTCGTATTTGCCCTGCATTGTGCGAGAAGGCCTGCGTGCTCAACCGTTTTAACCACGAGCCAACCACCAACCGCGAGGACGAGGCTGCCATTACTGAGATGGCCTTCCAAGAGGGCTTTATCACTCCTCATACAGACATCCAGCGCAATGGAAAGAAGGTGGCCGTGATTGGTGCAGGTCCTGCCGGACTAGCTGCTGCCAACGACCTGAACTTGAAGGGCTATCAAGTAACAGTATTCGAGAAAAACGAAGCCGCAGGTGGATTGCTGCGCTACGGTATTCCTAATTTTAAGCTGAACAAGGCCGTCATCGATCGTCGCATCGCCCTGCTGGAGCAAGAGGGTATAGAGTTTAAGTACGGTGAGACTGTAGAGGTGAACGATGCGTTTGCCAAGCAGTTTGATGCTGTGGTGATTTCTACTGGCACACCAACAGCAAGAGATCTTAAGGCTCCAGGTCGTGAACTCAAAGGCGTACACTTTGCTCTCGAAATGCTGTCACAGCAGAATAGAGTGTTGGCTGGTATGGAGTTCTCAAAAGATGAGCGCGTAACAGCCAAGGGTAAGGATGTACTCGTCATCGGTGGTGGTGATACTGGTTCTGACTGTATCGGAACAGCCCACCGTCAGGGATGTAAGAGCGTTACACAGATTGAGATTATGCCTAAGCCTGTCGAGGGCCCAGAGGATCCTCAGAACCCATGGCCCGAGTGGCCTCGCACCCTCAAGACAACCTCTTCCCATGAAGAAGGTTGCACACGTCGTTGGAACATCAACACCCTCGAATTCCTCGGTGAGAACGGCAAGTTGACAGGCGTAAAAGTTCAGGAAATCGATTGGAAACCCAACCCAGAAGGTGGTCGCCCCATCATGGTTGAGAAGGGCAAGCCCGAAATCATCAAGGCCGAGCTGGTTCTGCTGGCAATGGGATTCCTGAAGCCTGAGCATCCCGAGTACCCGAAGAATGTATTTGTATGTGGCGATGCTGCCAACGGAGCATCATTAGTAGTTCGCGCAATGGCTAGCGGCAAACAGACGGCCGCAAAAGTTGCCGCCTTCCTTGAGCGTTAACAATCAACCATCTCTTTATAAATAATCCCTGATTCCTTCGTGATATCAGGGATTTTTTGTATCTTTGCGCTCAAATAACAAAAGAATGGGATGAAACGATGATTTCCTATCTAAATACAGAGAATATTGCACGCAGCAAGGGTGGGGTAGAATTCCACCCGCTACGTCCCTTCCTGCCGGAGAATGCGAAGGTACTGTTCTTAGGCAGTTTTCCGCCCCAGCGAAAACGGTGGTGCATGGACTTTTACTATCCGAATTTTATAAACGACCACTGGCGTATCGAGGGACAGATATTCTTTGGCGACAAGAACCATTTTGTGGACCTCGAGGCCAAGCGATTCAAGATCGACGAGATTATTGCCTTCTGCCAAGAAAAAGGCCTCGCGTTTTTCGACACTTCTACGGCTATCCGTCGCCTGCAGGACAACGCCTTCGACAAATTCCTCGAGGTGGTAGAGCCGACCGACATCCCTGCCCTGCTTTCTCAACTGCCACACCTTCGTGCCATCGTCACCACAGGCGAAAAGGCCACAGAAACCATCTGCGCCTCGCTTGGTATTCCCACCATCCCCAAGGTCAACACTTTTGTCGCTATTCCAGAGGTAGAGGCTCCCTCCCTACACAGGGAGGGCGGGGGGAAGGTCCTCCTCTATCGCCTTCCTTCCTCCTCACGTGCCTACCCTTTGTCCTTCGACAAGAAGGTCGAGGCCTATCGTCAAGTACTCAACTTATTATTATGAAGAAACATTACATTACCATTCTCCTAGTCCTCGTCACACTGACTGGTTGGGCGCAGGTTAATCCCACCACCGCCCTGCTCGGTTCGTGGTCGGGCAAATTGAACGTCGGTGCTGCGTCGCTGACGTTGGTACTCCATCTGGAACAGGGCGACGGCTACGTGACAGCATCGTTTGACAGCCCCGATCAAGGCGCGAAGGGCATTTCTGCCTATAAGGAATACCTAAGTGACGACTCGCTGGCCTTGAAGGTGGAGCAGATTGGTATGACCTACCGCGCACGGCTCAAGGGCGACACACTCGACGGCACCTTTTCGCAGAACGGTATGTCGCTGCCACTCGTGATGACCAGGGGAGTGCCAGAGGTGAAGCGTCCGCAAACGCCCAAGGAACCATATCCCTACACGACGGAGGAAGTGATGTTTCCCAATGCCACCGACTTTGCCACGTTAGTAGGCACGCTGACGTGGCCCGTGGGTTACGATAAAAACGCTAAGCAGAAGCCCACCGTCGTCCTGATGGTTACGGGCAGCGGTCAGCAGAACCGCGACGAGGAACTGATGCAGCACAAGCCCTTCCTCGTCATTGCTGACTATCTGGCGCGTCACGGCATCGCCACGCTGCGCTACGATGACCGCGCTACAGGCGCCTCTGTGGGCGGCGACGTGAAGAACGCCACCTCTGAGGACTTCGCCCGTGATGCTGCGGCAGGCTTGGAATACCTGCGCAACACGAAAGCCTTCTCCAAGGTCGGCATCCTCGGCCACAGCGAGGGCGGACTTATCGCCTTCATGCTCGGTGGCAAGAAGGGAAGGGATAACAGCGTGGAAGGTTACCCCGACTTCATCGTCTCGCTGGCGGGTCCTGGTGTCAAGGGCGATACGCTGTTGGCGGCACAGGGCAACCGCATCCTGTCGCTATCAGGAATGCCTGCCGACATGACCGTCGAGAAATACCGCCAGCAGGACGCCGTCCAACAGATGCCTTGGCTGAAATGGTTCATCGACTACGACCCCTCTGCCGACATCGCTGCGACACGCTGCCCCGTCTTCGCCCTCAATGGCGACCGCGACTGTCAGGTCATCTCCTCGCAGAACCTCACGGCCATCGAGCGTCTGCTGCCGAAGTCGAAGCAGCATCTCATCAAGGAATACCCTGGCCTGAACCACCTCTTCCAGCACTGCACGACGGGTCTCGTCACCGAGTACTCCGAGATAGAGGAAACCGTCTCGCCCGAAATCCTCAGCGACATCGCTAATTGGATTAACAGTTTGAAATGACTATGAAGAAAGCAATGATATGCATGTTGCTCCTGATGCCGTTGATGGTGTGGGCAGCGAAGAGTGATTTAAAGCCACGACTCGTGGTATGTACGGACATTGCACCAGCCGACGTGGAGCCCGACGACATGGAGTCGATGGTGCGACTGATGGCGTATGCCGATTGCTTCGAGATTGAGGCGCTCATCACGAGCGTCGGCTGGAACTGCGACCCGTATCCGTTGGAGTGGCAGCAGTATCTGTTTCGCGTGATTACTGCCTATGCCAAAGACGTTCCAAACCTGATGAGACGCTCCGGACAGAAGAAACACCTCTCGCTTAAGAAGGAGAACGGCCAGCAGGAACTGGGCTATTGGCCCAGTGCAGAGTACATCACGAGTCGTGCCGTTATGGGCAGTATGTATGGTGGCATACGATCCATTGGCGAGCGTAATGACTCACCAGGCAGCGAATTGCTGATTCGTTTGGCTGATGAGGACGACCCACGTCCTATCTATGTTGCTGCCTGGGGCGGCGCCAACACGCTGGCGCAGGCCATCTGGCGCGTCAAGCAAACCCGCACTGTGGACGAAGTTTCCGCCTTCGTCCGCAAGTTCCACCTCTTCACCATCACCGACCAGGACATGAAATATGATATGCGCATGAATCGCGCCTACAGTTCACACATGTGGCTGCGAAAGGACTTTCAGGACGACCTGCAGTTCATCTGGGACGAGGGCGCCTGGCAAGAGCAATGCGAGTTGGGCAAGCAACACTGGGCTCAGCATCAGCAGCTCATTCAGGGTCATGGCGCGCTGGGCCGCGAATACCCCAACTACAAATGGGGCGTCGAGGGCGACACGCCGAGCTTCCTCTACGTGATGCCCAACGGACTGAACGACCCCGAGGACCCGCATCAATGCGGTTGGGCGGGTTATCACGAGCGCGGCCTCTGTGCCGACTCGCTCACCACGGCTTGGACCTCTTGGCAGGAACCCCTTCGCAGCATCTCCGTGGGCTATAAACGTCGTTTCTATCCCGACGAGCTCAACGACTTCTGCGCCCGTATGCAGTGGGCCGCAGAGGGTCGCGGCAATCTTAATCCTTATATTGTATTGCCCAACGACACGATTACCGTCACCGTCCCACAGCAAGTCGAGAAAGGGACAATGATCCCCCTCAGTTTGGACGCCTCGAAATCCTTCGACCCTGACGGCGACGGCCTCACGTTCCTTTGGTGGCAACAGCCGGAGATTGGCACAACGAAAGTGACGATCGACCAGACGGACCAGCCGATAGCCACCGTTCGCATTCCCGCAGACGCAAAGAACGACGCCATCCACCTCATCTGCGAGGTCCACGACGACGGTCCCTTCCGTCTCGTCGCCTACCGCCGCATTATTATTGTTATAAAAGAATTTGTGATATGATACGATTAGAGAAATACCGGGTTTGGTTATTATTTGCCGTCCTGACCATTTTCGGAACGGCCAGTTTCGCCTCATGTTCTTCAAATGAGGATAACGCTACAGAGCAGCGCAAAATATCAATTATTGCTGATATGGTTTGGGCTTTCTGTCAGACCCATCCAGACGGATTCACACTTGACATCCGCACGATGAAGGTGCCGACGGAAGGAATAGCCGTCAGTTATGCAGCTACTCAGAACAGCCATTCGCGTGACCAACTCCACAAGGTGGTAAGCCATGCCTTGCAGCACGACGGCTATGTAGGCGGTTGGTTCAATAGTGAGGATGGCTTTTATTACTTCGACAGTACGAAGCTATTCCCAGAGAACGACCTGAAAGGTGCTATCCAGTTCGGAAAGGACAATGGCCAATCCTCCGTTTTCATCCTGTCAACATCTACAGACCTTCCCATCTATGGCAAAGTAGCGGAGATTCTGGATCGAGGAACTATCCTCTTTGGTACTACAGGTGACTACCGCCCGTTATCATTCTGCGAACCCGATGGAACTTATTGGGGTTTTGGTATTGAGGTTGCAAAGGAAATAGCAAATAAGTTGGGGGTAGCACCAGAGTTCAAAAAGACCTCATGGCCTACGCTGACAGCCGATGTATTGACGGAGCCTCAGTTGTTCGACCTCGCTATTGGTGGTATCACCATCACCGATGCGCGACGTGAGACCATGCTCATGAGCGACGGCTATCTGGCCAATGGCAAAACCATCTTATGCAGGGCTTCGGATGCAGACCGCTACCAGTCGTTGGCCGACATCGACAAGCCCGAAGTCCGTGTGATGGTGAATCCTGGCGGACTGAACGAGAAGTTTGCCAACGAGAACCTGACGCACGCCACCATCATCGTTCATCAAAAAAACGAGGAAATACCAACACTTGTTGCTGAAGGTGCAGCCGACGTGATGATAACGGAGATTACAGAGGCTCCATATTATGTGCACGCCGACTCCCGTCTTGCTGCTCCACTATTGGACAAGCCTTTCAATCACGGTGAGATTGGTGTACTCATGAAGAAAGGGCAGGAGGATCTGTTGCAGATGGTGAACAATGTCATCCGTCAGATGAAGTCAGATGGCTCACTTCGTAAACTACACGATAAGTATGGGCTTGTATATGCCTATTAATTCATGTTTTTTACCTTTTTACTTCTTTACCTTTTTACTTTTTAACGCGGTAGATGCGGAACGACATGGGGGGCAATTGGTCGAGAATGACACTCTGCTTCTTGTCGGCCTCGATGGCAATGGTGCCTTGCTGTGGGGTAATCAGTTCGGGACGCTGGATGCTGTTCTCGTCATCCATTCCCGCGTGGCTCAGCGTGATGGTCTGGGCCGTATTGACACCCGTCAAGTCCTTCAGGTTCAGGCGGATGGGCTGCACCTGCTTCGATGTGTTTGCCACTTTGACGATGACCTCGCCGGCATCCTTATCGAAGGCGGCTGAGGCGAAGAGTCCGTTCTGGCCCTCCTGTCCAGCTACGGGCACAGCCTTCTTCCCAGCGGGGGTAGTCAGCGAGAGCACGTGGGTGCCCTTGTTGGTAGCGTAGAGCTGTTGCACGTAATAGCTTGTGGTACGGAACATCTGCGTCTGGTCGTACCATATCTGGTCGGGGCGCCACTGCCAGCCGTCGACGTGGGCAAAGAGTGGTGCGGGCGTGGTCATGTGGACGATGTCGGCATTGCGCTCGAAACCTGTCATGTGAGCAGCTTCGAGGATGGCGGCCTCGTAGTGGTTCCACTTCTTGCCCTTGCCGTGACAGGCATATTCGCCGGCAAACACCTTCGGACCCTTGCGGTCGTACGTGTCGTAACGCAGCCCGTGGGTGAGGAACCACTGTTCGTCGCGGTAGTAATGCTCGTCGTAAAGGTCGACGCCGAGTTCCTTCATGCGTGGCTGTAGCAGGTCGAAGTCCCATCCCTCGCTGTTAGGGCCGGTGGTGCCGATGAGTTTCAAGTCAGGATATTTTTTGCGCAGGGCATCGCTGAACTTCTTCAGTCGCTCAGTAAACACAGGACCGTAGCCACCATGAGCGTCGTCGTAGTCCCACTGCTCGTTACCCACACCGAGGTATTTCAGGTTGAAGGGTGCGGGGTGCCCCATATCGGCACGCACCTTGCCCCACTTCGTAGTGACGTCGCCATTGGCAAACTCCACGAGGTCGAGAGCGTCCTGGATATAGCTGTCGAGGTCATCGACGGCTACATGTACGCCGGGCTTTGTGGGATCAGGGTTCTGGAACTGACACGACAGTCCGCACGAAATAACAGGCAACGGCTCGGCACCGATATCCTCCGAGAGTTGGAAGAACTCAAAGAAGCCCAGTCCGTACGATTGGTAGTAGTCGGGGAAGTAGCGGAAGTCGAAGGTGTGCTCCCAGCGGTTCTGGTTCAGCGGACGGTTCTCCACGGGACCTACCGAATTCTTCCACTGGTAACGCGTCTCAAGGTCGGTACCCTCGACGATGCATCCGCCAGGGAAGCGGAAGATACCCGGATGCAGATCTTCCAAGGCCTGAGCTAGGTCGCGGCGCATACCGTTCTCGCGATTCTTATAGGTGTTGACAGGGAATAGCGAGATGTGCTCTAATGCTACGCATGGCTGTTGGCTGTTAGCGAGGAAGATGCGCAGCTTGGCGGTCTTTAGTGTTTTCGTAGACGTCAGCACCACCGTGTATTTCTTCCACTCCGTAGAGGTAACTTCTACTTTCTGCTCGGCAAATTCCTGACGTTCGTCCATCGAGTTCTCCTGAATCAGCTGCACGCGGATAGTTGCCTGGCCCTTCGGAGCCTTGGCCCATACCGAGAAGCGATACTGCTCGCCCTGCTTCACGCCGATGCCGAAATAGCCCTCGTTGACCAAACCCGAACGGCGGTCGTTGTGACCCGGATCGCTCAGCACCACATAGTGCGGACAACGCTCAAACGGGCCGTCATCCTTTACATCCACACGGCCAAAAGCCTGCCAGCCCATCAGGTGCTGCGGGAATTCAAACGAGCGGTTCTTCACCAGTTCACCATACAGTCCACCATCGGCAGCATAGTTGATGTCCTCGAAGAAGATGCCATACATCGTCTTCTGGATAGGTGCACCCAGTTTCTTGGTGTTCACGTCCATCACGTTCTGACCTATTGCGCCGAGTGTAGCACTCATGGCGATGGCCATTGATAATATCATTTTCTTCATATTTCTTAGTATTAATAGTTATATTTTTATTCCTTGACACGGAAGTAATCGAAGTCAGCAATTCCGCCTATCTCATTCGTAGCATAGTGGAACAGTGCAAAACGATAGCCGCAGAAGTCGGGCCAGTCGTAAAACATCTGCAGAGTGTCTCCAATAGTCTTCCACTCTTTGCCATCCAGACTGTAAGCGAACATCGCCTTGTCCATAAGGTTACGGAAGTCGCAGCTTACGCGCAACCATATTCTAGAGGTGAGAGGTGAGGGGTGAGAGGTGAGAGGAATGCGTTCCATCTCTTTGCCCACAGCATCGCCCTTCGCCATGGCCTTCTGCATGACAACATAGAGTTCGCCGTTTTTTTTCTTCACACCCACAAAACCATAGCGGTTCTGGAAACAGGAGAGTCCTGCTACATCGCCGTCCTTCAGTTGTGAACAGTCGAGAAGCACTTCACCCTGACAGGTAGGGCCAAAGGTGCGCTGGGTCAGTGTATTGCGGGCCTCACGGAAGTGTTTCACCACGTCAGTGGTCTTCAGTCGCAGCCAACCCTTACGCTCAGTAAGGCTCCAAGCCTGCATGTCGGGCACGTGGTTCCATTGCCAAACAGGGTTCAGCCATCCCTGCTTTTTATTGCCCAGGATGCTGTTCTTCCAGCGCCAGCCGAAACGGCTCCTGCTCTTCGCAGGTTGCCACGTGTTGAACTCGTCACTCGACACAATGCCAACACTCTTCTGTGCAGGCAGGTCTAGAGCAAACGGAGTGGTCATATTCTTGCCAGTAAATAGCTCGTCAGACGTCTTACCAGTACCCACAATAGGCCAACCGTCGGTGCTCCATGTCATGGGCAACAAGACGGGCATGCGTCCCACGCTTCCGTAGTCCTTGAACAGGAAGCACCACCACTTGCCGTCATTGGCCTGCACGACGCCACCCTGACCAATGCCGTTGGTACGCATCACCACCTTGCCAAAGTCATCCACCATCTCGCCACCGAACACCAGTCGGCCCTCCCAGGGTCCATTGAACAGATCTTTCGAGCGCCATACAATCTCCTGACGCTGGCCGTCCATGCCCTGAATCATGAAGATATAATAATAGTCACCAATCTTATAACCATGATAACCCTCGGCACGCAGTCCACGAGCGGGGTTCTCCAAATTGGCGTAGTCGATGACCTTCCTGCGCTCTGTAACGGTGACGTTCCAATGCTTGTCGACCTTCATCTCACGCAAATACATGGCATGGTCGTCGAAGGTAGTGGCAGGGTGCAACACGTACTTTTTCACCTCCTTGCCTGTGTCGTCGAACAGCAGACCTGGGTCGTAGCACATCTCCGCTTTCGACACGTGCCAGCAGCCATTCTCAATATCGTCAGTCACGTAGAAATACGTCGTCTTCGTCGTATTACATGTCATCATCATGTAATAGAGTTTTTCGTACGGGTCGTAGCGTAGATTCGTGGCCCACTGCCCATTGCTGTACTCGCTTTTTCCGTTCAGCAGTCGGAAATTGTCGCCATCGTCCAATGCATCATAGGCATAGTTGACGATTTCCCAGTTCACAAGGTCTTTTGATTTCATGATACCACAACCTGGTGCGAAGTGCATCGTAGTGGAGACCATATAATAGGTATCGTCCACGCGAATAATATCGTGATCGGGTACGTCAGAGAACAGCATCGGGTTCCTAAACTGCGGGTTGCTAATCTCCGGCCAACCGTCGGAAGTCCAGCGGATAGAGCGCTGAATGAGGATGCTAGCGCCATTACGAGCAATGTTGTAGCCGTGGCAGATGAAAATATCCTGACCATTCAAATCATAGACCGCACAGTGACCAGCTGCTTCAAACTCCCGCTTGTCACCCTCAAAAACCAGCGTGCCTCCTCCCTGGCGCATATCTACGCCATGGTGGTCGAGGTAAGGACCATCGACCTGACGGCTGCGACCTACGGCTACACGGTAATTGCTCTGGGCTCCGCGACAGCAGTAATCCCACGACACAAAGAGGTAGTACCAGCCATCATGCTTATAGATGAATGGAGCCTCGATGGCGTTGGTGCCGGCATACTTGGAAGTAGAATTAGCGGGTACATTCTTAGCACCGGGCGCATAGCGGCGGGCTATGGTGTGAGGCTGTTCGCCCTTGGCAATATGCATGGTGCTATCCAGGCGAATCTGCTGGATACCGTCCCAGAACGAGCCCCACATCAACCAAGGCTGGTCGTTGTCGTCGATGACGAAACATGGGTCAATGGCGTTCCACTGGTCACGATCTTCACAGGAGGCGACAATGCATCCCTCATCGTTCCAAACGGGTGCTGACAGCGACGGTGTGCTAAGAAGTCCGATAGCCGACCCGTTCTTGCCAAAGGTAGAACAGCTATAGGCGAGCCACCAGCGACCATGCCAGCGTATGACGTCCGGTGCCCATATATGGTGTTCGAAACCTGGTACAGAGTCGTGCGCCCATTGGGGTATCACCGTCATCACAGGTGTTGTATCCACCGTCCACTGACGACGGTCTTTCGACATCATGTGCTGGATGCCGATACCCGTGCAGTAGAGGTGATAGACGCTGTCCTCGTAAGCCATGACGGGGTCGTGGACTATCGGCGTGTCGGTGGTAAACGGTATGCGTGGTTGCCGCTGTCCCTGTGCCACCGCTGTGGCACAGAGAAACAGCAACATACAAAAACCAACTAATTTTTTCATCATGCGTTATGCTGAAAACATCCTGTTACCTTAATCGGCATACCGATATCCCCAGATGGTAACACCAGTCTGGCTGTCAAGAGCCGTGAAGCAAGGAACCTTTGTATCAGTTGGTTCCAAAGTCTGAGGCACCATGACACCCTTAAATTCTGAACCAATGTTGATGGTGATATATGATGTACCAGACTTGATGGTCCAACTGCCAGTAGCACCACCGGAAATGGTACCATCAGCATTGAGGGTTACATCCACAGGAGCTGCATATTCCTTGGCAGCATGATCCAGTCCGTATTGATGAGTCAGCAACTTATAAGTACCCGGGATATCAGCTGTAGCCACCTTCTGAGCAACAGCAATACCAGCGCTCTTGATGCCTTCGCCCGTATATTCGAATGGGGCAGCCACCAGCCAGCCCTCTTCGTTCTGGTAAACTTGGTGAACACGTAGCTGATGACCCTCGCCCTGATCCTGGAAGCGCGTATGATATACCAGATAGGTACGCCCGTCCTGGGCGGCAATGATGCTGTTATGACCCTGAGCACGCTCTCCCCAGGCTCCTACAGTCTGGAAGCCCCAGTCGTCGTAAGCTCCGAGGATATTCACTCCACGGAAGCCGTTATTCTCTGTAGGTCCGAAGTTCAGCTGATAAGCATCATAAACTGCAGAACTTCCCTTGCTGTCAACAAACGGCCCGTCAGGATTCAGTGAGCGGAACACACGCATCTGGTAACCGCCAGCAGCCTCCAGACCACCATAGGTCACGAACAGGAAGTAATAGCCTCCGATATGCTCGATATACGACGCCTCACCAGAAACATAATGACCACCGGCAATCTTCTTACCGAAGTAAGGATCTGAGGTCTCGTTCTCTGCATAAGTGACATCATAGTCACGCAGACCAGTCTCCTCGTCGAGTTCCAGCATGAAGATACCACCGCTCCAAGAGCCATACGTCATCCACAGCTTGCCATTTTCATCATAGAACACGCACGGGTCGATGGCGTTAGGCCAGTGATTGCCGTAGTTGTCGCTCGGGGCATAGCGTGAAGGCAGAGAAGCCTGCTCACCCAGAACAATCTCCAAGTCGGTAGACTTATAGGAGTCACCAGAGCGGAATCCGCTTATTACGACAGGAGCCTGATAGCGATAAGGTCCTACGATGTTATCGGCAGTCAACATAATGATGCTGGAATACCATCCGTCACCATTGATACTGAGATACATACACCACTTACCCATCTTCTTGTTCCAGATGACGTCAGGTGCCCACATATTACCATTCACGTCGTATGTCTCACTACCGCGTTGTGACCAGGCAAGTGCATTGAACGTGAAGTCGTACACCACTCCGCCCTTTTTCACCTGAGTAACCTGAGGAGTGGTAAATGCATCAACATTATCGGCATTCTTGCTGGTAGCAGTAGCCCAAGGAGCGGTAAATGCCTCCCAGGACATCATATTGTTACACTTGGCCGCGGCACGGTGAGAACCGAAGACGTAATAGCTGCTTGTTGACGGATCCCAAACCACGCTCGGGTCATGAACGCTGACACGCTTCAGTGCCGACGGTCCCTCGGTCTGGGGGTCGTCGTCAGCAGATTCAGAAGAGGTCGTTGTAAACGACACTTCATTTGAATACTCCACCTCATAACTGGTCTGTGCGAAACCACGAACGTAGTAGGTCGTGGTCTTAGCAAGACCGCCAATGGTCAGAACCATTTCCTTACTGGCAGAATACACCTTATCATTACCGATCGTAGGATTTGGTGAAGTTGAGTAACATACACCACGATGGATGATGTGAGAACCTGTAGCCGTTGCAGTCACAATGGCAGAGCTACCAGAAACAGAAGTCACAGACGGGGTAGTCACCGTCAAGGGATAATTCACCTCGTTGAGGTTGTCGCTACAGGCTGTTGCCATCATTGCGATGGCAAACAGCGCTAATAGTTTAGATATATATTTCATAATACGGTTCTTTTTTAAATTGACAATTGACAATTTCTTATTCAAATACGATGTAACTGCCGTCGACAGTAAATCGGAAGTAGAAGTTATCAGGATCAATAGTGTTGATACCGATATAATCCTGAGTATAGTCAACACCATTGTTGCCATGCATCACAACCTTGATGTCAGCAGTGCCGTCGCCGTTATTCACGATCTTGGCAGAAACCTTTGCACCATTCATCGCTGGACGCCAAACATCCCAGTCTCTTCCGTTCTCCATACTTGGAGTACATGCAGCATAGCCATCACCCCAACCATAGTTGTCGGCACGAACGACTGCATATTCACTATTGTCTGCCTTGCACAGCACGATGACGAAGTTGTTCCAGTTGTTTGCACATGACGAATAGTTCGTGAAGTTGACGGTACACACCTGATGACCTGTCACCTGGATGTTCGTAGAGTGTGCTCCCCACCAACCTGTAGAACAGTCGGGTGCACCCACCTCTTGGTCGAATACGAGGTGACAGCCATCCACCGTGAAGCGGAAGTAGAAGTCATCCGGATCAACCGTGTTGATGCCCTTGTACTCCTGCTGATAGACATTTCCGCTATTGCCAACCATGACAGCCTTGACATCGGCAGTACCATCGCCATTATTGGTCACATACGTGGTAACCTTGGCACCCTCCATGTCGGCACGCCATGCAGCCCATGCATCGTCATCGGCGAAGCCTCCAATTGGAGTACATGCTGCGTAGCCATCGCCCCAGCCATAGTTGTCGGCACGCACCACCGCATACTCCGCATTGCTGGCCTTGCAGAGCACGATGACGAAGTTGTTCCAGTTGGCAACACCCGAAGTGTGATTGGTGAAGCTCGTGACCTTCGTCTCCTTCGGCTCTACCTTGATATTCTCCGTATGAGCGCCCCACCAGCCGGTACTGTTATCCTCTGCACCCAGGACGAGTGGAGTCGGGACAACAACAGTCTGTGTGAATGCAGAGAGTTCCTTTACGACGCTGAACGTCTTCGAAGCCATAATAGGCCTGTCGGCATTTGCACCCTTGAACGTCTTGTTATAGATTACGACAAGCGTCTTCTGTCCCAAGTCTTCCATATTAGGAATAGCCTCGAACAGCAGGTCGGCAGCCGTGACGTTAGCAGTAACACCCTCATCGAACGTCACCGTAGCCGTCACATTAGCCATAGCCTCTGCAAGATCAGTGCCAACAAGCACCTCTGTGGGAACGCCAGTCAACTCCATAGAAAGTGGCTGTTTGTCGTTGGCAGAAGTGCATCCACCGATAGGTTCAATATTAGTAGAGATGAAGCTAACCAAAGATCCCTCCACGCCGATACGACATGCCAAAGGTACGTCTGCTCCTGTTGAGGGGAACGAAGTTGTTTGAGTATAAGTTTTTGTCAACGTACCATTAGTCATTTTGATGAAGAGCCCCCCGTCCGTACGGTCAACGGTCAGCGTAATCTTACCATTCATCTTCTGAACGGAGGCATCCACATCCTGGTTATCACCTTCTGTCGGAGATGAATTGGTAAAGTTTCCACCAACGAGACTGCGGTCGATTTCTGTTCCTGTCGTATTCCACTCAGAGTTTTTAGACGGATCATTATCATAACGGATAACACCATATTCATCACCCAGCTCTCCTGTCTCAGCATTAGTACATGCATTCAGCACAACATAGAAGTTCTTATAATACTTATTATCAGGATTAACAGTCAGATTAAACTGAGCTTGCCATTTTGCACCAGCAGGAACCACGTACGTCTTACCCAACGTCCAGAAACCAGAGGACATATCTTCCTTACCAATGTTATACACATCTTCCATCTGGCCCACCAGTTCTTCCTCCGGCTCGGGTTCGTCTTCATCGCCGCCCTTCTCTGAGAGCCAGTCAGGGGCATTTATCTTGTAAAGATCAGCACCTTCACAACTTGCCAACGTCATGATGCCAAGTGTTGCAACAAAAAGAGCTGAAACAAATTTATTGAGATATTTCATAATCTTTATCTATTAAAGGTTTTATTGTTATTTGCTCAAATCAACTACAGGATGAACAGTCCAACCATTCTTGGTAAAGTACACAGAGTTGTCCAAATCTTTATTTGCAGAGTTACCCACGAGGCTAGAGTTCACATTCATATAGTTCTGATAGACGGGGAAATACTCATGACCCTTTTGGTATTTGTCGAAAGTACTCGCAACGCCAGAAGCACCATAGATAATCTTTTCCTTCACATCAGCAGCGAGCTTGTAAGCACCATGCTCCTTCAACTGCTGCAGGCGGTTGGCATCGTGGAAGAAGCCCCAACGGATAAGGTCGTAGCAACGACCTGCCTCACAACCGAACTCCTTGGGACGCTCGACGTTGGCAATCTGCTCGAAGAGCTTGTCGGCAGTATTGAAGTCGGCAAGCGACAAATCGTTCAGGTTGGCACGGCGACGCACCTCGTTAATCCAGTCAATAGCCTGCTGGGTAGGACCACTGACCTCATTCTCACACTCAGCAGCACGTAGCAACACGTCAGCATAGCGCATAATACGAATATTGATACCACACTTCAGACCTGTAACCACCGAGGCATAAAGACCTGTGCGGAAGTTGGTGTATTTGGCAACGGGAATACCACCATTGACCGTGTTGACAACAGCAGGGTTCTCGTCAGACATCTTTTCCGTGTAACACATATTTCCCAAACCGTCGGAATAGGTTTCCCAGTCTGTCTCGTATGTACCAAGTGTCCAATACAGACGTGGGTCGAGCTTACCATCCTTGGTCTTATCACCTTCCTTGAAGAGCCAATAGAGCCAGGGAGCAGCTGCCAAGTCCTGCCAGCTACCTGTACTTGCGGGAGCGAAATTTGCCTCCAAGGCATTTCCCTGAGAAGCATTCTTGCTGATGTTCACTGGTGTCCACTCGTCGTCCGACCCCTGAGAGCCATAGTCCAGGAACTGTACTTCGTAGAGGCTCTCGGCATTGTTCTCGTAAGCACTGCCCTCACGGAAGTTGTCACCATAGTTCTTCATCAGCTCATAGTGGCCATAGTTACCAGCGATGATATCCTTCAGCACGGTGAGAGCCTGGCTGTACTTGTGGCGCTGCATCAGAGCACGGGCGTAGTAGCCAGCAGCAGCACCGCTGGTGGCACGACCTTTGGCCCACTCGCCACCCGCATCGCGGGTTGGCAGCAGCGTCATAGCTTCAGAGAAGTCTTTCTCGACCTGATCGAGCACTCTGTCATACTGTGCATTAGGATCGGTCTCACCCTCCTCGTGATTGGCTGCATAAAGTCCTTCAAGAGAAGAATATGAGTTGTAATCCAGAATGAGGGGAGGATTCTGATAGAAATTGGAAAGGTTGTAATATGCCAGACCACGGATGAAGAGGGCCTGTCCCTTGATGCGCTTCATAGCCTCAGAGAGTGCGCTGTCATCTTCGCCACACTTGGTGATCACGAAATTTGTAATGTTGATAACATAGAACCAGTCGCGCCAGATCCATGCTACCTCACTATTGTCAATGGAAACATTCAGGTTGTCAGCTGACAAGTGGTTCCATGACTGAGCCACGTTCCAAACCTCGTCACCACGACAGCACTCCAAAGTATAACCTACACGGGCGTAGGTACCCTCCATACGGGTATGATGATAACAGGCAATGACTGCATCCTCCAAGTCCTGAGTAGTATTGCCGAAAGTACCTGTAGTCGGGTCGTTGGGGTTGGTCAGCTCCAACTTATCGCTACACGAAGTCAGCGTGCCGATGCCCAACATCAGGGCAAATGAAAATTTATATAGTTTCATAATAATTACCTCTTTTATATATTAGAATGAGAAAAGAATACCAGCCATGAAGCTGCGTGCACTAGGATATGAGCACCAGTTGTAACCTGGAGTGAATGTGCCACCAGCATAGTCCACATTATAACCTTTATATTTAGTAAAGGTATGGAGATTCTGGGCAGAAACGTATGCACGAACGCCAGAGACAACACCCTTGAACCACTTGTCGGGGAAGTTGTAGCCCAATTCGATATTAGCAATCTTCCAATAAGCAGCATTCTGGATCTTGCGATCGCTGAAGTAGTCGTTCCAAGCCTCACCGTTGGCTACAATATAGGTACGGGGAACACTTGAGATATAGGTCAAACCATCCTCGGAATAGCGGTTGGCATCACCAATGGCAACATCCTTGTTAGCCCAACCGTAACAGGAGTTCAGACTGTTATAGATACCATCGGAAACATGATAGTTCAAGGCACCAAAGGTTGAGATGCTAAGATCAAAATTCTTGTACTCCAGATGAGCACTGATACCAAAATTCACCTTGGGAAGACCACTGCCGAGAACGACGCGGTCGGAACCATTGATAATGCCGTCGTTGTTCACGTCCTTGTACAGACAGTCACCTATTTGTGCACCTGTCTGAGTGACATGATTGCCAAGATCGTTGGCATGGTCGTCAAGGTCGGCCTGTGTACGGGCGATACCCTCATATACATAGCCATAGAACTGACCAACCTCCTCACCTACGAAAGTAGCATAGTCACCAGTGATATACGACTCCTCGCCGAAACCGAGCTTGGTAACCTTGTTCTTCAGCGTACTCAGGTTGGCTGATACCTGCCACTTCAGAGCGTGGTCACGGTTACGATAAGTTGCAGAGAACTCGAAACCGCTGTTCTCCATAGAGGCGGCATTCATGGTCACAGACTCGTTTCTTACACCAGCGTTGGCAGGAACAGGAACAGAGTACAACAGGTCTGTCGATTTGTTCTTATACCACTCGGCAGTGAACTCCAAGCGATTGTTGAACATAGCCAGGTCGATACCGACATTGGTCGTTGATTTCTTCTCCCATGCAAGCTGATTGTTCACGTAATCTTCAATAGACGAACCGTAGACAACTGTATTACCAAAGCTATAACTCATATAGCCTGGACGATACACTGACTGATAAGCATACTCACCGATGTTCTCGTTACCAAGTTCACCATAGCTGGCGCGAACCTTAAACAGATTAACAATGTTACGATCGATAGGGAAGAACTTTTCCTTATCAAAACGCCAACCTACAGATACTGATGGGAAAGTCCCCCAGCGGATATCCTTCGTAAGACGTGAGCTACCATCACGACGAATAACAAACGAGAACAGATACTTGCCATCGTAGTCATAGTTCAGACGACCAATGAATGATGTCAGAGCATGCTTATATTCATACGACTCTGATTCACGTGTCTCGGCCTTCTGGGGATGGAGATAATAGGGTTCTGTGAGGTTGATACCCCATGCATTCAAAAGATGGGTATTCTCCTCCTCGTAGGTGATACCGCCTAAGAGATTAATATGGTGTAAACCGAAGTTTCCATCCCATGTCAGTGTATTCTCAACCAGGAAGTCTGAATAAGTACGCTTATTCTCTGTCAGGCGCTCGTTGCTCTTGTCGAGATATACACGGTTGCTCTGAATCCAGGCTGCAACCCAAGTCTTATCCTGGGCATTGGTCTTGCTATATGAGAGATTGAGTTTGTAGTTCAGCTTGTGATTCTTGCTATCCAAACCAATCATCTTCAGCAGGTTCACATCAGCCGAACCTGTAGCAACAATACGATCTACAATGGTATTACGGGTCAGCATGTTGTTGACAAGCAAGGGGTTCGAAGCAGAGATATCACCATGGATATCATTATAATAAACACCATAGCCGTAGGCATCGTATTTGTAATTCTTGGCAGCAGGCACCACATCGTCCAAATACCATGTGCTTTCATCGTATGCCTTGATAGTAGGCTGCATCAGCAATGTACCACGCAGCACGTTGGTCACGTCGCCATAGAGACCCTGTACATACTCATTGGCATTTGAAAGACCCATACCGTCCTGGTTGGAGTGTGAGTAAACCAGACTGGTATTGAATTGGATAAACTTAGTCTCCATCATATTGTTCACACGAGCCGTGAAACGATTATAGTTAGGACCAGCACCTTCCAACGTACCCTTCTGCTGGAAATAGTCGAGACCTACGTTATAGGTGTTGTGTGCACCGCCACCGCTCAGATTGACATTGTGGTTCTGACGTGTACCAGTCTTAAACACCTCCTTGAACCAATCAGTATTGGTATTGTCCATGAAATGGTACTTGCCATCCGCTCCTAGACTATAGCCACTGGGCAGGGGCGTATTGGAATTAGCTGCTGCATGACCAAGATAATCACTATACTGGTCGGCATTCATAATGTCGTATGTGCTACTGGGAATCCAGTCAACGCCAAAATATCCCTTATAGTCCACCTTCAGGGGCTGATCTTTCTTACCGCTCTTCGTCGTGATGATTACCACACCGTTGGCAGCACGGGAACCGTAGATAGCACCTGCCGAAGCATCTTTCAACACTTGAATGGTCTCGATGTCGTTCGGCGAGAAATCACGGATGGTCGTACCCATGGGCACACCGTCAATGACATAGAGAGGAGCAGTACTTCCGAAAGAACCAATACCACGGATACGTACTGATGGGTCGGCACCAGGCTGACCGTCAGAGGTAATCTGCACACCGGCCACCTTACCTTCCAGCATCGTAGAGATGTTCGAGTTCGACACGCGCTTCAGCTCCTCAGCATTGACGATAGACACAGAACCCGTCAGGTCGGCCTTTTTCTGCGTACCGTAACCGACGACGACCACCTGTTCGAGAACATTGTCATCGGCCTCGAGTTCAATTTGATTAAGGTTCGCGCGTCCGCGTACGGCAATCTCACGATCCTTGTAACCAACGTAGCTAATCACGATGATACCGTCTGCCGGAACATCCAACGAGAAGTTACCGTCGTAATCGGTAATTGCACCCGATTGGGCACCCTTCACCTTGACAGTGGCACCGATGAGCGGTTCACCGTCATGGTCAACAACCTGGCCGCTGACCTTCAAGGTCTGCTGGGCCACTGACGCTATTGCCGGAACAGGACAGATGGTCAGACCTCCTGCCAGTCCCAACATCAGCATCGCAGAGAATAATGCTTGTTTTCTCATTTGTAAATTGTTTTGTTAGAATTAAGTTTATTAGTAATGTATTTTACTGGCGGCAAAGATAGGAACTATTGCCCAAAATTAGGTGGACAAAACAGTTTATTGGGTGGACAAAATGGTGATTTGTCGATTCTTACCCCTTTTTTTTGTGTGTTTTTCGCTATTTCAGTCCACCGAAGCGTCCTCTTCGGCATAAGTACTCGGACTTTTTCCGTAACGATGGGTGAAACAGCGCGTAAAGTACTTCGGGTCGTTGAATCCAACCTTGTAGGCTATTTCAGTAATGTTTCTGTTGGCCATATTCTCCAACAGCAGTTTCTTTGCAACGGTCAGACGGTAGTTGCGGATAAACTGACCCGTACTCTGTCCCGTTTCGGCATTCAGGCGCTTCGCCAGAAGGCTGCGGCTCATGCCCATCGCCTCGGCAAACTCAGTGATGCCGAAGGTGCTATCCATGTAGTGCTGCTCCATCGTCGCCGTAGCACGCTCCATGAAGGTCTTAACCTGCAGGGATTCCTGTTTGTCGGCCTCCACACTGCGGCGGTAGCTCTTTTTCAGGTGCTCGTGGGCGTCAAGGATGTTTTGTATGCGCGCCTGCAGCTGTTCGGGGTCGTCGGCTTCGTCCATGGCCTTGCGGATGGGAACCATCAGTTTCTCGGCTTCCTGACGGCGCAACTTCTCCATGCGCTGTCTGAGCTGCCAGAGCAGCAGAGCGGCGACGGCTAAGGTGACGATGATGACAAACCACCAGCTTTTCCAGAAATAGGGTTTCACGACGATGTTGATGCTGATGACGTGACGGTTGTCGGAGCCTTTGGCAGCATAGGCCACTTCAAAGGTGTAGGTGCCTGGTTTCAGACTGGTGTAGCGTACCGAGTGTTCTCCGGGCGTCAGTATGGTCCATTCGTCATCAAATCCCTTCATTCTGTAACTGTAGTGTCCCTGTACGTCGCCTTCGTAGGTCAGCGTCGAGAAACTGATGGCAAACGATTTGTTCGACTCGTGCAGACGGATGCAGCGGGCCTGTGAGATGTCTGCGTCGAGAATACCCTCGTCTGCCGATGTCACCTCTTGGTTGTCTACCAACAGCTGTGTAAAGGTCAGGTGAACGGGATAGTCGGCCTCGCTGTTTTCGCCACGTATTTCCGTTAACCCTGCCGTACTGCCCACATAGATGGCTCCGTCGGAGCCTTTCACAGCTGAGTTCCAATAGAACTGCTGTCCAGACAGACCCTCGCGTTCGCCATAGTTGGTAAAGGTGTGGGTGTCGGGAGTGTAGATGGAAAGACCGTTGTTGGTGGTTATCCATAGCCGCCCCTGCATGTCCTCCACAATGCCCTTCACCGAATTATTAGCCAGTCCGTCGTCTGTCGTCAGCACTTCAAACGCTTCCTCCATCTTACCGCTGCCATCTCCCTTCTTATCTCTTGCCTCTAATCTCTTACATCTCCTATACAGTCCATAACCGTTGCTGCCCAGCCACAGCGTACCATCCTTCGCCTCGCAGAAACAGGTAATCTTGTCAACCACTGGCGACTCAGGGTGGTTTAGCTTATGGCGCAGATGGCGGACACGGAATCTCCGACCGCCACGGGCAATGCCTCCATCGCTTTTCAGGTCAATAACGATGACGCCCGACAGACACCCCATCCACAGCTGCTGTTCATGGTCTATCAGCGAACCAATGCAGCCACGTATCTCGCGGTTGCCCTCAAAGGGGTCTTCCAGCCGTCCAGTCTTCAGATTGTATAGAAACACTCCGTCGTTCGACCCTATCCATAGGGCATCGTGCCGTCGGTCGTAAGCCAGCGCCCCGATGTAGTTCGTTTGCCCCACCATGCTGTCGGGCATGGCCAAAGGACGGATGGTTATTGTTTCACCTTGATGGTCTATTGTATTCACACCACCGCCCCAAGTGCCTATCCACAGCCGCCCGTGACCGTCGCCCTCCAGCACCGACACGGAGTTGTGGACCAGTCCTGAATTGTGGGTCGTCCAGTGCTCAAAGCCGCCCTGTACCCTGCGGTTCAGTCCGCCTTCCACCGTGCCAACCCATAGCGTGCCGTCGGGCTCTACACGCATGGCGTTCACGGGATGGGGCGACAGCGAGCGGGGATCCCGAGGGTCATTGACATAATTGCGCAGCATGAGCGGTTTGGGCGATAGTTTGATGATGCCGGCCGTCTCGGTGGCTATCCATAGCTTATGTCCGTACACCAGTAGCTGGTGGACGAAATCGCTGGCCATCGGACAGCCCGGTGTCGACGAATTCCAGCATTGGAACGTATCCGTCTGATCGTCCAGCACACATAGTCCTCGCAGCGTACCTACCAGCAGGCGTCCGTCGCTGGTTAAAGCCAGCGAGGTGGTATAGTCGTGCGACAGCGAACGCGAATCGGCAGTGTGTCGGTAGCTGCGCAGTGTCGAGTTGTATGGGTCGTAGACGTACAGTCCCTGGTTGGTCGATATCCAGATGTCGTTACCCCGTCGCAGCAGGTCGGTGACGTACAGTCCCCGCAGCTGGCTTAGGGCGGGGGCTATCTCGCGGTATTCCAGTCGTCCGCCAATGTCGCACACGCGGAACAGGCCGTCGACAACACTCATCCATATTGTACCGTTCTGGTCGATGTCGCGGATGTTGATGTCAGGTGTGTTGCCCCGATAGGCGGCGGCGCTGATATGACGGACGCTGCCGTCGTCGTTGAAGGTATAGCGGAAGATGCTGTCGCGCGTCACATGCCATAGGGCGCCCTTCGTGTCGCAGTACACCCGCACCGACTCCTTTGCCAGCAGACGGCTGATGTCACCTTTGCCGTATCGGGGTACCGTGCGGCCCATCGTCACCATGTCCATCACCGTCACATTCTCGTCGTAGACCGTCCACAGCCGGTGGTGACGGTCTTCGGCAAAGCCCTTGCACGAATTGCTGATGCTGCCCCTACGAGTCTTCAGGTTCGGCCGCATATAAGTATAGCCGTCGTAACGTACCGCCCCGCCGCCGTAGCTCGAAATCCACACAAAGCCGCGGCTGTCCGCGAAGATGCCGTTCACGTGGTTATGTGGTAGTCCTGCACGCACGTCCAGATTGGTCACGTTGTAGCGCTCCAGCAGTCCCTGTGCCAGAGCCCCTTCCGCCGCAGTCAATAGGACGAACATTGAGATAATGAGCTTTTTCATCGTCATTGCCCTGCAAAGTTACGAATAAGTGAGCAAAATGCAAAAGGAAAACTCGTTTTTCTTTTTATTTCCGAGCGAAAGTAAGTCTACTTCACCTTTACGTACTCGATGTCCTGATAGAGTTCGGGCTTGCCCTTGTAACTCTCGGGCAGGAAGTGGAGACGGACGCCGCGGATGTGCTTGCGGGGCTTGAACTGCTCGGGGCTGTCCACGTTGTCGCTCTCTATTTCCAGTTTCATCATGCCCCAGTTCCTCAGGCGCACCTTGTCGCCTCGGCGCAGGTGGTCGTTGATAACGGCTCCGAGGACAGATAGCGCATCCTAAGCCTGTTCGTCATTCACATAGTACTAAAGTCCATTCTTACAATAGACTTAACAGCAAAAAGTATGCCATAAAGCACTGAATTTTCACGAAAATTCAAGACTTTACCTAGGGTTAACCACTAAAGAAGTGCCTTTAAACCTCTGAATTCTCGTGAAAATTCAGCAAATAACCCTCCCTTATCGTGCCGTAAGTGCCTGTTATCAAGCGACTTTAGTCCCCGCTCCGTCATCTGGAGCTTAGATTGCCACCTCGAAGTAATCGAGAAAAAACTGGCGCATCTGCACCAGATCCTTGCAAAATAACGCTACGTGATCGATTCTCATATTCTCTATGTTTTTTTCGGCTTTGGTTCAGGCAGGGCCTTGCAGGTCTCGCGGACGAGGAGTGAGACGTAGTCGCGGTCGTCGACGTCGGCAATGTAAAAGTAGTCCTTGGCGCCATCGTAGGGTGGACGCATATCAACGACGCGCAACAGCGGTCGGACGGCATCTGTGGGTTTCAGATAGAAACAATCGTCGCAGATGAGTCCAAAGATTTTCCCGTCACAATAGATGCCGTAGTCGCCGAACATCTTCTTCGTCATAATCTCGCCTGCACCACTACACTGGTCGGCGATGTACTGTACAAAATCGGTATTGCTTGCCATGATGATTGTTGCTTATTTAAACAGATATTGTGCAAACTCGTGCAGCGATTTGCGCCATACCTGCCATTCGTGGTCGCCGGGATAGGAGTTGAAGCGCACCTCGACACCACCGTCGCGCATGGTCTTCACGATGTTGCGGGTATATTCGATGCGAGGGTCCTGTTCGCCGCAGCTCACGAAGAACACGTCGAACTGCTTGTTAAACGTCTTGGTATCGGTCAGCATGCCTGGCACCTCCTTCTCCAAATCGAAATTCGAGGCGCCGCGAATGCCGCCGAACATACCCGTGGAGAAAACGCCCACATTGGCAAACACCTCCGGGTCGCGCAGACCAATGTAGAACGACTGTCCGCCACCCATCGACAGGCCGCACATCGCACGGCTCTTGCGGTCTTTCCTGACGCGGTAGGTCTTCTCGACAAACGGGATGATGTTATCAATCATCTCTGAGCGGAAGGTCTGCATACCCTGCCAGCTGTAGCCGCCGCCGAAGCCGCCATTACGCGACTGCACATTACTGTTACTGCTGACCACAATCATCGGCACGGCTTTGCCGGCAGCAATCAGGTTGTCCATGATCTGCGCCGTGCGACCCTGTTCCATCCAACCGCGATGGTCCTCACCACCGCCGTGCTGGATATAAACCACGGGATACGCCTGCTGGTTCTCGTTGTAGCCCGCAGGCGTATAGACCATCAGCGGACGCCAAGCCTCATCGACCTTGGAGTAATAATAGACGGTGCGCACCTCGCCGTGCGGCACATCCTGCACCTCGAAGTCGTCGCAACCCGCCTCCTTGATTTCTATGGCGCTCGACCAGCGGCTGCAACCGAAGAACGACTGACTGGCGGGGTCGGCCGTTGATACACCATCGACCACCAGCGAGTAATAATGGAACCCAGGCACCTGCGGTTTGGTGGTCACCGTCCATGTGCCGCCTTCGCCTTTCGTCATGTCATACTTCTTGCCGCACAGGTCTATCTGTACCTGCTGGGCCTGCGGAGCCTGCACGCGGAACATCACGCTGCCGTCGCTGAGCACGCGCGGATAACCGCTACGGTTGATGTTAGTCACTGGAGGGTACGACCCCTCAGGGAAACTCTCGCGTTGGAACGGCTGCGCTGACATCTGAGCGCAGAAAACGGCCGCAAGCATCGTGGCCAATAAGGTTTTAGTTTTCATATTGTCGTTGTTAATTGATTATCATATTACGTTAAAGTGCCTGAGGGCATTCAGGATGCCGTTGTCGTCGACGGAGGTGGTGACGTAGTCGGCCTGTTGTTTGAGGGCGTCGATGGCGTTGCCCATTGCGACGCCGATGCCGGCCTGGAGAATCATCGACGTATCGTTGCCGCCGTCGCCGAAGGCCATCGTACGGCTGGGGTCGAAGCCCTCATGGCGGGCCATCGCCAGGATACCCTTGCCCTTGTCGGCACCGTTGGCGGTGATGTCGGTGAACTCCGGATGCCAGCGGCCCGAGACGCATTGCGGCATGCGGGCCATCAGCACGGGCTCGTAGTCGGCAGGGAAGAAGGGCGTCAACTGGAGGATATCCTGTTGGAGCACGACGTCCAATGGTGAGGCTTTGTCGAGGTTCTTTACTGCCAGCATCTGACGGAAGATGCGGTCTACGTCGCCCTTGGGGTCGATGACGGCTACATCCTTACGGCCTACGACGATGAGGCTGTTACCTTTCTTCTGGCAGTCCTCCACGCAGGTCATCACGTCGTCCTTGGGAATGGGCTGGCACGTGACCATCTCATCGCCTACGAAGCATAGCGCGCCGTTGGTGGTGATATAGCCGTCGATGAGGTGCTCAATCGCGCCCAGATTGGTGATAATCAGCGGTGGGCGGCCTGTGGCGATATACACCCGCGAACCGTTTGCCTTGGCCTGCGTCAGCGCAAGGATGGTCGACGCAGGAATTTCGTGCGTCTTGAAACTCACGAGCGTGCCGTCGATGTCGAAGAATAATGCGTATCTCTGTGTCACTTTTTAATTCCTTAATTTTTTAATTTTCAATTTTTCTCCGTCATGTATTTCCAATAGCGGCGCGGCATGTCCTGCAACTGCTTGCGGGGATTCATGCGCTCCTTGATGCAGATGGCCTTGAAATAAGTCCGCCACAGGTCCTGGAACAGCTGGTCGTTGTCGCTCAGCACGTCGGCATTGAGTTTGCCGTTCCTCAGGTCAAACGGCACAGTAGCCTCGTCCTCGAACGTCACGCGGATGACGGTTTTCCCGTCATAATAATACCCATAGTGCCTCTTCGCATCGTATATCAGCCACGGCTGGTCGTTAAACCTGTCCTGGAAATGGTCGATGATGATGGGCAGCACGTTGTGGTCAGGCGAGACGACGGCGAGATACGTTCCGTCCTTCGCTTTCTGGAAGCGGATGAACTGCTTCATCCTCAACTGTTCGTGCAGCACGCAACGAGCGATGTTCGTCACGGCCAGCACGTCGGCATCAGCGAAGTTCCGCGAGATATCCCCCTGACGGAATACCTTACATATATATAGGAACAGCGGTGTGTTCAATTCCCGCAGTTCCGACAGCCAACTGACGGAAATCAGTCGCAGGGCCTCGCGACTGAGTTTCTTCTCCAGTCCAGTCCACACCCGTCGGGCCTTCTCTTCGTCCGACGTCACGTGATAGGTATGGTCGCAGAACAGCGGCAGCGCGTCGCCCTCCGCCAGCAACTGCTCTGGCTGCTCCTTCAGCGCGAATGCGTCGAACACCGCCGTCAGCAGCCCGTCCATCGTTCCGTCAAACACATATACCGTCATATTGTTGGCGAAGGTACGAAAAAGCCATCAGCTCAGTCTGTACTGATAGCTACGATGGTATCGCCCTTGTCGAAGGCGGCCTTGATTTCCTTGCCACCTTTCTGCACTTTGCAGAGTGATATGTCGCTGCCCAATGTCTCGCGGATGCGGATTCTACCAATCTGCTTGCGTGTTTCACGACCGGCAATCTGTCCCACCACATAAACTTCAAAGTGCACATCCTCGCCAACAAGGCTGCTGCCAACGTCAATGTATAGCTCCTTGGTCTTGTCTTTCTTCTCCGTGCCACGCTCAATGATGTTGGCACGAATAGGATAAACCTCGTTGTAATATTCACAGATATTCTCTGCCAATTCGCCCAGTGCGGTGCGGATGGCCTCGTCAGCCGATCCGGCCAATGAGTATTCTGAGCAACGTCCGGAGATGGTGCTTGTGGTTAACTCACCGGTCTGCAGGTTCTTGAAGGTAAGTGCTACCGATGTGATTGCACCATAGTACGTCTTTGTCTCTGTATATTCGCGCCCCTTGCTATCCTTACGGTCGTAAGTCTTTACCTTGCGTGAAGCAGTTATATCGGTTATCTGAGCGGTCACCAGGTATTTGGCCGTCTCGCCCTCTTCGTCCGCAACTACCTGCAGTCTTCGAACGTGCGTCAGTCCTGTCTTCACGCAATTCTTAGCCAGCGGAATGTACTCTTCATTATTAATGTCGGTCACTCTGCCTTCTGCCACATCGGCAATCACGCCGAGCACTTTGCCCACAGTCACCTTTTTACTAGCCTCACCCTTCTGATACGTAATGTCTCCTAACTGTACTTTGTAAACAGGGTTTAGTCCATTGTCCTGCGCACTGACACTCAAGCATGCCAGGATGGCGATTAACACGAATAGATTTTTCTTCATCATATTATTTTAATTAGTAGTTATTTGCCTGCATTTTTATATGACACGTACCAGTCTCTTCTGTTATAGTCGAATTAGTGTCGAGCCGAGCGTGCCGAGCTGAATGGCATAGACACCTTTGTTGCGGCCACTAAGGCTGATGCGGCCCTGCTGTACTGTGGCGTTCTGGAGCACGGTGCCCGAGAGGCTGTAGACAGTGACGGGTGTACCGTCGTCAGCACCGTCGGCATAGAGCACGTCGCCGACAAGGCGGAAGGTGACACGTTCGGGCTGGTTCTTGCTCAACGTGGGAATGGCGGTCGGCAGGCCGAGTGCCTCGAGGATTCCGGCGTATGCGTCTATCTCGCCCCAGCCGTAGAAGTTGTTCTTCTCCGTGTATTTGTCCTCGCGCTGGTGTGATGTATTCTTGATAATGTCCTTCACCTGGCTCTGCGTCAGCTTCGGATTGGCTTGTAACCACAGGGCCACGACACCTGCCACGTGGGGGGCAGCCATCGACGTTCCCGTAAAGGTGGCCAGTGCGTACTCATTGCCGAACTTGGTCTCCTTATAGACCATCAATCCAGCCAGTTCGGGATTGGTCAGGACAGGAACGGCCGATACGATGTTGACGCCTGGTGCCACAACATCGGGCTTGATGCGTCCGTCGAGTGTGGGGCCACAGCTGCTTATACATGCCAGGGTGCCGGGCTGGCTACCCAGTACTGCCTGCGTCACGGGTTGTCCGTCAAGACCCGTCACATACTGTCGGTAGTGCATGGCTCCAACGGCAATCACAGATTCGAAACATGCGGGTGCTGAAACCGTACCGGGGAATTGTCCAATGCTCTCTGCTGGGTTTGCCATCGAGAACATATTTTCCTCATTCATGATGCTAAGGGTGCCGGCATAGTCGGATGTCACCCTGTACGTGGCTCCTTCGCTGAAAGTAAGCCTAATGTCGAGGAGCGCCGTGATGTCGTCGCTGGTTTGCGGATAAAAGGGCATAAAGGTGAGGATGTAGTAGCCATACTCATCTTCATACTTCAACACTTTTTCGGGCTCTTGCCCTGCATCCCATGCGTTGACCAGTTCGGCGAGGTGCTTCAGGTCGACGGTAACCTTCTCGCTGCCGAAACTGACATTCAGCACGGGGTTGCCTTCCGACTTTTTCCAGCTGACAAACAACCTTGAGGCGTATTCCCCCAAGTCCATATCCAGCGTTTCGCCGGCCTTCTTCTCGCGATAGACGTCTTGACAGCCTTCGTTGCCCGATGCCACCACGAAGATGTGACCAGGCACCTTCAGCATGTTCTCAATGGCCTGTTCAGCTAATGAGCGTGTCTGTTCCCACAATTTGCGCGAGCCATAGCTGAGGTTCACCACGCAGGGTTTGCCTTTGGCATCGGCCTGTTCGAAGATGGCTTTCAGTGCAGCCACTATCATGATGTCAGTCTGTTCCATCTTAGCACGCAAGCCGAGAGCAGCAAGCTCAGGGAACACCTTCTTCAGCCATTGGGAGACCTCTTCTTCCGCTCCGGCGTACATCTCGTTGGGCAATTCAGCCCCCATGATATCGGCTTCGTAGGCAATGCCCTGACGCCCGCCGAACCGGGTGCCGGCAATGATGCCTGCCACGTGGGAACCATGAGGGACTAAGATTTCCATGGGTGTAGACGCCAGCACCTTCTCGGGAGTGTCATAGACCACGCCAAGCCGCTCGCCATCGGCAGATGCCCGACTGATGTCCCAGAACCACGTGATGCGCGAGTTGCCTTCGTTGTCACGAAACATGGGGTGGTGTAAGAGCGTACCCATGTCGATGAGTGCCGCCACCACGCCCTTACCTGTAAAGGCCTGCGGCAGGCTGGCGTAGCCCTCCTTCTGACCTGCCCAGACATCAGTGACATTGATTTTCTGAAGCGACTCGTCAAGCAGTGCCTTAGGCATAGGATTGGCCTCGACACGGCTGATGGCCGGCTCTTGGCAGAGAGCATCGAGTCGGTTGGCGGGCACGAGCACAATCCATGCGGGGTCGGCATAGCCTAAGGTTATGCCACCAGCACGGCGGATGGATGCCTCGCCGTCGGCACTCTCCACGAGCACCATCATGCAACTGATTGTCTCTCCAGCTGTCTCCGTACCAGTTGAGAGACTGGCACGTTTGGAAGCATGCTCCACTACTGTACATTGCTGGCGCAACCATGGCGACAACTTTTCACGATGACCATTCTCTGCATAAATGTTCTGGGTGATGACAATCATCATCAGCAGCATCCATTTTCTTGTTGTTAAACTAATTCGTTTCATTATAGAAAATCTTTTCATATCACAAAACAGATTAATGATTTTGCAAATATACGAATAATTGTTTGAAAAATGCTATCTTTGCACTCAGTTTTAACAAAAGTTGAGTCTCGACCAATTCGCTTGCAAAGATACGAAATAATCCGCATAATCCATACGGCTATGCGGATTTTTATACATATTTGGACAAGATGGCTAGTGCCAGTCCCTTGCCCTCGCGCGATCTGCCTATTAATTCTTATACTTGGGGTCAGCAGTTAATGTAAACCTCTTGAGAGTACTCCAGTCGGATGCGTTACGAGAGGTCTGCAGTTTGAATGTGCCTTCAATCATCTTGTTGTTATACATGTCAACAACTCTCTGGGTCAGATTAATAACATCATCGTCAGTGACTTCACGCGACTGAATTGAAGAGAGAACACCTGCCAGGTCCACAGTAAATTCCTGAAACTGTGCACGACCTTCGTCACTCTGGACACACTGCATGCTCTCTAGATCTGCATACTTGTAGTAAACAACAGTCTTCTTGTTGTCGTCCTTGTCGTCACCGCAAGAAGAAAATACTACACTTGTCACTGTCATGCAGATTAAGGCAACTGCGGCCATCAGAATCTTTTTCATTGTTCAATAATTTATATCATTAGTGTCCCGTTAAAATTGGGACGAGTTAAATATTAATCAAATAGCCCCGGAATGAGGGGACCAAATTGTTCTTTGACATCGTTGAATTTAGTC
>CACYKE010000035.1 GCA_902774925.1 uncultured Prevotellaceae bacterium | reverse complement strand
TGCCTTTGAGGTGCTTTCAACTGTGAAGGAACTGAAAGACAATTGTATCAACCTTTATCTACAGAAGGAACAGTTTTCGCTTTTTGATAAAGATGGTAAACCATCCCTTTTCTCAGCCATAATGATTGCAACACTTTCAACTTGTAGCGAACTCGAAAGGGAGAATATCAAGTACCGCCTAAATTCGGGGCGTGCTCAGTACATTCGTAATGGTGGGAAGTTGGGACGGAAGAAAGGCTCTGTCAAGACTACTGAGCAAAAGGAAACTCAATACAATCATTATTGTTTAATGGTACTTTTTCTTTTCATTTCATTGTCATTTCAGGAATTATCGCTAACTTTGCAGCAACCAATAATAATTGAAGATGAAAAGAAGGATTATACTCAGTTTCTTGATGGTGCTCTGTGTTGGACTATGCTCAGCACAGACAATAAGGAATACCAACAATTCTGTGGTGGCCAAGATTGATAATGATGGTACTGTTAGAAATAGCAACAACTCTGTTATTGCAAGGATAAACAGTAATGGCGATATTCGAGACTCCAACAACCATCTGTTAGGAAAGATTAGTAGCAATGGTGATGTCAGAGATTCCAATAACTCATACATAGGAAAAGTTGAAAGCAATGGCGTTGTTAGAAGTCGTAATAACTCAACGCTTGGTAAAGTTGAGAGTGATGGAACTGTTAGAGATAGCAATAATCATACCATTGGTTACGCCAAGGGCGTTCCATCGAGATATGCAGCGTTATATTTCTTTTTCAACTTCTTTTAATGCACATTTTAAGGGTAATTGTGCATAAATTGTGAAATATTCTTCAAATACCTTGGAACTATTCCAAGATTTTCGTATATTTGCAGCAGTATTAATATAAAACGATGTGATTATGACATAGAAGAGATAAAGACGTATAGAAATTGAAGCGTTAGCTTTTGATTCTTACTTTCAGACGAATTGGGGAATTTAGAAGAAAGTACGTAAGAGTAAAAGTAGACGGTTCACGCCTGATGGCGTGGGCTTTTACTCGTAAATGCGTACATAAGGTTTTCCCCAATACCATCTGAAAGCGTAGACGAAGTTATTAGTCCACGTTTTCTTTTTCTGTCTCCTTATGATAATGGGCTTACTTAAACGATTACTAACAAACCTAAATTATTGGATTATGTATTGCAAGAAGTGTGGAACAGAACAAAAGGATGGACATAAGTTTTGTCCCAAATGTGGAACTCCATTCAGTGATATGGAGCAATTAGAAGCCAACAACTCACATGAAGTCTGTCTTACGGAAGATAAAGTAGAAGAGATGAATGCCCCTGCCGAAAAAGAGCAGACGCAAGAGCAGAGAAACGAGAATGAAAAAAACGGAACTCGGCTTCTAACCCCAAATGAAAAGAAAAAAGTAGTACGTATAGCAAAAGGGGGAATGTGGATTATTGTTATTGCCATAGTCTTCACTTTTGTTAGAGCAGGATTTGGTTTCTCTTTTTGGTGGTATATCTATCTAATATTATTCGCTCTTATTGCTTTTACTCTTTTTGGTTTTACATTGTCAGATTCGGAAGGTAAGGCCAAAGAATATGACTCAAATGATGCGTCTGTAGTAAATATTATATCATGGATTGGAGCCGCAATGCTTGTTATATTGTATTTGTGGGGGCCACTAAATCATGATTATCGCAGTAGCGTAGAAGAAAAAGGTTCATATGAATATGAGGAATCATCGGGTAGTAGTAATGATTCAGACAGGGCACCTTCTTGGATTCAAGGCACATGGACGTGTGTTACTCCCTATGGTAACATGCAAGTAGAAATAGTTGGCGACCACATTAGAGAAATCCCCGGAGATGGGACTTCTTATTATGGCACTTATCATATTCAGGGTGATGATATAATGACAGAATCAGGAAGTGGAATGTATTATCATATGGATAAATCTTCAAAGAGATTAGAAGCGGGACAAGGTTACTATTTTGAAAAGCAGTAATAGCATACATATGAAAGTGTTAATTAAATATGGACTTATCCTACTGATTCTGTATTTCCTATGGACTTGTATGGGCTGTGATGGTAGTGGCACATATACTTATACCGATGCCGTCAATAACACATATACTTTGCGATTACATAGCAATAGTACACTTGAATTGGAATTGACTGACTACGCAAACAAAGGTAACTCGGTCTTTGATAGAGCATATGGAAACGAGCCTATACATCATGGCCAATGGACTAAGAAGGATGGCGTAACATATATACTGATGTCTGATGGAACTGATTTGTATATTGTAGATGGTTATCTGTATAAAGGTCTGTCGGCAGCAAGGGAACAAGACAGAAGTAATGGCTTTAAACTTAGATAGTACATTATTACTAATAATTTGATTATCAATAACAAAAATAAACAAATGCGCTTATGAAAAGGTTTTTAGTTTTAGTATCAGTGATGCTGATGGGAGTAGTTCAAATTGTGAACGCTCAAAATGCCAACGTTGAATACAATATCAATAAGATTGCCTCAGTTATTGACAAAGCAACATCTGTTGGTGAGTTTAGTGAGGGATTTTTAAATGTTTGTATTGATGGCAAATGGGGCTATGTTAATTTTAGAGGCGAGGCTGTTACACCATTTGAGTATAGTTTTGCCAAACCTTTCAGTAGTGGCATGGCAAAAGTGGAAAAGGATGGTCAAGGTGGTTTTGTAAATACCAATGGACAATATGTTACTAATGAACATCTAATGGGTGCTAATGATTTCCATGATGGATTGGCTGTTACATTTAATGGTCAATACGGAATAGTTAATAAACAAGGTAGATTAGTGGTGCCGTATCAGCCTAATATCATTGAGGACTACAAAGACGGTATGGCACTTGTTTATGTCGATAGAAGTAAATATGGAGCATATAATATTAATGGACAATTGATTATCCCTGCCAAATATGATGGGATGAGAAACTTTAGTAGTGGTTTGGCATGTGCTCAAATTGAGTCAGACCATTTCTATGTTAGAAAAAATGGAGCACGTCTGCAACCTTCTACGTTAATTAATGGCGAGGATTTCAAGGACAATATTGCCACTGTTGAAACAAATGAAGGACGTGGTTTTATGGATTCTAATGGTAGGATTGTGGTATTTCAATCACTATCGGGATTTGGAGAGGACTACTGCGAATTTGAAGATTTTTCTGAAGGACTTGCCGTTGTACATGAATGTGCATTAGACGGCGAGCCAAAGAAGGGATATATGAACAAATTAGGGAAGATTGTAATTCCTACAGAATACGATGAAGCATACGCATTCAGTAACGGCATGGCCAAGGTTGCGAAAAATGGACGATATGGATTTGTTAGTGCTGATGGCAGATTAGTAGTTAATTGCATCTATGACGATGCTATTGACTACAGTGATGGCATTGGGATAGTAAAGCAAAATGATAAGTATGGATATATAAACAAACAGGGTAAACTGATTGGTCAGATAGATTATGATGAGGCTCAACCATTTTCGTATGGAATTGCTAAGGTGAAGCGTGACGGAAAAAATGGCTTTGTAGATAAGAATGGACGTTGCACTTTAGATTGTACTATTTCCAATACAGATGATTTTCGTGCTGAGGCTAAAACCATCACGACTACTTCGACAAAACCTACAGCGGCGCAATTCATTGGTGGAGAATCTGCAATGAGAAGGTTTATTGCTTCGACCATGAGGTATCCTGCAAGAGCTGCTGAGAATGGAATACAAGGTACAGTCACTGTCGTTTTTACAGTCGAAGAAGATGGGAGTCTCACAAATATACGTTTAAAAAGACCTGTCGCTCGATATTTGAATGAAGAGGCATTAAGGATTGTTTCTAAAATGCCCAAGTGGCAACCTGCGCAGAGTGGAGGTGTAAATGTTAAGTCTGAACAAACGGTTGACATTATTTTTAGGTTGAGATAAATTATGTACTATGTTTTGTAAAAAGTGCGGAACTGAACAGAAGGATGGACAAAAGTTTTGTCCCAAATGTGGCGAGCCATTTCTTGATGAAAACGGTAAACCATATTTGAAAGGTCTAAAGAAAGAAATGCAGGATGCCAAAGACAAATTGGCATCCAAAGCAGATGAACTAACAAAACAAGGAAAGAAACTTGTTGAAGAAAAAGTTCAGCCAAAGTTGCAAGAGACAATAGAAGAAGTTAAAAATACCGATTGGAATAAAAAAAAGGACAAGGCATCATCTTTAGTCCATAGCTTATATAGAAAATTTACCAATGCGGGAACAAAAACTAAGGCAATTGTCATTGTCTGTACTTTTCTATTATTGTTCTTGTTATTTGGCGAATCAAAATGTTCTTGTATCGGGGCATCATTAAATGAATCGCAACAAGAAGAATTCATTAATTTGCTTGATGACCCTTCCACTGCATTTACTGTCAGGATAGACAACGCTTTAGGGAGTAATCAATTTGGTGTTGGATGGACAGAGGTGCCTGAAGGAGAGGGAAGTAAAGACAATTCTTATATATGGACATTAATTTTTTTTCCTGAAAATGATTCTAAAATAACAGGTAGAGCTGTAATAGAAGCATGGTTGATAGATAGAAAAGCATGGGCGGGAACATATACTAAAGCTTATAGATACGAAATTCGTGAGGGTATCATTGAATTGTATAATGGTTCATATCGTCCATCATTCGATGAAGGTTGGAAAAGAGACAAAGATATCCGACTTTCTATTGAAAAAGAAGGGAATTCATTTAATTTAAGAGGTGAGTTTTTAAGAAAAGAAAGGCTATTTAAACAGTCTCAATATATAGCAGCTCCGGATAAGAACAGTCATTATATAAATCGTTAATATTAAAGTTATGAAATGTAAATATTGTAATGCAGATATTGAGCAGGATGCTCAATTCTGTACCAATTGTGGAAAAGATTTATCCAAATTTAAGAAGTGTATTAGTTGTGGTGAACTACTTGACCGCGACACTGAGTTTTGTCCATTCTGCGGTACAAAACAATCTGCAATAGAAGATAGTAAGCATGAAACAGTTGCTGACTCTGCACAACCTTATGAAAAAAAGAACTCCAAGAAATGGATATGGATTACTATAATAATTGTTCTTTTAGCAATTCTTGGAGGTGGAGGATATTGGTACATTTCTCAAAAACCAAGTCAGTTAGCTGAGGCTGTTGACACAGAACAAATCGCATCCACAGATAGTATTGAAGTCCAAACGGACATACAATCAGTTGACGGAATCACTGAAAGACTATATGAAATATTTATTAATGGTTTTGAGTTGGATGCTAAAGAGGCTGTCAACAAATACTTCTCAGAAGAATTTAGAGCATTGTATAAGAAGGTTGATGAGATAGACAGAAATAGTGGCGAAATCGGTTTTTGGGAGGGTAACATATGGGATGGTGGCCAAGACGATAATCCTACAGATGTTGAAATCCTTAATGTCGAAAAAAACTCCCCTACAACCGCGTCTTTTGTCGCAAACATTCAATACCACATAGGGGATTATCATTCTGCTAATAAGTTTTCTATGTCAGCGGTCTTTGAAAATGGTAATTGGTTCATTGACGAGAATAACGACATGCGCTATAAAGAGAGCATGAAGCAGTACATTAAAGATAATGGTTCTTCTGAAAATATCTCTTTAGTAAATAAGGTGTATAAAGGTAGTGGTAATGGTGGAGGACTGTCTATTGATATGACAATCACATTTCTTGAAGGGGGTAAATGCACCTGCGTTTCTGATTGGTATCAAGCCTATTCAACACCTAAATCCATAAAGGGAACTTACGAGGTAAAGAATGACAAGGTAATAGTACGATGTAGGGATAATGACGGTACTGAGTACAATTTTGATTTTGATGTAAAATCTAATGGACGTAATTTGGTGTTCAATCATTCAGACCCCAATGAGGGAGGCTCGATGGGAAATGACTACATGTCTTTAGAACTTCAGTAATGGTAAAGATGATTGTCGCAATCCCCTTCCATTGACTTGTGAAAATGATGAGCCTTGTCCTTATGGGATGAGGCTCACTTCTGCATTTACAACTTTAGGACATGGCCTAACTCCTAAGCTTATTTCGAGTTCCTCTATTTCTTTATCGTACTTGGCTTGCTCTGCCTCATACTCCTTCTGACGTTGAGCACGTTGAGCCTTCAAACGTTCAAGGTGCTTGCGGTTGTTATCCTCAACAAGTTTAACGCACTTGTCACAGTAGCTCTCTAACAAGTCACTAAAAGCCCTGATTTTCTTTTCATCAGTCCACAGCTTGTTGTCGATGCAGTCAAGCCCTTCGAGGATTTTACCGTATCGCACGTAGTATTCCAAAGCCTTTGAACGTACATCCTTCTTACCCTCACTGAGTTCACGCATATAGCGCATTGCACAAGTGTAACGAGCATCAACATTGTCGATGCTATCGAGGTGGTCAACTTGTGATTTTGTAAAACTTTCATACATGGTTTTCATTTTGGCGAGCTTGTCGTCATGTGTAAGGAACTTACTCATATCTACTATTGAAAAGTGTGCGCCCCTAACTCGGCGCACGGGTTTAACTTGTTTACAGCAACGTTAGGAAATCGCTGTCAAATGTAAACATAAATGAATTGGACCTCATTTTTTCTTCAGCTCCAATGATGCAGCAGCAAAGGAGTGAATGCTATTGTTCGCAAGTATTTGAGATGTTGCTTCTTCAAAGTTCTTTGACTTTGCTATGAACCTGAGACTGTCATCTACAAGTGTCTTGGCCGTTTTGGAATTATAGCCTACAAGACCATAGAAAAACTTCAATGCTCTCGTGATATTTGCTAAAAGAACAGCTTTTCTCACTTCGCCTCGATTAGTCGTGAAATAATCGTAAATAAGGAATTTTATCCCTTGATAAATAAGGTCTTCAACGAAATTGACCTCAAAAACCGTTTTTGATTTTTTCATATTTTTTACTTGTTTTATAATACAAATCTATATCTGTTTTTGCGATAAGATACTTGTTCTTACCGAGTCCCCCTTTAAAGGGCAACCTGCCCTCATTACAAGCCTTTCTAATGGCTTGCTGACTGATACCATAGATGCTATGTATCTCGGGTATTGTCAAAAGTTCTAAAGTCGTAGCGGACTTCCTCTGTTTAGTATTTTCATAAGCGTTACAGTTTTTATTTATAGTCCTTGCAAGGTCATCTATTACCTTATTAATATACTCAAAGTCATTGCGCATATTGAAAACGACCTCTGCCATGTTGAGGCTGCTGTCTGTGTTGTTTAGGGCACTGTAGCACGCCATTGTTATGTTGATGGCAGTCAGTTCTGACTTGTTGTTCAGATAGTCAGTGAAGAACTGTGTGAGGTTGTTTTCTCTATTTGTCATACGCACTATTTTTGTTCTGCCGCAAAGATACAAGAAAGAAAAATGGAATACAAATATTCAATTTCATAGTCTACAGCGAAGTCTACAGAAGTCTACATCATGGTCTACAAATCTTCTTGAAACTGATTATAGATACAAAAAAAGCCACCCCCCAATGGGATGGCTCTACATATCATCATTAGTGTCTTACTTCGCTCGCAAAATCAGTTGGTCAATGACTCTCTCGCTTTTACTATCGCTCTTACTGTTATTGTATTGCTTCTTTAGGTTGTCACCTTTCACATCTTCAAATATTGCCTCTGTCGTTTTCCAATCAGTTGAGGTACTTGTGTGTAGTTTGCCTATTAGGATAGCCAATAACACTTTCTTTCCCTTCCATTTGATTTTCTTGGTAGGATAATTACCAATACCACTAAAATAGAAAACGAAGTCCTCCTTTGTAGTTTGCCCATCAATATAGCCCTCAGTATATAGGCCGTCATACAACTTTCCAATATCCACAGTTCCTTTAATGGTAGAGAAGTGTGCAGTAATAGCATTAGATGATGGGATAGGCGTTATGCTTGGCTCCGTTTGTTGTTGACAGAAACGAAGGATGGCTTCAATAACATCTTCTTGATATGAAGTATCACATTTCAAAACTCCAAAAACAGATTTGGTATGGTTAAGCCAATCGTTCTTTGCTACATCCCTATTTGTGCCATTACATCCCCTTATGTATCTTCCAAGAAGTACATGGAGTAGATTCTCTATCGCATTGACAGAAACTTGTTGAACGTAATCTATAAAAATGTTGTCACTTGTGTAGTTCTTATCATTGGCAATCCTCACAACTTGTTCAAATGGCAGTCTTTCCCTTCCAAACTCAAAACGACCATGATTGTAGGAATATCTATAGAAATGATTACCACTTCGAGCAATCCTTTTTGACGCTTTTAGTAACAAGTATGCTTGTATGTCATAGACTTTGCTGTTCTTTAGTCTCTCAATCTCATAGTTGTCAGAAGACAATTTGACCAATGCAGCCATTGTCCCAACGATTAGAACAAGATAGTCTGCCTTAACTTCTGTATCAAGTTCATTTAGACCTTGGATTTCATAGTTAGACTTAAACCACTCCCATTCAGAATATGGCTTTGACTTGTCATAATAAGTTTTTGTACCATCTTTGCAGATTTGGTCTGTCAGATATGACTTTATCTGTGCATCATTGATGATAGGATAATAAATAGTGGCCTTTCCTATGTTCTTATGAATATAGCGTAGGTACTTAACTCCACTTGTTTGGTACTTTTCGAGAACGGTCTTATATGTACTAATGTCGTATGCCATAACAAACAATCTTAATTCGATGGCAAAGATACAAAAAAAGTTTTGTATTCATTGCTTTTGATGCAACTTTAAACGCAACCAAAAATGCCCAAAACATGTCCTGCGTGGCTAAAAATGTGGCTAAAAGAAAAGAACCTAACTGAAAACCAATCAGTTAGATTCTTTTTCTGTCGGGATTACTGGACTCGAACCAGCGACCTCGCGCCCCCCAGACGTGTGCGCTACCAACTGCGCTAAATCCCGATCCCTTTTCAAGGGTGCAAGGATGGTGCAAACCGAATGCAGAAAACTTGTTTTATGCTGAGGTGCAGCCCATCTTCGCAGGTGATTTTCTCGAAATCGCCTGCAAAGGTACAACGAATTTTTGAATCCTGCAAATTTTCTGAGGCTTTTTTGCATAAAAGATTTAAAATTGATGAGAAATAGTTGGTGGTTCATCAAATATTTCGTACATTTGCACGTTAATAATATAGAAGTTAACGAAGTTTATTAAAATGCAATATACAATTTCTGCTCCGGGTCAGTTGCGTCATACGGCCCAACTGCCTGCATCGAAGAGTATATCGAACCGTGCGCTGGTGATTCATGCGCTGACGGGTGGGGGCGTGGTGCCCCAGAACCTGTCGGACTGTGACGACACGGGAGTGATGATTAGTGCGCTGCGCGACAATCCGTATGAAATCAATATCAAGGCTGGTGGTACGGCCATGCGTTTTATGACGGCCCTGCTGTCGGTACGCGCCGGTGAGGAACACGTGCTGACGGGTACAGAGCGCATGCAGAACCGTCCGATAGGTGTGCTGGTGGATGCCCTGCGCCGCCTGGGTGCCGACATCAGCTACGTGGGCAAGGAGGGGTTCCCGCCCCTGCTCATCAAGGGTAAGCCGTTGCTTGGCGGTCCGCTGGACGTGGCTGGCAACATCAGTTCGCAGTTTATCACGGCGCTGTTGCTGATAGGTCCTGCGCTGAAGCACGGGCTGACGCTACGGCTGACGGGTGATGTCATCTCGCGACCGTATATCGACCTGACGCTGTGGATGATGCGTGAGTTCGGTGCCGATGCCGAGTGGAGCGACTTTGACACCATCGAGGTGAAGAGCCAGCCGTACAAGGAGCGTGAATACACGATTGAGAACGACTGGAGCGCGGCGTCGTACTGGTATGAGATGGTGGCGCTGGGCAAGGACGCTGACGACGAGGTGGTGCTGGAAGGACTGATGGACGGTTCGAAACAGGGCGACTCGAGTGTGCGCTATATCTTCAGTTTGCTGGGTGTGAAGACGATATTTGAGAAAAGTTTGAAGGGTCAGCCGACGCGCATACGCCTTTGTCATTCAGGACGTTGCGTGCCGCGACTGGAGTATGACTTCAATAATTCGCCCGACCTGGCTCAGACGTTCGTCGTGTGTTGTGCGCTGCTGGGCGTGCCGTTCCGTTTTACCGGCCTGTCGACGCTGAAAATCAAGGAGACGGACCGTATCGAGGCGCTGAAGCGTGAAATGCGGAAACTGGGATATGTCATTCACGACGTGAACAACAACGAACTGTTCTGGGACGGTGAGCGTTGTGAGCCGGACATAGCAGCCGGCATCGACACCTACGAGGACCACCGCATGGCACTGGCCTTCGCCCCAGCGGCTTTGCGCGTGGAAGGTCTGCGCATCAATAATCCGCAGGTGGTGACGAAATCTTATCCATATTTTTGGGACGATTTGCGGAATGCACAATTCATAATTCAAAATTCATAGTTTTCATGCAATTCCTGCTGATAGTTGTCATCGCGCTGGTTGCCTTGGGCGCCGTTGCTGCCATCTTCTCGATAGGTGGTACGGACGAGCCTATCGTGACGAAGGAGGGCGACTGTGCGTCGTGCAGCAGCAGGAGTGAGTGTAAACTGGCGGAGTTGAAGGAAGAAGGAAGACGGAAGAGGGAAGAAGGTGGCTGTAAGACGGAAGGAGTCAAATCGTCTCTTACATCTTACCTCTTACTTCTTACATCAGCAGCTTTGCTGTTGGCAAGCTGTTCGACGAAGAAGAATACGGCAGGCAGTCGCTGGTGGCATTCGTTCAACGCGCGCTATAATACCTATTTCAACGGTTCGCAGGCCTTTATCGAAGGCAATCTGGAGAAGGAGAACGGCAACAAGGACAACTTCACGGAGATGATTCCGCTGTATATGGTGGCTAACAAGCAGAGCCGCGAGCTGGGCAAGGGCAACTTCGACCGTGCCATAGAGAAGTCGGAGAAGGCCATCAAACTGAATAGCATCAAGGCGCGCCCCGAGTGGAACAAGAGCCGCAGGAAGACGGAGAAAGACATAGAATGGCTGAACCGCAGGGAGTATAACCCCTTCCTTTGGAAGGCGTGGCTGCTCTTGGGTAAGTCGCAATTCCAGCAAGGACAGTTTGAGGAGGCTGCCGCTACGTTCTCGTATATGGGTCGCCTCTATCAGACTCAGCCTGCCATCCTCGGCATTTCCCGTGCGTGGCTGGCGAAGAGCTATGTGGAGCTGGACTGGTTGTATGAGGCGGAGGACGTCATCAACAAACAGCGTCGCGACTCGATGGACTATCGTGCCGTGAAGGACTGGGACTACACCTATGCCGACTATTATATCCGCAGCGAGCGTTACGAGGAGGCTTTGCCATACTTGCGGAAGGTCATCAGACACGAGAAGCGCCGTAAGCAGAAGGCCCGCGAGTGGTTCCTGTACGGCCAGATAAACGCCCTGCTTGGCCGTCGGCAAGAGGCCTACGACGCCTTCCGCCACGTGGTGCGACTGAATCCGCCATACGAGACGGAGTTCAATGCCCGTATCGCGCAGACGGAGGTGATGGCTCAGGGTAATGCGCGCCAGATGATCAGGAAGCTGAAACGCATGGCGGCATCGGACAACAACAAGGACTATCTGGAGCAGGTGTATTACGCCATCGGCAATATCTATCTTGCCCAGCGCGACACCGTGCAGGCTATTGCCGCCTACGAGGAAGGCAACAAGAAAGCCACGAGGAGCGGCATAGAGAAAGGCGTGTTGCTGTTGACGCTGGGTAACCTCTATTGGGAGCGCGAGCAGTTTGCCGACGCCCAGCGGTGTTATGGCGAGGCGATAGGCCTGTTGGATCAGGACCGCAAGGACTACAAGCAGTTGTCGGAGCGTTCGAAGGTGCTGGACGAACTGGTGCCGCACACGAGTGCCGTGGAGTTGCAGGACTCGTTGCAGCGTCTGGCGAAGATGCCCGAGGCCGAGCGGTTGAAGATAATCGACCGCATCATAGACGAACTGAAGAAGAAGGAAAAGGAGGAAGAGCGTGCCCGTCAGGAAGCCGAGACGGAGCAGGCGTTGCAGAAACAGCAGGCAGTAGGCAACCGTCAGCAGCAGACCAACCGTCCTGCCACACAACAGCCGACGACGGCTGGCGGTGCGTGGTATTTCTATAATCCGCAGACCGTGAGCCAGGGTAAGCGCACCTTCGAACAGCAATGGGGCAAGCGCGAGAATGCCGACGACTGGCAGCGCATCAACCGCACCGTGGTGGCCCTGAATCAGGAGAAGCCGGATAGTCTAGAGAATCTAGATGGTCTAGAAAATCTAGAGAATAATGGTACGGTGGCTGGTGATTCCATTGCCAGTGGTGAAAGTGCCGAGCCCGTGGATAGCGCCGCCTTCGACCCCCACAACCGCGAATACTATCTGGCGCAGATTCCCTTTACGGAGGAGCAACTTGCCGCCAGTCATGATATCATCAAGGACGGGTTGTATCACGCTGGTATCATCATCAAGGACAAGTTGGACAACCTGACACTGAGCGAGAAATACCTGACGCGACTGACGAGGGACTATCCCGACTACGAACATAACGACGACGTGTGGTATCACCTGTTCCTGCTCTTCTCGCGACAGGGACGCACCACGGAGGCCGACCGCTGTCTGGCGATGTTGCAAGGCGACTTCCCGGAGAGTCAGTGGACCACGTTGCTGACCGACCCGAACTTTGTCGAGAACCAGCGCTTTGGCGTGCATATCGAGGACTCGTTGTATGCCGCGACCTATGATGCCTTCCAGAATGACCGCCACATGGAGGTGAAGGGTAATACCCAGCTGTCGGAGAGCCGCTTCCCGTTAGGCCAGCACCGCCCGAAATTCCTTTTCATCGAAGGTCTGAGCATGTTGAACGACGGCGATGCGCAGGGTTGTATGGAGCGCATGCAGCAGGTGGTGGAGAAGTATCAGGATAGCGAGGTCAGCGAGATGGCGGGTATGATACTCCGTGGTGTGCAGCAAGGCCGCACGTTGCATGGCGGCAAATTCGATATGGGTGACGTGTGGTCGTTGCGTGCGGCAGTCAGCATGTCGGGCGATTCGACGAAGGTCGATACGTTGCGTTTCGAGCGTAACACCAGTTACGTGTTTATGCTGGCGTATCAGCCGGATAGCGTGAATCAGAACCAGCTGTTGTATGAACTGGCGCGATATAACTTCTCGAACTATCTGGTGCGTAACTTCGATATCGTCATCGACCAAGACCCGCACGGACTGGTGCGCATGCTGATAAGCGGATTCCTCAGCTATGACGAGGCGCGGCAGTATGCACGGCAGTTGTACGGCGTGGAGGGCCATCTGAAGGAGTTGCTGCAGGCCTGTCGCAGTCTGATAGTCAGCGAGGACAACCTGCGCCTGCTGGGAACGACATACAGCTATCAGGACTACGAGGTGTTCTTCGAAAAGGAGATAGACCCCGTGGAGATATCGACGCAGCCGCTGCTGGACGAGCCTGAGAGCATCACGCAGGAGGAAGACCCCGACGACGTTGAGCCGGAAGACAACGGAGACCAGCCTGCCAACAACAACAATGACTTTGACGACCTGTTTAACGACGGCCCCGTGCAACAGCCGCAGGTGATAGAATTTGACGACGACTTCTGGCGTTGACGCTGGAATGTCGGAATCACGGAATGACGGAATTACGGAATAACGGAAAAATGAAATAACGAAGAGATATGACAAACGGACGATTACTTTGGGCTGACGACGAGATGGAGCTGCTGAAGGCCCACTTGCTCTTCCTGGAGAAAAAAGGCTACGAGGTGGTGACGGTGACGAACGGAACCGACGCTATCGAGGAATGTCGCAAGGGTGGTTTCGACCTGGTGTTGCTCGACGAGATGATGCCCGGACTCTCGGGACTGGAAACCCTGCAACGCATCAAGGAACTGGCTCCGCAGTTGCCCGTGGTGATGGTGACGAAGAGTGAGGAGGAGGACATCATGAATCAGGCCATCGGACAGCAGATTGCCGACTACCTGATCAAGCCCGTCAACCCCAATCAGATATTGTTGACGCTGAAGAAGAACATCCACAGGCGCGAGATAGTGACGGAGGCCGTGCAGTCGGGCTACCAGCAGCAGTTCCAGCAGTTGTCGATGCAGATTATGGACTGCCGCACATGGGACGAGTGGGCTGACATCTACAAGCGTTTGGTGCGCTGGGAGTTGGAGTTGAGCGCCACCGATTCACAGATGACGGAGATGCTGCAGATGCAGAAGGAAGAGGCCAATCGCGGTTTTGCGAAATACGTGAAACAGCATTATATGGATTGGGTGCAGGGCAAGGAGCACCCCATCATGTCGAACGAGATATTCAAGACGCAGATATTCCCCTTGCTGAATGCCGGCGAGAAGGTGTTCCTGGTAGTGCTCGACAATTTCCGCTACGACCAGTGGAAGATGTTGGAGCGTGAACTGAGCGACCAGTTTGAGATAGACGAAAGCCTGTATTGTTCGATACTGCCTACGGCTACGCAATATGCGCGTAATGCCATCTTCTCAGGACTGATGCCCGAACAGATTGCGCAGATGTTTCCGGAGCTATGGGTTGACGAGGACGAGGAGGAAGGCAAGAACCTGAACGAGGAGCCGCTGATTCAGACTCAACTGGAGCGCTATCGCAGGAAGAATACCTTCTCATATCATAAGATTAACACGTCGTCGGAGGCGGATAAACTGTTGCCGCAGTTGAAGACGCTGGAGAAGAACGACTTGAATGTGGTGGTGTTTAACTTCATCGATATGCTCAGCCATGCCCGCACGGAGTCGAAGATGGTGCGCGAACTGGCCAACAACGAGTCGGCATACCGTTCGATTACGCTCTCGTGGTTCCGCCATTCTGTCATAGCCGACCTCTTCCGCGAATTGGCACAGACGGACTATCGCGTCATCATCACTACCGATCACGGAAGCATTCGTGCCAACAATCCCGTGAAGATTGTGGGCGACCGCAATACCAACACCAATCTGCGCTACAAGTTGGGTAAGAGCCTGTCGTGCGACTCGAAGGAAACCTTCGTCATCAAGGAACCGCGCAAGGCGCAGCTGCCTGCTCCGAACCTGTCGACGAGTTATGTGTTTGCAACGGGTGACGACTTCTTCGCCTATCCCAATAATTATAATTATTACGTCTCGTACTATCGCAACACCTTCCAGCACGGAGGAATCTCGATGGAAGAGATGATCATACCGATTATCACCCTGAAGGGGAAGAAGAGATAAGACGGAATTACGGAATATCGGAATAACGGATTAACGGAAAACGGAAAATGGAAATCAAGATTCAAGACATAGACCACATCCGCGAGGCGGCTCGCGAATTTGTTGAAAACATCGGCGAGGCTCGTGTGTTTGCCTTCTACGGCAAGATGGGCGCGGGCAAGACCACCTTCGTCAAAGCCATCTGCGAGGAACTAGGCGTCGACGACGTCATCACCAGTCCCACCTTCGCAATTATCAATGAATATACTATTAGCTCTTGGCCTTTAGCTATTAGCACAAAGCCAACAGCCAACAGCCAACAGCTAACTGCCAATAGCCAAAAGCCAAAAGCCATTTACCATTTCGACTTCTACCGCATCAAGAAGCTGGAGGAGGTTTACGACATGGGTTATGAGGACTACTTCTACAGCGGGGCGTTGTGCTTCATTGAGTGGCCGGAACTGATAGAAGAAATCCTGCCCGACGATGCCGTGCGTGTCAGCATCATCGAGCAGGAAGACGGAAGCAGGGTCGTCAGCTATTAAAGCGACAACCCTGTTTTTTTTACCTTTTACAGGAGTGCCTCGAATTTCTCCTGAAGTTTTGCTTTGGACTGTGCACCGACAATCTTGTCGATGACCTGACCATTCTTGATGAAGATAATCGTTGGGATGTTGCGGATGCCGAACTCAAGGGCCAGATCCTCACACTCCTCGACGTCGCACTTGCCGACGGTAATCTTGCCGTCGTACTCATTTGCCAGTTCGCTGATGACTGGACCTACCATGCGGCAGGGACCACACCAAGTAGCCCAGAAATCAACTACCAAAGGCTGAGCACCATTCTTCAGACTCTCAAAATTCTCACTTGTGATTGTTACTTCCATAATTCAATAGCGTTTTATAGGGTTATTACTGTTGTTTATTGTTGTCGCTGCAAATATCGTGCCATTTAATTAATCTTATAGCTCAGGGCCTCGGTCTGTTCAATATACTGTATCAGACTGGTCTTGACATCGACCGTCTTGGAACCGCTGCGCAACAGGACATGTTGCTTGCCTGACGAATCGTGCAGCAAGAAGTACAGTTGTGTCTTGCCAGGACTGGTATTGATGAGCTCGCTTAGTTCCTGGACTATCTGGTCGTTCAGCAGGTCGGTGGCCAGCGAGATGGTAATCTTGTCGATGGCTTTCTCCTTGACGGTCTGCAGCAGTTCGACATTGGTGACTTTCAGCTCCTTCTGGTCGCTAAAATGGAAACGCGGAGTCATCTTGCCTGTAATATACACAGCAGCGCCCTCGATGAATTTGCCGTTCAGGTTAAGCCAGTCTTCGCCAAAGAGCACCAGCTCGCCAGAACCTTCGAAGTCCTCGAGGGTGATGATGCCCCAAGGCTTGTTGTTCTTGCCAAAACGCGACTGTATGCCTGTGACGATACCGCCCAGCGTAATGTCCTCACGGTCGAGAAGTGCCGCACCGCGTTCTGCCAATTCGGCACAACGGGCGTTGCAGAGGTTATCGAGCACGATTTTGTATTCGTCCAACGGATGAGCGGAGAGGTAGATGCCCACCAGTTCGCGCTCTTTGTTCAGACGTTCGATATCGCTCCAACGCACATCGGACTTAGGGATAGCCGGCGTCTGAATGGCAATGGCACCGAAATCGCCGAACAGCGAAGTCTGGGCTTGTTGCTTCTCGGCCTGATAGTTTTGTCCGAAGCGCATGATGGTGTCGATGAACGTCTCGCCTTTGCTGTTTTGCACAAAGAAATCCTCGCGGCGAATGCCAAACGAGTCGAAGCCACCGCTGAGAGCCAACGATTCGAAGGCCTTGCGGTTGACCTGATTGAAATTGATGCGTTGTACGAAGTCGAAAATGTCCTTATATGGGCCGTTCTTCTCGCGCTCGTCAATGATGGATTGTGCCACACCGTCGCCGATACCCTTGATGGCGGCCAGTCCGAAACGGATTTCACCATGATGGTTCACACCGAACTTCTGGTACGACTCGTTGACGTCAGGCCCCAGCGTGGCAATACCCATCGCCTTGCATTCGTCCATCAGTTTGGTAATTTCCGTAATCTGGTCGCGACGACGTGTCATAATGGCAGCCATGAATTCGGCAGGATAGTTGGCCTTGAGATAAGCCGTCTGATAAGCCACCCACGAGTAACATGCGGCATGCGACTTGTTGAAGGCGTAGGAGGCGAACTTCTCCCAGTCGGTCCATATCTTTTCCAGTATCTGCGGGTCGTGGCCGTTCTTCTTGCCGCCCTCAATGAATTTGGGCTTCATGGCGTCGACGATATCCTTTTTCTTTTTACCCATCGCCTTACGCAGGGCATCACTCTCACCACGCGTAAAATCTGCCAACTGGCGCGAGAGCAACATCACCTGCTCCTGATAGACGGTAATGCCGTAGGTGTCCTTCAGGTATTTCTCCATGCAGGGAATGGGGTAGGTGATAGGCTCCAGACCATTCTTGCGCTTGATGAAGTCGGGGATGTAATCCATAGGTCCAGGACGGTAGAGGGCATTCATGGCGATGAGGTCCTCAAACACCGTGGGATGCAATTCGCGCAGGTATTTCTGCATACCTGCCGACTCAAACTGGAAGGTGCCGATGGTGCCGCCTTTCTGGTAGAGTTCGAAGGTCTTGGGGTCGTCGATGGGGATGTTGTCGAGGTCGATGTCGATATCTCGCGTCAACTTGATATTGGCACAGGCCTCTTTCAACTCCGAAAGGGTCTTCAGTCCCAGGAAGTCCATCTTGATGAGTCCCGTCGACTCAATGACGTGACCGTCGTATTGCGTACAATTGGTTTTGGTGTCCTTGAAGTCGGGGTCGTCGGCTGTCGAGACAGGAACCCAGTCGGAAATCGGGTCGCGACAAATGATGAATCCGCAGGCGTGGATACCTGTACCGCGAACGGTGCCTTCGAGCATCTTCGCATATTTGATGCTATTGCGTAGAGCAGGATCTGTCGAAGCCTCCGCATCACGCAACTCTGGCGTACACTTGATGGCGTTGGGCAAATTCATCTTCAAGTCGTTGCCGCTCTGGGGGTCTTTCAACCTGTCGGGAATGGCCTTACAGAGTGCATTGACAATGCTCAATGGTACCTTTTCCACACGTGCCACATCCTTGATACTGTTCTTCGTTGCCATCGTGGCATAGGTGATGATGTGCGCGCAGTTCTCGTGACCGTATTTGTCCTCCACCCATTTCAGCACACGGCCTCGGCCATCGTCGTCGAAGTCGGTATCGATATCAGGCAACGAGATACGGTCTGGATTCAGGAAACGCTCAAACAGTAGGTCGTATTTCAACGGGTCTATCTTTGTGATTCCCAGACAGTAAGCTACAACGGAACCGGCAGCAGAGCCACGCCCAGGACCTACCATCACGCCCAGCTCGTCGCGAGCGGAATTGATGAAGTCCTGCACGATGAGGAAGTAGCCCGGGAAACCCATCGTCTTCATGATGTGCAACTCGAAGCGCACACGGTCGTCAACCTCCTGAGGCAATGGCGTCCCATAACGGCGGGCAGCACCTTCGTAGGCGAGCTTGGCCAGGTAGTCAGCCTCGAACTTGATGCGGTACAGCTTGTCGTAACCTCCCAGCTTCTTGATTTTCTTCTCGCCTTCTTCCTGCGATAACGGGTTCTCGCCGTTCTCATCGCTGGTAAATTCCCTGAACAAGTCATCCTCCGAGAACTTCTGGCGCCATTGTTTCTCCGTTCCGAAATCCTCAGGAATGGGGAAGAACGGCATGATGGGGTCGTGGTCGATGCTGTAGATTTCTATTTTATCGAGAATTTCGAGGGTATTCGACAAGGCCTCAGGGACATCTTGGAAGATGTCGTTCATTTCCTCGCGGGTCTTAAACCACTCTTGCTTCGAATACAGCATTCGCGTGGGGTCGTCCAAGTCCTTCGACGTCGCCAGACACAACAGGTGGTCGTGGGCTTCGGCATTCTCTTGGTCTACGAAGTGTGCATCATTGGTACAAACCAGTTTGATGCCGTATTCGTGGGCCAGTTCAATGAGCACCTTATTGGCCTGCTCCTGCATGGGGAATGTCTCGCGATTGGCACGGATGGTGGGGTCTTTCACTTCGTGGCGCTGCAACTCCAGATAGTAGTCGTCGCCAAATACTCGTTTATGCCACTCAATGGCTTCGCGGGCGCCGGCAATGTCGCCGTTCAGTATCTTCTTGGGCACTTCGCCAGCAATACATGCCGAGCAGACGATGAGGCCCTCATGGTACTTCTCCAAATCCTCGCGGTCAGTACGTGGACGCATATAGAAACCGTCCACCCACGAACGACTCACCAGTTTGATGAGATTTTTGTAGCCGGTATAGTTCTTGGCCAACACGATGAGGTGGTAACCACCTTGGTGTTTCTTGTCATCTTTCAACAGTTTCGACCCGTATCGCGACACATACATCTCGCAACCGAAGATGGGCTTGAAGGGTTCTAACCCCTCCTTTTTGCGTCCTTTGTTGATGCCTCCGACGTAATCGTGAAATTCCTTGATGCCAAACATATCACCATGATCGGTAATGGCCATGCCTTTCATGCCGTTGCCGATGGCTTTGTCAACCAGCCGTTTGATGCTCGACTGTCCGTCGAGTATGGAGTAATATGTATGTACATGCAAGTGTATGAAATCTTCCATAAAATGTGCAATATTTTCGCTTTTGAGCCTCAAAGTTACGGTAAAAAACCGAAATAACCAAAAAAATTATGAATTATGAATAATGAATTAAGAAATATTTTGTACCTTTGCAGACAAAAGTATGACATTTCATGGGAACAAGGATAAAAAAACTGAAGAAAATTCGTATCCATCGTGAGGGCACCAACGAACTTACACTGAGCATGCTGGCCATCTTTGCTATAGGCTGTGTGCTTTGGTTTTTCGTCGAATCGCCTATACCTTTCTGGGCTTTTGTCCTCATTTTTGGTGCTGCATGGATGATGGCACTCAATTTCTACCGTTGCCCCATCCGCTATTACAATGGCGACACCGAGAAATTGGTCGTTGCTCCGGCCGATGGTAAGATTGTGGTTGTCGAAGAAGCTGAGGAGAACGAGTATTTCCACGACAAACGCCTCATGATTAGCATCTTCATGAGCCCGTTGAATGTTCATGCTAATTGGTTTCCTGTCGATGGTAAGGTGAAGTTCGTTCACCATCAGAACGGCAACTACCACAAGGCATGGTTGCCGAAGGCCAGTGAGGAAAACGAGCATGCCGACATCATGATTACGACTCCTGACGGTGAGGATATCCTTGTGCGCCAGATTGCCGGTGCGTTGGCTCGCCGCATTGTCACTTATGCCAAGGAGGGTGAAGAGTGCTACATCGACGAACATCTGGGCTTTATCAAATTGGGCTCGCGTGTCGATGTCTATCTGCCCTTGACCGCTAAGGCTTGCGTCACAATGGACCAGCCTACTACCGGTGACCAAACTGTTATAGCAAAGCTGGCATGAAGAAGCATATTCCCAATACAATCACTTGCCTGAATCTGATTTCGGGTTGTATAGCCACTTATTGGGCATTCCAAGGTGAATACGAGTTGGCATTGTTATTTATCATCATCGGTGCCGTATTTGATTTCTTCGACGGCATGTCGGCTCGTTTGCTGCATGTCAGTTCGCCCATTGGCAAGGAACTCGATTCACTGGCCGACGACATCACCTTCGGATTTGCACCATCAGCCATCGTATTCTGTAAACTTCAGGAACTTCCCCCGTTGTCAGATGCTTTCCCCGACAAGTGGATACCCTTCTTGGCATTTGTCATGGCGGCATTTTCGGCTTTGCGTTTGGCAAAGTTCAATCTCGACGAGCGTCAGGCAATGGGGTTCATCGGACTTCCCACTCCTGCCAATGCACTCTTCTGGGGTTCGCTTGTCGTTGGTTGTGGCGATTGGCTCACGACGCTGCCTCATGCCGCTTGGATTGTCCTTGTAGGCGTTTTTGTCAGTTGCTATTTGTTGGTTAGCGAGATTCCGATGTTTGCCCTCAAGTTCAAGACATGGGGCTGGAAGGGCAATGAAACCAAGTATATATTCCTCGTGACCTGCATTCCGCTACTCCTGTTGTTGGGCGTCAGCGGGCTGGCGGCTATTATTGCGTGGTACGTCATACTCTCTTGGGTCGACGATTCGCATCGAAAGAAATAAATTGTAACTAATAACCTAAAATGAGATAAGCTTATGGCAATCCTTCTTTTTGTCTTTTTTCTCATCGTATTCATCCTGATGTTAGTGGGCAGTCGTATCCTGAAGAAAATCAAGGATACCAAGCGGGCTGTCGAGGAAGCAGCCGACCGTAAGGAACAGCGCTACCGTAACGAAACGGGACGCCAGCGCCAACAGTACAGTCAGCGTCCGCAACCACAGCAGTCGCGTGCCGAAAACACAAATGGGGACGAGAGTGATCAGAGTGCCGAGCGGGTTCAATCTTCCCAGAACGAAGAACTGAAAAACGCCCGTCACACTCAGACTGCAACGGGCGAAACCATTATCGACCACCATCACGAGACGCGCGAGAGCAAGAAGATTTTCGACGACTCCGATGGCGAATACGTAGAGTTTGTTGAGGAAAGCTAATAGCCAATAGCTAATAGCTAACTGCTAATTGTGCACTAAGGTTCCAATCTCCTCGCCGTCCATCACTTTCTTCAAGTTACCGACTACGTCCATATTGAACACGTAGATGGGCAGGTTGTTGTCCTGACACATGCAGATAGCCGTCAGGTCCATCACCTTCAGTCCTCGCGCGAGTACCTCTTTATATGTAATAGCGTCAAACTTGGTAGCCGTGGGGTCCTTCTCTGGGTCGGCGGTATAGACACCATCCACACGCGTTCCCTTCAGCATCACGTCGGCCTCAATCTCGATACCACGCAACGATGAGCCCGTATCTGTCGTAAAGTAAGGTGATCCAGTTCCTGCCGAGAAGATGCACACATAGCCCTGTTCCATAGCCTCGATAGCCTTCCACTTCGTGTAGAACTCGCCGATGGGTTCCATGCGGATAGCCGTCAGTACCTTGTTCTTTACGCCCACGGCACCCAATGCCGAACTCAGTGCCAGCGAATTGATTACTGTAGCGCACATACCCATCTGGTCACCCTTTACACGGTCAAAACCCTTCTGCGAACCGGACAGTCCGCGGAAGATATTTCCGCCTCCGATGACGATGCCGATCTGCACACCCATCTCACTCACTTCCTTAATCTGGCGCGCATAGTCGCTCAGACGCTCAGGGTCGATACCGTAGCCCTGCTTACCCATCAGACTCTCACCCGAGAGTTTCAACAGAATTCTCTTAAATCTTGCCATAACTTTTTCGTTTTATATGATAAACTGTACTTCTTTAAATGCATACCGTCTTTCCTTGCCGTTGTCGTCGTGCAACACCAAGTGTCCGTCTTCCTCCACCGTCACAATTTCCGCCATAAATGCACCGTCCTTGTCGGCATAAGGATTATACCCTTTGCGACGGTAGAGCTTCGAGAGATATTGTTCACGAATCTTGGAACCCAGAATCCGCTCAAACGCCTCCAAAATCCCCTTCAGCAACGCTTCACGATCAGTCTCGTGCTCACAAATCTGCCACATCGATACCGGATTGGGCGCGTCGCTCTTAAACACGCGCTGGTTCACGTTCAGCCCGACACCAATGATGCTCTCTATGATACTGCTGCCCTTCAGCGTGTTTTCTATCAGAATACCGCCAATCTTGCCATTGCGCCAGTAAATGTCGTTCGGCCACTTGATGCTCACATCACCGATGTATTGTTCTAACGCCTCGCATATAGCCAGCGAGATTGCCATTGAGATATGAAATTGCTGCGTCGCAGGCAAATCCTTGGGATGAATCAGTATCGAGAACGTCAGGTTCTTCCCTTGCTCACTCTCCCACCGGTTCGTCCCGCAACCGCGTCCTGCCGTCTGGTACTCCGCCCAAACCACCATATTGGCATCGGACCGTTCGTCCGTTGTCAAACCCTTCCGCAGCCAGCTGTTCGTCGAATCCGTTTCGTCAATATGTACGATTTTCCAATTCACATTGCAAAGTTACAATTTTTTTTCGTACTTTTGCAACATGGAAGAAAAAAAAGACGATTGCGTGCCACACTTCGACCTTCAGGTTGAAGAATTTTACATGCGTAAGGCCTTGGCTGAGGCACAGCAAGCCTTCGACGAGGGCGAAATACCCATTGGTGCCATTGTGGTCTGTCAGGACCGCATTATTGCGCGGGCACATAACCTTACTGAGACGCTCAATGATGTCACGGCCCATGCCGAGATGCAGGCTATTACTATGGCAGCCAACGAGTTAGGTGGAAAATACCTCACCGACTGCACCCTTTACGTCACCGTGGAACCATGCACCATGTGTGCTGGAGCTCTTGGATGGAGTCAGATTCCCCGCGTTGTCTATGGCTGTCGCGATCCCAAGCGTGGCTACTCCGATTTCGCCCCCCACGCCCTTCATCCCCGTTGTACTGTTACCGCCGGCGTCCTTGAAGAGGAATGCCGCCAGCTCATGCAGCAGTTCTTCAAGGAAAAACGATAATGACTTAAGCAGCAAATCCAACGTCATTTTTTATGTTAACTTTTCGGCGTTTCTTTTGTTAAGTGAAAAAAAATAAGTACCTTTGCAAAAGATTTACGCTTATGGAGAATAAACAAGCCACATTGGAACTGGGGACGAAGCCCGTGGGCAAACTGCTGACACAGTATGCGTTGCCCGCTATTGTGGCTATGACGGCTTCCAGTCTGTATAACATCATCGACCGTGCTTTCATCGGACAGGTGGTGGGTCCCGAGGCTATTGCCGGCTTGGGCATCACGTTTCCGTTTATGAACCTGAGCGCTGCATTTGGTGCGGCAGTGGGTGTGGGCGCATCGACGTGTATCAGTGTAAAACTGGGCCAGCGCGACTACAAGCGTGCACAGTTGCTGTTGGGCAACACGGTGACGCTGAACCTTATAATCGGTTTCCTCTTTATGGTGGTCTGTCTGGTATTCCTGGAACCCATCCTGCGGTTCTTCGGAGCCAGCGACGCCACATTGCCCTATGCTAAGGAGTTTATGACCGTTATCCTTTTGGGTAACATGGTGACGCACATGTATTTCGGCATGAATGCGGTACTGCGTGCAGCAGGCAAGCCCAAACATGCCATGTATGCCACGCTGTTTACGGTGGCTTGTAACATTGTGTTGATAGTGGCCTTTGTGTGGTGGTTCCGATGGGGCATCCGTGGCGCGGCCTTGGCTACCATCACGTCGCAGTCGCTGGCATTGTGCTGGCAGATGTGGCTGTTCTCGGACAAGAACGAAATACTGCACCTGCGGAGGGGTATTTACCGCCTGCGAGGCTATCTGGTACGGAACATCGTCGCCATCGGCATATCGCCATTCCTGATGCAGACCACGTCGTGTGTCATCGTTATCTTCATGAATAACCAGTTTGTGCGCTATGGTGGTGACATGGCCGTTGGCGCCTACTCGATAGCCAACTCGATGGTCATGGTGTTCTTTATGTTTGTTATGGGCATGATTCAGGGCATGCAACCCATCGTGGGCTATAACTACGGTGCCGAGAAGTTCGACCGCATGTTCCGCTGCCTATGGCTCACTATCGCCTGTTCCACTGCCATCTTGCTGGTGGGGTGGGGACTCTCGATGGCTTTCCCACGGCAGATAGCCCGTATTTTTACCACCGACGAGACACTACTTGAACTGTCGGCACGGGGTATCGTGATAGACATGATAGTGTTCTTCGTCGTAGGCTCTCAGGCCGTCATCACCAATTTCTTCCAATGTTTGGGCAAGGTAAAAATATCGATATTCCTATCGCTGTCCCGACAGTTGATACTCTTGTTGCCGATGGCCTACGTGTTTCCGATGTTCTGGGGACTGGATGGTGTATGGTACTCGATGCCGGTGTCCGACTTTGGTTCGTTTGCTATGACCATCCCGATACTGATGTGGTATATGAAGAAGTTAAGAAGTAAGGAAGTTAGAGAAGTTAGGAGTTAAGAATGGAAACAAAAAAACATATCATCATTTGTGTTGGTCGGCAGTTGGGTAGTGGCGGCCACGATATTGCCCGCATGCTGGCATTGGACTTCGGTGCCAAGTATTACGACCATGAACTGCTGGATTTGGCCGCAAAGGAGAGCGGCTATTCGGAGAAAATATTTGAGAAGAACGACGAGCGACGAGGCTTCTTCCGCTCGCTGTTCCACATGCATTCTGCGGCAGTGCCCGACGATAGCCTTTATATGAACGGATTTTCGCAGGACAGCCTGTTTAAGTTTCAAAGCGACGCTATTCTGAAGGCTGCTGACGAAAGTTCCTGCGTGTTTGTCGGACGCTGTGCCGACTACGTGTTGCGCGAACGCAAGGACGTGGTGAGCGTATTCATCTCAGCCTCCAAGCGTTTCCGCATCGACCAGATTATGGCCAAACAGCATTTGGATGTGCCTGCTGCTAATAAATTCATCAAGCAGCATGAATCGCAACGTGCCTCTTACTACAATTACTATACGGGTAAGAAGTGGGGAGCGGCCGAGAGCTACGACCTCTGCATCGATGCCAGTGTGCTGGGGCTGCAGGCCACTGAGAAAATTCTTGCTGATTTCATACGTAAACGTTTCGGACTATGAAAAGAATCGGCATCATTAGTGATACGCACGCTTACTGGGACGAGAAATACTTGCATTACTTCGAACCCTGCGACGAGATCTGGCACGCCGGTGATATTGGAAGTGTAGAGGTGGCAGAGAAACTGGCGGCATTCCGACCGTTGCGTGCCGTCTGTGGCAATTGTGACGGCGGCGACCTGCGGCTGATGTATCGCGAACTGAACCGTTTCAAGTGCGAGGATGTGGATGTGCTTATCAAACATATCGGCGGCTACCCTGGCAACTACGACTACAGCGTTCGTGGCATGCTCTATGCCAATCCGCCCCAGTTGTTCGTGGCGGGTCATAGTCATATTTTGAAAGTGCAGTTTGACAAGACGCTGAATATGCTGCACATTAACCCCGGTGCGGCAGGTTTGCAAGGTTGGCATAAGGAACGCACGCTGATAAGATTGACCATTGAGGGCAATAAATTTGGTGATTGTGAAGTTATAACATTAGGAAAACATTAAAAATATAGCTATATGAAACGAACGATTGTTATTACTGGTGGCGCAGGCTTTATCGGAAGCCATGTGGTGCGCCTGTTTGTGAACAAGTATCCTGACTACCACATCATCAACCTCGACAAGTTGACATATGCTGGCAATCTTGCGAACCTGAAGGATGTGGAGAACAAACCCAACTATGAGTTTGTGAAGATGGACATCTGCGACTTCGACGCCTTTTACAAGCTGATGCAAGACAAGAAGGTGGACGGTATCATCCACCTTGCCGCTGAATCGCATGTAGACCGCTCGATTAAAGACCCGTTTACGTTTGCCAAGACCAACGTCATGGGTACGCTTTCGCTGCTGCAGGCCGCTAAGCTCTATTGGGAGTCGCTGCCAGAGCGTTACGAGGGCAAGCGCTTCTACCATATCTCGACGGACGAGGTGTATGGTGCACTGGAGCTGACGCATCCTGAGGGCATTGAACCGCCGTTCACGACAACAGCCTCTAGTGCTGAGCATCACTTGGCATACGGTGACAAGTTCTTCCTGGAGACCACGAAGTATAATCCGCACTCTCCGTACAGTGCCGCTAAAGCTTCGTCAGACCACTTTGTCCGTGCTTATCACGACACCTACGGCATGCCCGTCATCGTGACGAACTGCTCGAACAACTATGGTCCTTATCAGTTCCCTGAGAAGCTGATACCGTTGTTTATCAACAACATCCGTCACCGCAAACCACTGCCCGTCTATGGCAAGGGCGAGAACGTGCGTGACTGGCTGTTCGTAGAGGATCACGCCCGTGCCATCGACTTGATCTTCCACCAGGGCATGATAGCTGAGACGTATAATATCGGTGGCTTCAACGAGTGGAAGAACATCGACATCATCAAGGTGGTCATCAAGACAGTTGACAGACTGCTGGGACGTAAAGAAGGCGAGGATATGGATCTTATTACTTTCGTCACCGATCGTGCCGGACATGATTTGCGCTATGCTATCGATAGCTCGAAACTCCAGAAGGAACTAGGTTGGGAACCCTCACTGCAGTTCGAGGAAGGAATAGAAAAAACCGTCCGTTGGTATCTCGATAACCAGGAGTGGCTCGACAACGTCACTTCCGGCGACTACCAGAAGTATTACGATAACATGTATAAAAACAGATAGGCTTCTTTTATGAAAAAGATATTGCTTTTAGGATCAGGTGAACTGGGCAAGGAGTTTGTGATTGCCGCCATGAGGGCTGGTCAGTATGTGATTGCCTGCGACCGTTACGATAACGCGCCGGCCATGCAGGTGGCCGACGAGCGCGAGGTGTTTTCGATGCTTGATGGTGATGCTCTCGAGGCCGTGGTGAAAAAACACCAGCCCGACATCATCGTGCCGGAGATTGAGGCTATCCGCACCGAGCGCTTGTTCAAGTTCGAGGAGCAGGGCATTCAGGTGGTTCCCTCGGCACGTGCCGTCAACTACACGATGAACCGTCGTGCCATCCGCGACCTTGCTGCCAAGGAACTTGGTCTCCGCACGGCTAAGTACTTCTACGCCAAGACATTCGACGAGTTCAAGGCAGCTGCTGACGAAATTGGATTTCCCTGCGTCGTAAAGCCTCTGATGTCTTCTTCAGGTCATGGTCAGAGCTACGTTCACAACGACGGAGAGCTGGAGCAGGCATTTCGTGAGGCGATGGAAGGCTCGCGTGGCGACGTGAAGGAAGTCATCATCGAGGAGTTCATCGACTTCGATTCTGAGTTTACCCTCCTTACCGTAACCCAGCAGCACGGGTGGCCCACGCTGTTCTGCCCTCCAATAGGACATGTGCAGAAGAGCGGCGACTACCGTGAGTCATGGCAACCCTATAAGATTAGTGAAGAAGCCTTGAAGCAGGCGCAGATGATGGCCGACAAGGTAACCAGGGCACTGACGGGTGCTGGTATCTGGGGCGTTGAGTTCTTCCTGACGAAACAGGGTGAGGTTATCTTCAGTGAACTGTCGCCGCGTCCCCACGACACGGGTATGGTAACGTTGGGCCACACTACGAACCTCAGCGAATTTGAACTCCACTTCCGTGCTGTCATGGGGCTGCCCATTGCCGGCATCCATCTGGAGCATGCAGGAGCATCGGCCGTTATTCTCTCGCCGAAGGAAGCCTCAACACCTGTTGACCGTTCGCTACTCGATTACAACTTCGTCGATGCCCTCAAGGAGGACCGCACCCGCATCCGCATATTCGGAAAACCTGAAGCTCACAAGGGTCGCCGCATGGGTGTCGTGCTCTGCTATGGTGAGGTGGGAGATGATGTCGATGCACTACGTGACAAAGCTAAGCGCTTGGCAAAGACCGTCCTCGGTACTGACCCATACACCAAGTTCGAACACTAATGTCCTGTGCCATGCGGTTTTGCCGCATGGAAAAGCGATGAAAGTATGAAAGCAAGACTCATTGACCTGCCGAAGATTGTCGACCCACGGGGCAATCTGACGGTTGCCGAACAGAACAAAAATATCCCGTTCGACATTGCCCGTGTCTATTGGACTTACGACGTGCCTTCTGGTGAGCGACGTGGCGGTCATGCCCATCGTACCTGTGAGGAAATCGTGATTGCTGTCAGTGGTTCGTTTGATGTCACCGTTGACGATGGTTGTGGAGGTAAGGAAATCTATCATCTGAACCATCCTTATCAGGGCTTGTACATTGGTACAGGAGTTTGGCGCACGCTGGAGGACTTCAGTAGCGGTGCCGTGTGTCTGGTACTGGCCTCGGAATTGTTCGATGAGGATGAGTACATATACGAGTATGATGAATTCCAGGATTGGGTAAAACGCCATGATTGATATCGTCAGATATACTCCGGATAGAGCAGAAGAGTGGGATGCCTTCGTGAGGCAGTCCAAGAATGCCACGTTCTTGTTTTATCGGGGATACATGGACTATCATGCCGATAGATTTGCTGATTATTCGTTGATGTTTTATGATAAAGGCAGACTATGTGCCTTGTTGCCTGCCAATCGTAAGGGTGACGTCTTGCAGTCACATGCGGGACTGACCTATGGTGGCTTGCTGATGGACGCGAAGACGACGGCTGCAGCCACCGTCACGCTGTTTGCCGAATTGAATGACTATCTGCGCAGTCAGGGCTTCCGTCGGGTGCTCTATAAGTGCATTCCCTGGATTTACCACCAGATGGCTGCCGAGGAGGATCTCTACGCTATCTGCCGCACCAGCGATGCCCGTTTGCAGGAGCGCGACTTGGGTACCTGTATCATCCAGCGCAATGCCATACGTTGGGAGCGCATTCGCCGTCGTGCTTTGAAGCGTGCCCAAGAGGCTGGTCTGACGGTGGAACGTTCGACCGATTATGCTGGTTTCTGGCAGGTGCTCAATGATAATCTCCGCATGAAGTATGACTCGAAGCCCGTCCATACGCTCGACGAGATATCATTGCTAGCCTCGCGTTTCCCTGATAATATCGTGTTGTATCTTGCAAAGCAAGGTAACGATATCCTTGCGGGGATGGTCATCTATGTCTCTGCACAGGTCGTGCGGGCACAATACAGTTCGGCAACTCCGCTTGGCAAACAACTGGGGGCTATTGACATTCTTTACGACCGCATCATCTGTCATGATTACATCGACTGGCCCTACTTCGAGTTCGGTACGAGCGCTGAGCCTGACAGCAACGCCATTCTTGAACCTCTTGTTTTCCAGAAGGAGGGATTCGGTGGACGAGGCATTGTTTTTGACCGTTACGAATGGGACCTATGAAATATCTAGACCTGAAACGGATTAACGAACCTTATATGCATGCTGCCGACGAGGTGCTGCAGAGCGGTTGGTATCTACGTGGTGAGGCTACGCAGCGTTTTGAACAGCACTATGCTGAGTATATTTGTACGAAACATTGCATTGGCTGTGCAAATGGACTCGATGCTTTGACGTTGATACTGCGTGCATATAAGGAATTGGGCGTTATGAAGGATGGTGACGAGGTTATTGTTCCGGCAAATACTTATATTGCTTCTATCCTTGCCATTACTGAAAATCGCCTTACTCCTGTCCTTGTTGAACCTGATATCAATATGCTCCAGATTGATGATACGCTCATCGAACAGGCTATCACTCCGCGTACTCGTGCCATCATGATAGTCCACCTCTATGGTCGTTGTGCCTATACCGATAGGATAGGGGATATTTGCACCCGGTATGGTCTGAAGCTTATTGAGGACAATGCCCAAGCCCACGGCTGCCGTGCCACGACTCCCGACGGATCACCGTCGGGTAAGACCGGCTCCCTTGGCGATGCCGCCGCTCATTCTTTCTACCCCACGAAAAATCTTGGTGCCTTCGGAGATGCCGGTGCCGTGACGACTGATGACGACGAACTCGCCACCCTCATCCGTGCTTTGGGTAATTATGGTTCTGCGCGCCACTACGTCTTCGACCACATCGGTCGTAACAGCCGTATTGATGAACTGCAGGCCGCCATCCTTGATGCCAAATTGCATGACCTTGACGCCAGCAACGCCCGCCGTCGCGAGAAATCCTGCCATCACGATTCCGCAGTCCGACCGCGATAGTGTATGGCACATCTTCCCCGTGTTGTGTGAGCGTCGTGACGAACTCCAGCAATATCTGAAAGGTCATGGCGTGGAGACAGAAATCCATTATCCTATTCCGCCTCACAAACAGCTCTGCTATCCTGCGTGGAATAACCTCTCGTTCCCCATCACCGAGAGCATCCATCGTGAGGAGCTCTCTATTCCCTGCAATCCCGCTATGTCAAACGAAGAGGCCGACCATGTGGCCGACCTCCTCAATGCTTTCTGATTTTTACTCGTCCAAAAGTAAGACTGTAGCGCTTCTTGCCGCCTGTGCACCCATGACCAGCACCTGCGCGATGTCGGCGGTTTTCGACGGTCCGCTGATAAACGTACCGTAGCCGTAGTCATTCATTTCTATCCGCTTATACGCCTCATGCATGTTGTTGACGATTTGCGACTTGGGCAGGAGTATCACTAGATTCTCAGAGATAAACATCACAGCCTTTTCCTTCATCTGCTGTGGAATCCACACGCAGGCATTCTCGGCAACACCGAACATGCCGCGGACTACACCGACATCAGTGCCGTTGAGGTCGCGGGCGCGGCCAACGTCGTCGGGATTACGCGTGGCAATGGTAATCTCGGGCAGGTTCGAGGCAATCTCTTTAGCATCTGGGTACAATTCCTTGATGAGCTCATTGATGTCGCGCCCCTTCTCCACCTCGATGGCATTGCCACCTACGCTCTTCGTCATGTTCATAAACTGCAACAGCGGGTCGGGGTATTTGACAGCCGTGATGTCGCTGAGGTCGGGCATATCGAACCGTTCACGAACGTTTGCCCTATACTTCTTCAATATATCTTCTTTACTACTCATTTCTCTATCTCCTTAATCATTTCGTGGAACGGTTTCTTGGGAAACTCCATCATCTTGTGACCCTCAGCCCACGGGTTGAGGCCGCAGTTGAGGAGCGGCGAGGGGATGTAGTTGGCCCAATGAGCAAGACCCGTACCTAAGTTATAGAGGCCGGGTGAACCATACACCATCGACATGCCCTTGCACATCATTTTCTTCTGCGGATTGGCGGTGCCAAAGTCATCGAGTTGCTGGCGCCATTGGTATATCTGGTCACCGAGATTCAACTTGACTGGGCAGACTGTTTGGCATGAGAGACACAGCGTGCAGGCACTGACGTTCCCGCTGTGTTTCTGCGGGTCGCGCAACATACCGAGGTTGATGCCAATAGGACCAGGGATAAAATAGCTGTACGAATATCCACCGCTCCTGCGATACACGGGACACGTATTCATGCATGATCCGCAGCGGATGCACTTCAACGACTCCCAATGCTCCGGATTGGCAATCCACTCACTTCGGCCGTTGTCCACCAGTACGATGTGCATGTGATGGGCCGTGGGGCGTGCCTTGCGGAAATGGCTCGTATACGTTGTTGTCGGCTGACCAGTTCCCGCACGGCAGAGCATGCGTTGGAAGACGGCAAGACACTCGTAGTTGGGGATAATTTTTTCCAACCCGATGGCAGCGATATGCAGCTTCGGACAGCTTGTGCTCATGTCGGCATTGCCCTCGTTGGTACATACCACGATATCGCCCGTCTCGGCAATACCGAAATTGGCGCCCGTCATACCTGCATCGGCTGTTAGGAACTCGTTGCGCAACGATAGTCGCGCGCGGTACGTCAGGTACGTGGGGTCGTGGTTGCCCTTCTCGTTCGAGATGCCCTTTTCTTCGAACAACTCACCCACGTCGTCGTGGTTCAAGTGGATAGCCGGCATGACGATGTGCGATGGCGCCTGCCCCTTCAATTGGATAATGCGCTCACCCAAGTCTGTTTCTACCACCTCAATGCCGTGCGCTTCGAGGTACGGATTCATGCCGCACTCCTCCGTCAGCATCGATTTCGATTTCACCATCTTCTTGACGTTATGGTTCTTCAAGATGCCATAGACAATCTCGTTGAACTCCTGTGCGTCCTTTGCCCAATGTACTTCCACACCGTTCTTCTCAGCCGCGGTAGCAAACTGGTCGAGATATTCGTCCAGATGCGTGATAGTGTGGCGCTTGATCTGTGAGGCCTTCTCGCGCAGCTGTTCCCATTCGTCGAGTCCGTAGGCCATGTTGTCGCGCTTCGAGCGGACAGCCCAGAACGTGGCATCGTGCCAGTGCGCATATTGTTGGTTCTTTAAGAACTCCTTGGCGGCTTTGCTATGCTGTGTTGACATAATCTTCGTTATTACGTTATACCGTTATTTTGTCTATAGGCCTGCGGCGAGAATCTCGACGACGTGCTTGAACTGGATGTTGAGGCCCTGCTTCTTAGCGACGCCCGCCATGTGCATCAGACACGAACAGTCGGGGCCTGTTACGTACTCCGCACCGGTCTGGATATGTCGTTCCACCTTGTCCTTACCCATTTGTGCTGACACGGCTGTCTCCTCGACGGAGAACATGCCACCGAAACCGCAGCACTCGTCAGGGCGCTCAGGCTCCACAATGTCGATGCCGTCAACTAACTGAAGCAGGTCCTTAATCTTGTTGAACTTCGCTACATGTTGCTCAGAAGGGGAGGAAAGACCTAACTCACGAACACCATGGCAGGAGTTATGCAACGAGACCTTATGTGGGAATGTACCTAAGCGGCGGTCTACCTTCACCACGTCGTGCAGGAACTCTACCACGTCCATGCAGCGCTTGGCCGTTTCGCACTCATGGTTCAACAGCCGCGGATAGTTCAAACGGATGAATGCTGTGCATGACACACTGGGTGCTACCACGTAGTCGAAGTCCTTGAATTTCTCCTCAAACTTCTCTGCCAGTGGGATGGCTTGCTTCTCGAATCCCGCATTGGCCATCGGTTGTCCGCAGCACGTCTGCTTTTCAGGATACGTCACGTCGAGTCCGAGGTGTTTCAGCAACTTCCACGTCGCCATGGCCACCTCAGGGTACACGGCGTCGACGTAGCAGGGAATGAATAATCCGACTTTCATATTGTTTCTTTCTTTTTTCGTTATAACGTTATGACGATATACCGACTAAATCACGTGCAACCCCAGGAACACCATCAATCCGTTCATCAATATCCAGAAGATAGCGAATGGCATCGTCTTGCGCATAATGTCGCCGTCCTGCCCCTCCATGTCACAGGCGGCGGTAGCGATGGCTATCGATTGCGGCGACAGCAACTTGCCACCCTCCGAACCTGCACAGTTGGCAGCGGCGAGCCAGTTGGTCTCACTACCTGTGACACCGAAGAACGTGCCTTGGTTCACCAGTCCGAGGTCGCTGGCAGCTGTGGCCTGCAGTTTGCCAAACAGGATGTTCGCATTGGTGGCACTTCCTGTGACGAACGTGCCGATGCTACCGATGAGCGGGGCGAAGAACGGGAAGGCGGCGCCAGTCAGCAGTACGAGGCCCTTGGCAATATCATTGGTCATGCCGGTGTTGTTCATCAGCATCGCCATTGCCACCAGACAGCAGATGGTGACGACGGTCTTCTGTAAATTCAGCGTGGTCTTCGCTAGCAACTTCATCAGTTTGCCAAACGACATACCCTGAATCAAACCGCCAATGACGGCACCAAGGAAAATCATCAAACCGGCGTTCGACAGCCATCCGAACTTAAAGGTGTTGCCGATGACGGGGATGTCAAATTTCGTGACGAGTGTCGAATTCAGAAATTCATTGACGGGCGGCACAATCTTACTTGATATCAGAATGAAGAAGATGATGAGACCGTACACGCTCCACGCCTTCAAGGTTTTGGCGACACCGAACTTTTTTTTCTCTATGTGCACGGTGTCCTTTTCGGCTTCGTGGCGCAGGAACAACTTGTTATACAATAGCATGGCAGCGATAGCGGCTACTGAACCAAGGATAGCAGGGGTCTCAGGACCAATAAAATGAGCGCAGCAGAACTGTACGACGATAGAACAGGTGCCTACGAACAATGCAATAGTTAGGTTCTTGATAATCTTCGTCTTGTCGGTCATCATCAGAATAAGGAACGGCGTGATGAAGAACATCAGCGAGAGCTGTAATATAATAAAGGTGGCGACCTCACACAATTCCTCAGGTGTGGCTGTGCCACTGGCAGCAACCTGGTTGGCAAGTGTGGTGGCGGGTAGGCCTACTGCACCGAAACCCACGGCAACGGTATTAGCTACCAGACAGATGACAGCTGAGAACATCGGCTTAAATCCTAGTCCGATGAGAATGGCGGCCGGGATGGCTACTGCCGTTCCGAAACCGGCCATACCTTCTAGCACACCGCCAAGTCCCCACGTCAACAGCAGCACCAACAGACCCTTGTCAGACGTCATCTGGATGAACTGCGTCTTGATGGTTTCAATCTCCTTCGTCTCACAAAGAATGTTGTAACTGAAGATGGCACAAATGATAATTAGGATAATCGGGAAACATGCCTTGAGGAACCCTTCGACCACCGACCACAGCGTGATGCCGTATATCGATGTTTCAGCGAACTTTTCGGGAACGATGCCCATATTCGGCACGGCGAATAGGGCGAGGAGAATTGTTACGACCAGAGTGACGATGGCACTCCTATAGCCAGACACTTTAAAACCCATCATCAGTACGATGAGCAATACGATTGGGATGACGGAAATTAATGCTGTCATAGAATTTCTAGTTATTTTGTGATTAGTTATTATATAAGTTTCCGCAAATATACGAAATATTTCCCGAACACGTAGAAATATTTTAGTTAAAAATCAAAAATTAGGGACGATTTGCGGCACGCAATTCTTGATTTCTATTGGGATGGCCTCCGCTGTGACCGTTTCTGAAGAGATTTTTAGTCGTACGAGGCAAGCCTTTGTGTTTTCAGGTTTCGATTGGTCGAAGATGAAGTTTCCAATGCTGTAAAACACGCTGTGGCCGTTGATGTCCTCGACGTCCTGCAGCGTGTGGGTATGGTGGCAAACCAGTACGTCGGCACCAGCACGGATAATTTGACGCGCGTCCCATCGTTGGCTGTTAACGGGGTGCATGGTATGCTCACCGCCCCAGTGCAACGACACGATGATGACGGCGGTGGAATCGGCTTTGCGTAAAAGGTGGACGCGATTCAAAAGTGAGTCCATCGGTTCTTGGCTGACGCATGGTCTGTCGGGCAAATACGCATAGTTCTCTAATGCAAGTCGTAACGATGGTACCAACCAGACATTCCTTGGCGTTCTGCTTAATAGCACGGGCTCCGCAGCCTCGCTCATATTGGCACCGGCTCCGATGGGTGTCATGCCGGTATCGATGATGTTTTGTCTTGTATCCAGCAGCCCTTCGCGGCCTTGGTCAATGCTGTGGTTATTGGCTAAATTCAAATGTGTGATGCCGTGTTTTTTCAGTATTTCTAACCACTCTGGTTCACCGCGAAAAATGTATAGTTTCTGAACCGGTGACTGAATATTCGTTGCGGGACATTCGAGATTACCGACGACGACTTGTGCCGAGCGAAAAACGGAGTCGACACCCTCCGTGAAGAGGTGGTCGACTCCGTGTTTATCAATCACACGGCGCACCCCGCGGTCGAGCAGGATGTCGCCGGTGAATACAACGTTGAGCGTGTCGGCATGGCACACCGATACCCCGATGCTAACAGCCAGAAGAATAAAATACTTCCTCATTCGGTTCCGGCATCTTTTTCAGCGGCACGACGATATCCTTCATCCATTCGGGAACGCCCTTGCGTGGGTTCGTCTCCAACTGCTTCTGCCATTCCTCATCTGTGAGGCGCGGCTCATCGATGGGCTGGATGAATTCACGATAGCTCAGCACGGCACCGCGTGTCAAATATAGATAGCCGCCCATCTCCACCACGACATAGATTTCGTCGGCATCACCCACAGCCTCGAAGAGAATGCTCTTCGCGTCGTTGTTGTCGGCATTGGCGGTGTACACGTCAGCGACCACAGCCACTTTCTTGTCTGCACCCTGCACATCGGCCCAACCATACAATTCTTGGTTAGGCATACGCAACAAGTCGAGGGATATATTCTCAAATGTGGCACCAATATAACCTATTTGGTCGTACTCCTCGTCGCTGAGACTCTTCCCTTCAAGTTCCTTCTCACTGACGCGCAAAAGGAATGTCACCTCTTCGTTCATGCGCTCTGTGATACCCTTGATCTTCTCGGTCATCATGTCCTCGTCGTTCAACAACTTTGCTGTGTTCGTCAGCAGTTCGATGGCTTTCTTCCAGAACTTCACATTCGGCTCGACATAGCCCTTTACCAGAGGCTCGGGGGGACCGCCGCCACCACACTCGGCACCCATCGGTTGTTTGGCATACAGGATGGCGTCATGTTTCAGTTCAGCCCACGATGCGAGGGCGGCATTCAAGTCCTTCTTGCTCCACGCCGGATTCACCATGAAGTATGGTGCATCGTCGCCCTTGTTGTCGTTTAGTACTTTCAGCGTCTGCATCCACTGGGTAATGATAGTTTCCGTCCAGTCAATTTCACCCATGCGTTTCTTCATATTCTCCAGTGTCGGCAACAGCGGTTTCCATGCGGTCTGCTCGTCCTTCAGGATTTGTTCCGCAGCAGCAACACCCATGGCAGCCATGAAGTCCACTCCCTTTGGTGTCGCGCGCTGGGGTGGGGTGTTCTCGTAGTCCACCATCTCCTGCAAGACTTCTGCATCGGGTTGGTAACGCTGCGGCATGACGTTGATCTTGTTGTGGCTCGTCTTTTCGTACTTCGGACGAATACGGGTCTGTTTGTTGCCAATCTCGTTCAACTTCGCCGTAATCTTCGCGATGGCGTCATCGTTGTGCATGAGGTCCTCCATCTGCAAACCGCTCTTCTCGACTTCGGCCATTACCTGTGGCAGACTCAAATTGTCCGATTCACCCATCAGGAATGTGATAAACTGGTTCAAACGGTCGTAGTTCTTCTTTGCACTACTATTCAACTTCAAGGCACAGGCCTGCTGAATGGCAGCGAGCACCTCGTCGTTGTGGTTCATACCGAACGGTACGCTCTGCAACCACATCATACCGCGGAAATACCGCTGGAGCTTTTCGCTTCGTGTATAATGTCCGCGTGGTCGGAAGAGACTGTAACCGAAAAGGATATCCTTGTAGTCCTTCATAAAATTGCTGGGAGCGTCAACGGCGTTCATTACCTTCTCGACTTCCTCTACGTCGATGTCGCCCTTCTCCCGTGCAAAGATATAATCTCCCGTAAACAGCTTGTAGGCAATGTTATAGAACGCAGCATTATGATGCGCTATGGCGTTGACCTTCTCGTCGAAACCCGACCAGCGCTCCATATTGTACAACATCTCGTGCATATCGCGACAGAACCGTATCATCATCGGCAGCAACTTGTTTTCTTCCACCTCGCGCAGCATGCAGTCAATATATAAATGGTACAGCTGTAGATACAAATCAGTGGTCACGAAACTCGGGAAATCGCTGTAGTCGTTTTGCTCGTACACGTGGAACAACTGCGAGTGGTTTGACGGCACGATGGCGAAACCTTCTTCAGCGAGTTTCTGACACAGCGTGGTGTCGAAGTCCTTCAACTGCGTCGGATTCAGCAGATTCGTCATGTTTACGCGCAAACCTTCTTCCACCGCGAAGTTCTGCTTCTTCAACTCATCCTCGCGCTCCTTCAGACGTTTCATGAACGCTGTCTCCTGCTCGTTATACGTCACCAGTTTCTGTTCGTCGATAGCTCGCATATAAGCATCGCGCCAGCTCTCATTGTCCTTACTTTCGAAGGGTTGCATCCTTGCGTCGAGATCGTACATCAGCGAATCGTACCATGTGGTACTCTCGAAAATACCGCGCAGATAGGAGTCCTTAAAAGGATAGCCCTTCTGCGCTGCGGGAGCATTGCGCAGGATACGCAGGTCGCTTAGGTTCAATCCGGAAACATCCATGCCGTAGTCGATACTGTCACCCAGCTTCTCTACGTCGATGGTCGATACCGGCATTTGTACTACACTTTGTTTCTGGCTGCAGGCTGCTATCAAGCCCGCCATGCATGCCAACAAAAATACTTTTCTTTTCATCGGTTCAAGGTTTTTATTGCTGTTTCTTTATCTACACCTTTTATAATATAATGGTCAAAAACCATTCCAAATCCACCCCACACGTAGTCGGACACGACATATTGTCCGTCGGTGGTACGTTCCAGCGCCCGAATCTTGCCGTCAGCATAACGGAAATCCTCAAGCTCGCCACCGAGTTTCGAACCTAACCACAAAGGCCGCGCCTTACCGTTCACATCTTTGAAGATAAAGATGCGGCGCGCCTTTACGGGATAGAACCGCGTGCCTTTTATCACGCCGACAATGGCATCGGTTCGTCCATCACCATCCACGTCGCCCGTCTGATACTGGTAGATGGGGTAGGGCAGTCGCCAACTGTTCAACCAGTACAGACTGTCGTGATCCTTGCGCAGTTCGAAGTTTTGTGCTACACAAATCATCGTGCAGAACAATACGAAAAAGATGGTCAATAAGCGTAAGTTCATAGCGCTGGTAGGTTTCTTTGCCTGCAAATATACGAAATAATCCTAAAAAAGAATGCTTGATACGATTTTTTTTCGTATATTTGCTCACAAATTTGAATACTAACTTAAAAACTAAGCGCCCTATGCTGAACGAATTCCTATCTGAATTGCGGCAAATGTTGCCCTCAGACCGTATTTACACCGACGAGCTCCGTACCCTTGGTTGGGGTACCGATGCCAGTTTCTATCGACAGATTCCAAAGGTCGTCATCCGAAGTGACGGCGAAGAGGAAGTGTCACGCATCCTCGCACTATGCCACAAGCATCATCTTCCAGTGACGTTCCGTGCCGCGGGAACATCTCTCTCGGGACAGTCATGCACCGACAGCGTGCTCCTTGTTGCAGGTAAACATTGGGAGAAGTACACCCTTTCGGACGATGATGTCATCACATTGCAACCGGGCGTCGTCGGGGCTCGCGTCAACGAGATTTTAAAACCCCATGGTCGCGTGTTTCCGCCTGATCCTGCATCGATAGGCTCGGCAATGGTAGGTGGTATCGTCGTCAACAACGCCTCAGGCATGAACTGCGGTGTTCATGCCAATAGCGACCGCATGATGGTCAGTGCGAAAATGGTGCTGACTGATGGGACGGTGCTTGACACGGGCGATGAGAAGAGTAGGGCGGCGTTCCGAAATAGCCATCCCGAGTTCTTGAAGAAGATAGAGGCCTTGCGAGACCGTGTGCGGGCTGACAAGGACCTTGCCGAACGCATCCAGAAGAAATATAGCATCAAGAATGTTACCGGACTGAATCTCCGGCCCTTAATCGCCTATGACGACCCGTTCGACATCATCGCCCACAGCATTGTCGGTTCGGAGGGTACGCTGGCGTTCCTTTCTGAGGTGACCATGAAGACCTTGAAGGACTATCCTTTCAAAGCTTCGGCAATGGTTTACTTCCAGACGATGAAGGAGAGCTGTGAGGCTGTCGTCGCCATGAAGAAGCTGAAGGCAGGCGACGAGGATTTCGCCATGAGTGCTGAGAACCTGATGGTGAAATCTGCTGAGATGCTCGACTACAAGTCCCTCTCGTCCGTCGACGACCCTGTATTCCTCCAATACAAAGCTGACGTCGATGCCGGTAAAATAGAGGGTGTCGAACCAGGCGACTACCACAACTTGACGGCCATCCTCACCGAGACGAAGGGTATCACGCACGAACAATTACTTGATAAGATTGCGAAGATTAAGGAGTGTCTGGGACAGTTCAAGCTCTATATACCTGCAGAGTTTACGGAGGACCCTGCAGTTTATGGCAAATACTGGGCCATCCGCTCTGGCATCTTCCCCAGCGTGGGTGGCACCCGTCCTGTCGGCACGTCATGCCTCATCGAAGATGTCGCCTTCCCCATCGAATCCCTCCCCGAAGCAACGGTCAAATTACAAAAACTTATTGCCGATCACGGCTACGACGATGCCTGCATCTATGGTCACGCTTTCGAAGGCAACTACCACTTCATCCTCAACCAGAGCTTTGCTGACGAACACGAAGTGGCCCGTTATGCTGAGATGATGCGTGATGTGGCAAAACTCGTCGTCGAGGAATACGACGGTTCGCTGAAGGCCGAACACGGTACGGGTCGCAATATGGCACCGTTCGTGAAGTACGAATGGGGCGACAAGGCTTATGAGGTGATGAAGGAACTGAAGGACATCTTTGATCCTGAAGGCCTGCTGAACCAAGGTGTCATCTTCAACGACGACCCCGACTGTTTCATCAAGTGCTTAAAGCCCTTGCCCGTCCTCGATTATGACTTCGATGCGGTTCCTGACGGCGGTCACTATCTCATGGACCCGTCGCTCTCCACTGCCAAGGAAACCGTCGAACAGGTAAAACGCGCCAACAAATGTATCGAGTGCGGTTTCTGCGAGGTCAACTGCATGTCGTGCGGCCTCACGCTCTCCAGTCGCATGCGTATCGCTGTCCAACGTGAAATCCGCCACCTCACGGCGCAGCTTCGAGTGGGCGGTGATTCGGTCACCGCTATCCAGGACCGTCTCGCCACCCTCAAGCGCCAATACAAGTATTATGGTGACCAAACCTGTGCCACCGACGGCCTTTGCTCTACGTCCTGCCCGATGAAGATCAACACCGGTGAATTGACGCACCTGATTCGTCAGATGGACATGAACGAGAGTCCTACAGGATATAAGATTGGTGAGTTTGCCGCTGAACACATGGCAGGCATCAAATCCGGTCTCCGTGTAGTCCTCGACGTGGCCCATGCCGCCCACCTCACCCTCGGCCCTTCCCTCATGTCCAGCGTCTGCCGCGGCATGAACAAGATGGGTCTGCCGCTTTGGACTACCGCCATGCCGAAAAAGCATCGCCAACCAAAGAAGTCCGACCTGACGCAGTTCATCATCGAGAAGAGTATTCCACATAAAGAGGAGGAGCACTCGCCATTGAAGGTCGTATATTTCCCCTCTTGCATCAACCAAACCATGGGTCAGTCGAAGAGTGGCGGAAAGATTCACGACCTCGTCGATGAGGTCATCCAACTCATGGCGAAAGCCGGCTACGAGGTCATCTTCCCGGAGGGCATGGAGCGCATGTGCTGCGGCCAGATTTGGGAATCGAAAGGTATGCTCGACATCGCCGACCGCAAGAGTGCCGAACTCGAAGCAGCCCTTTGGAAGGCCAGTGAAGAGGGTAAATACCCCGTTCTTTGTGCACAAAGTCCGTGTCTGCATCGCATGCGCAAGGTTATGGGTGAGCGAGAGCAGAGTGATGCTTGCATCGACTCTGCCGAGCGTGAAGAAGCTCGCCCGAAGGGCAAGGTGATGCATAAGATGAAGCTCTACGAGCCTGCCGAGTTTATCATGAAGTATCTCGTCGACCGCCTCGACTTCCATCCTATCGACCGTCATATCGCCCTGCATCTGACGTGCTCGACGCGACAGATGGGCGTTGACAAGGACATGATAGCACTTGCAAAGCTATGCTCTAACAACGTCTTCCTCCCCGAGGGCGTCGGATGTTGTGGATTTGCTGGTGACCGCGGCTTCACGTTCCCCGAACTGAACAAATACGGTCTTCGCAAACTCCGTCCACAGATCGAGGCTAACCACATCGAGGTGGGCTACAGCAACAGCCGTACCTGTGAAATCGGTCTCGAAACGAACTCCGGCATTCCGTATATGAGTATCGTCTATCTCGTCAACGAGTGTACAACAGCAAAGAAGGCCTGATGCTTCAGGCCTTCTCTACTGGCGACGGCAGAACCGTCGCTTTTTTATTGTCTTTTCACTTTCTAATTATCAATTGTCAATTGTCAATTAATATTAGTATTCCATCACAGCAGGCAGTTCCTTAGCCTGGTCAATCATCTTCTGCACTTCTACGACGGCAGGAACGCGGTTGGTCAGATTCTTCACGGCGTTCACCTCTTCCAGCTTCTTCTGCAGGTTCTCGGCTACGCGGTGCTTCAGTTCTTTGACGGTGTCCACGCCGCTGGCCTCCAACAGTTCAGCAAACTGAGGTCCAACACCATTGATGCGATACAGGTCGCAGTGGTTTGCCCACTTCAGAATCAGCTTGCCGCTGATGCCGGTCTGCTCCTCCAGTGCCTTACGGCCTGCGGGCTTTGCACATTTCTCCAACAGTTCTGCATCGGTCTTAATACCTGCTGCAATCAGTTTCTCGGCGTAAACTTCACCTACACCCTCAATGTCAATTACTTTGTAAGTCATATTATAAAAAGTTTTAGTTATTTTATGTTGCAGTAGATGCACTTTGCACACTGCGACTGCAAATATACGAAAAAAGTCTGACTGCACCATATTTTTTTGTTTTTTTAATACAAAAGTGCATGCAATAGGTGGAATTTATTCGTACCTTTGCAGCGTTAAACATAAAAAAGAAAGGAATTTAGAGATGAATTATAACGAAATTGATTTGCGTGGACTCACTGCTGATCAGCAGCTGACCATGTCGCAGGCGTTCCCAGTCCTGATGCGTAAAGTGTATGTGTGGATGACTCTCGCACTTGCCATTACCGGCTTTACGGCCTATGCCGTTGCCAACAGCCCCGGCATCCTCCAGGCCATCTACACTAACCAGATTCTCTTCTGGGGACTCATCATCGGCGAGTTTGCACTCGTTTTCGGTGTTAGTGCCGCCATTAATAAGCTGTCGCTGACTACCGCCACGCTGATGTTTATCCTCTATTCGGTCATCAATGGTGCCCTGTTGTCGTACATCTTTTTGTACTACACGGCGTCGTCCGTTGCTACTGTGTTCTTCATCACTGCTGGCACCTTCGCGGCAATGGCCATCGTGGGCTACACCACCAAGACCGACCTATCGTCGATGGGTAAAATACTCTTCATGGCGCTCATCGGACTCATCATTGCCACCCTCGTCAACCTCTTCATCAAGAGCGACGGTCTGACAATGATTCTGAGCTACGTAGGTGTACTCATTTTCGTCGGCCTCACCGCGTGGGATTCCCAGAAAATCAAGCAGATGCTTCTCCAGGCTCCTGATGTCGGCGAGGGTGCTCAGAAGCTTGCTCTCCTCGGAGCCCTCACGCTCTACCTCGACTTCATCAACCTCTTCATCTATCTCCTCCGCATCTTCGGTCGTAGGGAGTAAGATAAGATGTTACTGCATTATTGAGACGACAGATACGGCGTCTCTGTCAGTCCGCCATAACTTTTGGCGGACTTTTTCATTGCCTCTTCTGTGGTGTACTGCTCGTAGAACGTACAGCGGGTGACGATGGTTTGCGCTGAGCAGCGTTCACCAATTACTTTTACCAGTGCCCAGCCTTTCTTGTCGTCGCTGAACTCCTCACCCTTCAGCACAAAGTACCCGTCCACCAGCGTCATCTTAGTCCGCGAAATCTCGCGCATACTGAAACGTACTCGCGGAATAGTGTCCTCTCCAGTCTGCTCGGCAGTATAGAGGAATAGCTTCTCCTGATAGTAGTGCTTCTCCTTCTCGAGGTCGGTCAGCAGGGCGGGTTCACCGTCCACCTCTCCCAATGTTAATTTGATAGTTGGCAACGTGCCGTCGCTCACCGGTATGCCGGGCATCAGGAATGATGCCTCAGTCATGTGTATTCGTTCCACAAACACCGTTGGCAACCTATTTGCCAGCGATGCAAAGTTCTGATAGGCTGTCTTACGTTGGGTAAACATCATCTCCTTACAGCCGTATTTCATCATCTTCCATAACGCAGTGGTGTGACGCATTTTCTGGCGTTGGTTGAACTGGCCCAGCGTATTGCTGCGCCTCTCGTCCGAGTTCGATACGCGCGTAATCACCTGTCCTTGCTTCACGTAGGTCGTAACACCCACTTTGCGCAGACTGCCAATCATGATTAGCCCCTTAGCTGCATACTTCTGTTTCATAGTCAAAATCTCCTATCTTTTTTAATTATACATTTATTCATTGTTCCTTCGTCATTCTCTCCTCTCTCTTCCTTCGCTCTAGCCTTGTTCTTCCTTCGATACACCTTCTATTCTCCACCTATTGTTGTCCAGTTGCTATTCATTTATTGTCCTTTTTTTCTTCATTCGTTATCCACTTTTTTACCGGACATCAACCGGACAACAACCGAACAACAAGCGGACATCAACCGGACAAGAGTTAGCGCAACTCCCTTGCAGTATCCTTGCTACTTAGGTGGTACACCGAACTTGAAATCTTGGCTTTTTCGGGGGCAAAGATACAAAAAATCCTCGAAACCCCAACAAGTTTCGAGAATTTTTGTGGTGTCTGTGTTATTATAATTTTTTTACGGTTGACCGTAGGGCTTCAGATCGCCTCGTTCGGGATCCCATACCCCAATGGTGATTGACCAGTCATCGCTGTCAGAGAGGGTAGAATAGGTCGTTTTTCCGTTAGTATCAGTATTAGCTATGGAGAATCCAGAGACGTACTGGTGAATACTGCCCCAGTTACTGATTTCAGGATCTGCCATGTAACCTTCACACGAATAACCTGCTTGACCCGGTACGGGAGTTCTCAAGGAGTAGAAAGGAACACTGGTAAGATTAAATGATGTACTATTTGAATTAGTGGTGGTATACCATACTTCACCCGTTGCTACCGTTGTGTGTATGTCCTCTTGGTCAGTCTTACATGTAACTGTTCCACTGACCACACCATCCTCTACATTGTCACTGCTGCGGAAAATATTCAGTACAATACTCCAGGTGTTTTTAATCCTGGTTTCTACCTTTCGGCGAATCATAGTACCATCGGTATTCCACCCCATGTTATAGAAACTTTCCATACTGTAATCCTCACTGCCATTGGCAATAAGGGTTGCTCCAGTAGAAACGGCACTGGAGACACAATAGACGGGTACGTTATGATTGTAAAGAGAAGGATATACATTATTAATTGTGCTGCTACTTCCTGATTCATTAGTAACCTTAGCCTTCAATTGCAGGAATAGTCCTGTATAACTGAAATTGCTAGGATCTTGTTCTACGTTGATGGTTTCCTCGACAGAACCGTATTGGTTGGTAGCCTTAATTTTAATGACGGCCGAACGTATTTGTTGGGTTTCATTGTCAGTAGCCTGAAGGGTCAGAATGTGAGTCTTCTTATCGTATTTGTACGTAAGCCATGAGCCTCCTGATTTAGTGAAGGTCAAATCGTCTGCATCAGAAGTGACCACCACTTCTGCGGGTGTAGGATCCTTGGCTTCCATCGTGACCATCGTTCTGGACACCTCAAGCACAGGCAAGATGACTCTCTCTGCATCCTGAACAACTGTTACCGTATCTCTAAGTTCTTCGCCTTCAAGTGTCTTCACGTAGACAATAATAGAGTCGGTGCGTGTCTCACCAGTATCATTGCGCTGAGCATCCACGGTGAATACGATATTGGTAGGGTCAGCAATGCTACCCATCGTACACAGATACCAGCTGTTATTCCCGTTTTGATTCTTGGATTTCTTGGTAATGGTCTCTATGTCTTGATATCTGACGTTGGTGCTGGCCGTAAACGTGCTCGTGCCACCTTGGAACTCGAAGTTCAGATAGTCAGGCGTAACCGTCACTTGTCCACTCTCTGCCTGCGCAGTGAATTCTATGAATGGTTTGGCCAACAACTCGTAGTCGAAGACTTTCGTAATGGGGAAGAGTTTATACTGCTGGCCATGATTTAGCCCCTTGAGCTTGATGGAATATCTCATGGGCGTCTCGTTGTAGTAGGAACTTGAGAACCACAGGTTGTTACCCACACGCTTGTTCTGGCTGTCGTAGACGGCAAAGCCGATGGGATTGGGCATCAGTGTATTACGGCTAACTGCTGCTGATGCGATGTCAGCCTTGAGGTTGGGATTGTAGTTGACAGCGACATCGCTGAACCTGGGCACCAGTCCGCCCTCGAAATCGCTGCCAAGATCCCAGTCGAACAGTGACTCCTTGTATTTCCAGTTGCCAAATTGTGCCTCGGCATTGCCTGCCATGTAAAAACCAAATTTGAGCGCCCCGTCACGGTTCAGAAGGTCATAAGCGTAGGTTGACTCACCATTGATGGTCGTAAAATCGAGCGAAGTCTCGTTTGATACCAGTTCGGCTTCGATTTCAGCCTTTGCCCCTGCTTCGACACTTAAACCCACTTTCCCTGTTTTTTTTGAAATCAAAATACCAGGCGTTGCCATGTTCAGTTCTACGTACGGACCGGCGGTAAGAGTAGCCTTTCCGCTGACTTTATATGTGAACTCATTCTTTAGCATTTTGGACATTGTGGTACACATACTCTGACTCTCGTCGTTCTTCCAGTCGCAATTATACTGTGAATTAGCATAAGCCATATAAGAAACCAATTTATGGGCTTCGGCAGTCACCTCCCCACCGATACCAGCCTTTGCCCCTGCCTCAAAATCGATGCAAAAGGGGGAGTCGGGAATCCACCATGTCTTTTGGAGGAAAGGCTCACTCTTATAGTCGGTGGACCCTTTGGCAGTCAATTTCATGTCAAACCATGTGCGCATCTCCATGCGTACCGTGGCATCGCAGTATATATAGCCAGCAATGGAACCGACATTTAAGAAACCGCGGGCACTCAGCTTGCCAAGGACACCAAAATCGACATATCCTTCACCAGAGAAATCGCTTCCATCATAACCGAGTTCAGGAACTTCAAGGTGAAAAATCTCCACGGGAACCGTCAATTCCAGTATACCGCTTTGCTCGTTCTTGGCCCGATGAATCGCGCGTGCCGTCGCAGCATCTACCATGTCACCTTCGACACCAACCTTGCAGACATAGTGGTCGAAGAGTTCCGTCAGGTCAGCCTGCTCGCAGTTGACGGTGATGCCGTCGGCTCCGCCGCTGATACTCAGTACCTTGCAATAAAAACCACCTGGCAGGTAGTCACGGCTTTCTGTCGTCACCAGTTTGTCGCCGGGGGAAGGAATAAGTCCTGCCGGTGTTGAAGGTGAAAGCAAAAGTGTCTTAACACTGTCGCTACCTATGACGTAACTCCACAAATCACTTTCCGTAGTGGCTTTTACGTCTTCTTTATATACCGTCTCAGGTGTGACAAAGGTTATGCTGTCGATGGCCGAAATGGGGATGCGGAATACAGAGTCCATCGCATATACCTCTTGCACGACATAGTCGTCGTGCTCTACGCCCAACGTGTCTACCTTGCTGTAGCTGATGTGGTCGATATCATCGTAGAAAAAACCGTTGAAGGCGCCATCATTACGGAAAATATACAGTGCATCCTGCGTCTGCTGGGCGCTGGCGGGCTGGATATTGAGCATGCCCAATATTGCCGTTAATAGATAAAGGAAATAGCGTTTCATGGCTTCATGATTTTATAGGTTATATTGTCGGCTTTCACCAGATACACCCCTTTGGGCAGTTCAGAGAGATTCAGGCGATAGGTCCCTGAATGATGAGCAGTGAGCTGACGCAGCAACTTGCCATCGAGGGAGTAGATGTCTACAAAGGCCCCCTGCTTCAACTGACTGATAACTAGAACTCCATCTTTGTAGCCGACTTCTGTTGGGTCGACGACCTTCTCATCGATACCAGAAGGATTCTTTTTGATATAAGTAAAACGAAGTACATCGCTGAGGGCAAACGTAATGGTTTCTTTCTCGGTGACAACCTTTAAATCGGTGCCTTCAAACGTGACGTTGGGCTTATCTTTTAGGATGAAAGCGGTCTCAGCGCCATTCTTCGTTTTCACGACTAGCGTGTTCTCGGCTTTATCTGCCCAAGCTCCAATAGCAATCGCTACATAAAAAAATAAAAAAAGGAATCTTTTAGTCATAATAGTATTGTATAATTGGTTTGTTATGTGTTGTTTTGTGGGGTGGCCTTCCATTCAGTGGGGGTCATGCCGGTATGTTCCTTGAAGTAGCGGGTCATGGCTTTGTCGTTGGTAAAGCCGGACTCGATTGCTACGGAGGAGATTTTCATTTCTGGATGTTCGAGCAACAGACGCTTGGCATGCTCCAGGCGATATTCGTTGACGAACTGCGTCAGGGAACAGCCTCGTTCCGCTCTGATGCAATCGGAAATGTAGCGGATGTTGGTGTCGAGGGCTGACGCAATGTCGGAAACTTTGAGGCCTTGTTGAAGGTAGAGTTGCTGATCGTCCATCAGGTCGCAAATGCGCTGCATCAATTGTTCGTTTTCTCTTTGAGAGTGTGGTGTTGCAATTCCCTTGGTAGTTACCTCCGACAGTTCCTCTGGTTCAAGCTGCGGCTGTGGTCTTCTGCGTCTTAATATATAGATAATCGCAATGGCCACGAGTAACGCAACAGCCAACGACCACAAGAGCCAGCCGTTGAGAACTGACGACGCCGTTGAACCGTCGTCGTTGAAACGCAAGAGCCAAACGGAGGCCGATGGCGAGAAATTGCTGTTCGGTTCTACACCCACACCGCCTGTCAACATCAGATTGCCTTCGGCGGTCAGTACGGGAATAGTCAGCATGCCGGCCTCGGGCAACGGGTCGGTATGATAGAGGGTCAGGGGCGCTGGCGTCTTGGAGTAATCGATGCAGAGCACGTACAGACGGCTTGTCGCGTCGAAACCGACCACGTAGCCACGCTGGTGGTGACGGTCGGCATAGACGGGCGTGATATATCTGATGGCGCCCCATTGGCTCTTCATCGGGACGGGTGTCGAAGTGGGCAAGGGAGTGAACACGGTGTCACGGACATCAATGATGGCCAATTGGCCGTCCTTGTTTTCTACGGGCATCAGGTAACGGAACATACCCTTCGCCTCGTCGCCGATGAAACTGTCGTCGCTATGTTGTACGAGGTCGTATCGTAGAGGTTTCCAATTTTCAAATAATTCGTTGCGGAACGGCTCGCCGTACAGTCTGTCGATGACGATGGTGTCGATGGGGTTGCCGTGGAAATCGTAGCCTGCCACGATTAATGCGTTGCCATTTGAGGTCCGGAACATATGAGGCAGGCTGTGCGACTGGGCGACAGACTTGACATGCGAGAATGTCGCCTTGCCGTCGAACATCTCGATGGCATCGTCGGCATACCAGTTGCCGGCAATCATCACGCGTCCGCTGTCGAGTTCTACAGCAGCACCGGAGACGCGTTTCTTGTCGAGACAGCCAAAACCGTTGAACTGATGGGTCACGGGATCGTACAGCTCCACCTCGTAACTCTGGCCGATGCCGAGATTGTCCTTGAAACCGCCTGCCAACAGCACCTTCCCGGACTTCATCACGATCGAGATGCCACCGTCGTGGTTATAGACAGTCTGCAACTGATGCCATTCGCCGTCTTTCAGGTACTCTGCCGTAGGGGTCAGTACAAAACCAGAGGTATGACCGCCGAGCACCGTCACTTCGCCATTCACCAGAATAGCCGAGTGGCCACTGCGGGGAACGTTCATGTCGGGCAGCCGTTCTGCCTCAATTCTGACGACAGGACAATTCAGCTTATCAACGCCATCGGCTGCCGACTTCGAGGTCATCAGCAGGGCAATGAATAATAGAATAAGGTGAATGCGCTGTCTCATACTTTCTAGAGCATTTCTCGTTTGTTGGCTACAAAGGTAGACAAAAGACGTCAGAAAAACAAGCAATAGCAAAAAAAAGCCCGACAAATTCCGAATTTGTCGGACGATTTCAGTTTTTGGGAGTCGTTGATTGGGCTTTACGCTGCAATTTTTCTTAGAATGCCGAGGGCCTTTAGTCGATAATAAGGGCTACTTGTCGCGCGATAAGTGACTCTCGTTTTGCAGCATTCGGTCTGTATTTATGGGTATGCTTATGTAATATAATAAGGTGTAAGTTTTCAGTATTGTCAAAGAATGCGAAAACTTTTCGTTTTTCTCGAAAAAAGTTCTGAAAATATTTGCAGGGATGAAAAATAGTTCGTACCTTTGCATCCGCTTTC
>CACYKE010000034.1 GCA_902774925.1 uncultured Prevotellaceae bacterium | reverse complement strand
CTGCGCCGATGGTACTGCAATGCAATGTGGGAGAGTAGGAGGCCGCCACTTTTTCTGAAGCGAAGCCCTGAGTCAGCAATGATTCAGGGCTTCTTTCGTTAGTCCTGACTGAAGTCATGTACCATCTTACGGTACATATCATACATGCGTTTGCGTGAGATATAGCCCTTCAGATGGTTGCTTTCATCGATGACAGGAAGCCAGTCTGCTTGCGTACGCTCGAAAGTCTTCATCACCTGTGTCATAGGTGTAGAGTCGCTCAATGTGGCGTCTGGTTCTGACATCAATTGTGACGCACGGAAATGGTTATACAGTTCAGTGCGGAAGACGACGTGGCGTATCTTGATGATATTGATTTCTCCGAGTAGTGTTCCGGCAGCATCGGTCACTGGCAAGACGCTGTTGTGTGAACGGCTGATCTTATGTACCATCTGTCCTAACTCCATATCAGGGTCAACGGCCTGGAAGTCGCGCTCAATGACAGAATCAAGACTCATCAGCGTCAATACAGCATGATCGGTATGGTGGGTCACCAGTTTTCCCTGTTTTGCCAAGCGCAGACCATAGATTCCATGAGGTTCGAAAATGCTGATGGTGAGATAGCTGGAAACGGCGACAATCATCAGTGGCATGAAGAGGTTGTAGCCGCTGGTAATCTCGGCAATGAGGAAGATACCTGTCAGTGGGGCGTGCATGACACCCGACATCACACCCGCCATGCCTAGGAGCGAGAAATTCTTTTCAGGCACATAAACACCTATCTGATGGATGTTCCATAGTCGTGAAAAGAGGAATCCCGTGAAGCATCCAATGAATAGCGAGGGTGCGAAAGTACCGCCACAGCCACCGCCACCATTTGTAGCAGAAGTGGCAAAGACTTTGGTGAGCAGTACCAGTCCTATATATATAATAATGTATTCTGAATGTCCATAGAACAGTGAACCTTCCAAGATTTGATTCCAATCTGCTTCCGTCTTGCCGTTCAGCAACAGGTTGATGGAGTGGTAGCCTTCACCATAGAGTGACGGGAAAACGAAGATGAGTGTGCTGAGGATAGCGCCACCGATAGCCAAGCGTACGTATGGCTTGTCTTTAAAACGTGCAAACATATCCTCGCAGGCATTCATCGTACGGATGAAATAGAGCGATACCAGTCCACATGTCACGCCTAACAGGATGGACGCCGGTATGCGTTCCACCGTCCAGTCGCTATCGAGCTGGAAGGAAAACATGACGGCATTACCGCTGAATATATAGGTGAAACAGGTGGCCGTCACGCACGACACGAGGATGGGCAATAGTGAGGCCATTGTCAGGTCAATCATCAGCACTTCGAGCGTGAAAACCAATCCTGCGATAGGTGCTTTGAAGATACCAGCAATAGCACCGGCAGCACCACAGCCCACGAGCGTCATCAGCGTCTTATTGTCCATGCGGAACAGTTTTCCGAGGTTTGAACCGATGGCTGATCCCGTCAGTACAATCGGTGCCTCGGCTCCCACAGAACCACCGAAACCGATGGTGATGGCTGATGCGATGACCGACGACCATGTGTTGTGTGCCTTTATGCGGGAACGGTTTGACGAGATGGCATAGAGGATGCGCGTGATACCATGCGAGATGTTATCTTTCACGATATAGCGTACGAAGAGCGACGTCAGCCAGATACCCACTACAGGATAAACCAGATAGAGCCAGTTGTATGAATCGATGGCAAACTTACCCGTCAGCAGGTCGACGATGATGTTGATGAGTCCGTGCAGGACGTATGCAGCCACAGCAGATAACAGTCCTACAAGGAATGCCAATACGAGCAAGAACATCTTATCGCTGACATTCTGTACGCGCCACTCATGCAGTCGTTGTAACCACTTGGGACCTATCACCTGTTCACTCTGTCGCTCCATCGGTTTTTTATTGTCTGATAATTGTCACTTCACCGTTTTCGCGCAGACGGATGATGCTGCTGGGCGTATGGGGCTTATGCTCCTGACGACGGCTCCAGCAGACGTAGTCCACTTGTTCGATGATGCGCGGGTCGATGTCGCAGTAGTTCTGTGCGGCAGGTTCACCACTGATATTGGCAGAGGTAGAGACCAGTGCCTTCTGGAAACGATAGCAGAGTTCCTTCGAGAAGGGTTCCTGCGTGATGCGAATGCCCAGGCTGCCGTCCTCGGCAATGAGATTCGGGGCGAGGTTGATGGCACCATCAAGGATGATGGTGGTAGGTTTGCCAGAAGGGGCATCGTCGGGAGTGGGTGCTTGGAGACTGTCGATAAGTTGCCAGGCGACATCGGGGATGTTGCGGAAATAGCGTTGCATACGGGCGTCGCTATCCACGAGGCAGATGAGTGCTTTTGAGTCGTCGCGCTGCTTGATGTCATACACGCGCTTCACGGCCTCCGCATTCGTGGCATCACAACCGATGCCCCATACGGTATCGGTAGGGTAGAGGATGACTCCGCCCTCACGTAATACTTCTACGGCTTTCTTGATATCTTCTTCTCTCGTCATATAAAATTCGTGAGATTCGTTAGATTCGTGTTCTAAAACTCTGATGTAAAGTGGAACTTAATGTGTTCGAAGTCCTGTTGTGCCATCGAGAGCACATAACCGGAATCTGCAAGGAACACGTCGCGACCTTCCTTGTCTTTCGCCATGTACTGATACTTGCGTTTCTTGAAGTTCTCCAGTTCTTTTTCATCGTCACTCTCAATCCAGCACGCCTTATACAGGTGTACGGGTTCCCAGCGACACTTGGCGTTGTACTCATTCTCCAATCGGTACTGGATGACCTCGAACTGCAACTGACCCACGGTACCAATGATTTTGCGGTTGTTGAACTGGTTGACGAATAACTGGGCGACACCCTCATCCATCAACTGGTCGATACCCTTCTGTAACTGCTTCGACTTCATGGGGTCGTCGTTCTCGATATACTTGAAGAGTTCAGGCGAGAAGGAAGGGAGACCACGGAAATGGAGCTGTTCGCCCTCGGTGATGGTATCACCAATCTTGAACATACCACCTGTATCGGGCAGACCCACGATGTCGCCGGGCCACGCCTCGTCGATGGTCGACTTGCGTTGTGCCATAAATTGCGTAGGTGACGAGAATCGCAGCGTCTTGCCCTGACGCACGTGCAGATAGGGCTGGTTGCGCTGGAACTTACCGCTACATACCTTGCAGAAGGCGATGCACGAGCGGTGGTTGGGGTCGATATTGGCTGTAATCTTGAAGATGAAGCCTGTAAACTTTGGTTCTTCGGGCTGTACCATGCGTTCCTCAGCCTTCGTGGGCTTGGGACTGGGGGCAATCTCTACGAAACAATTCAGCAGTTCCTGCACACCGAAGTTGTTCAAAGCTGAACCAAAGAACACGGGGGCAACCTCGGCAGAGCGATAGGTTTCTACCTCGAATTCAGGGTAGACGCCGTCCACTAGTTCCAGGTCTTCGCGGAGCTTGGCGGCGTCTCTCTCGCCGACAAAATCGTCGAGCGCACTACTGTTGATATCCACACTGACCTTTTCAGTTACACGCTGTTTGTCGGGCGTAAACAGATCGAGCTTGTTTTCGTAGATATTATACACACCTTTGAACTTGGCACCTTGATTGATGGGCCACGACAGTGGGCGCACCTTGATTTCCAGTTCCTGCTCCAACTCATCGAGCAAGTCGAACGGGTCACGACCCTCGCGGTCCATCTTATTTATAAAGATGATAACGGGGGTGTTGCGCATACGACACACATTCATCAACTTACGCGTCTGCGTCTCTACACCCTTCGCACCGTCCACCACAATAATCGCGGAATCGACGGCTGTCAGCGTGCGGTACGTATCCTCGGCAAAGTCTTGGTGACCCGGGGTGTCAAGGATGTTTACTTTATACTCAACGTCCGACCCATCGGGCGTATAGTCGAACTCCATCACGGACGTCGACACAGAGATGCCACGCTGCTTCTCGATGTCCATCCAGTCGGAAGTCGCAGTCTTCTTAATCTTGTTGTTCTTCACTGCACCAGCCACCTGGATCTGACCGCCAAACAGCAGAAACTTCTCTGTCAACGTGGTCTTACCAGCGTCTGGGTGCGAGATAATCGCAAATGTTCTTCTTCTTTCTATTTCTTGATTCATAACTTTTCAATACATTCTTTCAATGACTCCTCCCAATAAGGGATCTCAATGCCGTAGGTCTGCTTGATTTTCGTCTTGTCGAGCACGGAATAGTGCGGACGGGTGGCAAGTGTAGGATATTCGGTTGTATGCAGGGGGCGCACATGACATGAGATGATGCCCGCAAGGCGATGGATGGCCTTAGTGAAGTCGTACCATGAGATGACACCCTCGTTGGAGAAATGGTAGATGCCCGGCACGATACCTTTGTTGATGGCTGTCATGATGACACGGGCCAAATCACGGGCGTATGTCGGTGTACCTATCTGGTCGAAGATGACACCCAATTCCGGTTTCTCCTTACCCAGACGAATCATCGTCTTTACGAAGTTGTTGCCGAAGGTCGAATACAGCCATGCCGTACGGATAATCATCGAACGCTCACACAGTTTCTGAACGTTCAGTTCACCCACAAGTTTCGTCTTGCCATAGACGCTGTTGGGACAGGTGTCCTCATCCTCCGTATAGGGCGTGTGATTGGTACCATCAAACACGTAGTCGGTAGAAATCTGAATCATCCAACCGCCTCGTTTCCCTATGGCATGAGCCAGATAGGCAGGTGCCTCGGCATTCAACAACTGGCACAGTTCCTCGTTGTCCTCTGCTTTATCGACAGCCGTATAAGCGGCACAGTTGACGATGCCGTCAATAGCGTTCTCCGCTATATAGGTCTCGATGGCAGCCTGATTGGTGATGTCCAACTCAGCGACATCCGTATTAAAATAGGTATGCTGGGGATTTTCCTTCTCCAGTAGTTGCATCTCGTTACCCAATTGACCGTTACAGCCTGTAATCAATATATTCATTATTCGAATTTCAATCCTTCTTCTTTATCCTTCTTGTAATAGTCTGAGAGCATCCCCAAAAAGGTGGTAATCTCCTTGATGGCATGCTCCGTATTGGTGCTGATTTCCTTCTTCTGCAGACGTAACATCATGACGCCATAGAGCGAATTGAAGCACGTCTCAATCTCGTTCTCGTCCTTATTGGCACCACGGTTGCGAAGTTCTACGATGTAGGGCAACACACGGTAATATTCTGCATTATAAAACGGAAACTTCGTCGATGCCAACAGCTGGGTGTGCAGTTCGACAAGTGTCTGCATCGTCACCTTGTTGATTTGCAGGTGTCCCTGTTCGCGACAGCCTTCTTGGTTCATCATGCGAATGAGATGGCCATACCAGTCAGTCAGTTCTTCCTTCTGTTCGTCGGTATAGTCGAATCGTGCTATATACTCCTTACGGATGCGCGTCAGCGAACAGTCAAAAGCCCTGATGATATTCTCTACCTGCCACATATACAGCAGATATTCGGCAATATTGGTCTTTCGTAATTCTTGTGAGATAAACATTTTCCTTGGTCGTTATGATGTTATAACGTTGTTATGTTAAAAGAATCTGAAAAGGTTGGTCACTGTACCAAACAGTGAAATAACAGAGAATAACGTCACGACTGCTCCGATGACCTGATTGATGATGCGGATGCCGTGGTCGTCGAAGATGGTGCGTACTTTATCCACCAGCCACGACAGGCCATACCACCACAGCAATGCTCCTCCGATGATGCTTGCAAAGCCCACCATCATCTCGAACGGATGGTCGGGAATGACAAAGGCAAACTGTGCAAACAGTGCCATGAAAAGGAAGATAATCAGTGGGTTGGAGAATGTGACCAAGAAGGCCGTCCAGATGTTGTACCACAGCGTTCCTTTCTGTTGTCCGGACTGATGCATGTTCTTTGTCGGATCCATGCGCCATGTATAGATACCAAAGACCAGCAACAAAACACTACCGATAATCTGCAGATAGAACTTGTTTTGGTCGTTGTTGATGAAGTCCATGACAAATGCCATACCGAAACCCGTGATGCCGGCATAGATGATGTCGCTGATGGAGGCGCCAATACCTGTGGCAAGCCCATACCAGCGTCCTTTGTTCAATGTGCGCTGTACGCAAAGGATGCCTACCGGTCCCATGGGTGCTGATGCAATCATGCCTATTAGCATGCCTTTGAACACCAAATCCACGATATTTATATGTATTGGAAATGCCATATCGACTGCAAAGGTACGAAATATTTTGCTAAATCCTTGCAGTTTCGGAATATTTTTGTACCTTTGTAGGCAGATTCATAAAATAGACATAACTTAAAAACGTAAAAACAATGGAACAACAAGGAATTAAGCCCTATGTCATCGGTTTAGACTTAGGAGGTACGAACTCAGTATTCGGCATCGTTGACGCTCGTGGTGAAATCAAAGCTACTACAGCTATCAAAACTGGTGGTTACACCAAAGTTGAAGACTATGTAAAAGCTTCTGTAGAAGCATTGCAGCCCATTATCGAACAGGTGGGGGGTATTGAAAAGATCAAGGCTATGGGTATCGGTGCACCCAATGGCAACTACTACAACGGCACCATCGAATTTGCTCCCAACCTGCCTTGGGCACACGACGGTATTGTCCCCCTGGCAAAACTGTTTAGCGATCAACTGGACGGCATTCCCGTAGCGCTGACCAATGATGCCAATGCTGCAGCACTGGGTGAGATGGTCTATGGCGTCGCCCGTGGCATGAAGAACTTCATCGTCATCACGCTGGGAACGGGTGTCGGCTCTGGTATCGTGGTGAATGGTCAGCTGCTGTATGGTCACGACGGTTTTGCCGGAGAACTGGGTCACGTAACGATGGTTCGTGGTGCAGAGGGTCGCAGTTGCGGTTGTGGTCGTACTGGTTGTCTGGAGGCTTATTGCTCGGCAACGGGTGTGGCTCGTACGGCTCGTGAACTTCTGGCAAAGACCGACCGTCCTTCGCTGCTCCGCGAGATGAATCCGGAGGATATCACCTCGCTTGACGTGTCTATCGCTGCGAGCAAGGGCGATGAGTTAGCCAAAGAGATTTACGAGTTTACCGGTAAGATGCTGGGTGAGGCCTGTGCCGATTTTACGGCATTCTCCAGTCCTGAGGCCTACATCTTCTTTGGTGGTATGGTGAAGGCAGGCGACCTGATTATGGAACCCATCAAGCGTAGCTATGAAGAGCATGTCATGAAGATCTTCAAGGGCAAGGCTCAGTTCCTGGTTAGTGGTCTCGATGGTGCATCGGCTGCAGTGTTAGGTGCTTCAGCTATTGGTTGGGAGATTTAAACTGACGATATCTGAAAGGGGAGGGCATCGCCCTCCTTTTTTCTTTTTTTTACTCATTCTCTTTATCATTCCGTGCAACAACTAAAACGATTGCGCTAGGAAATGCCTCATTATATTTGGTACTTTGTCCGTTTTTTCGTACCTTTGCAAGCAGAACTACTAGAACAAATAAAAAACATGAAGAGATTTCTACAAATCGTGATGCTTCTCACCGTTGTGGCTGTTGCTGTACAGGCTAAGGGCTGGAACGACCAGGAGTACAAACAGATTGAGCAGAGCATCCGTCTGCCGCAGTTTGCCGACAAGGCGTATGTGATAACCAAGTATGGCGCAAAGACCGACAATACTGCCGCAAAGAACCAAAAGGCGATACAGAAGGCTATCGACAAATGCTCGCAGAAAGGTGGCGGACGCGTCATCGTGCCTGCCGGTCAGCGGTTTCTTACGGCTGCCATTCAGTTGAAGAGTGGTGTCAACCTCGTTGTTGAGGAGGGTGCTGTATTGGAGTTCGCCTTCGAGCCCGAGCTTTACCCCATAGTGCCTACGCGCTGGGAAGGTCTTGATTGCTGGAACCTCTCGCCGCTCATCTATGCCTATCAGGTACGTGATATCGCCATTACAGGTAAGGGCACCATCGACGGTGGCGGTTCGAACGACACATGGTGGCCGTGGGTGGGCAGCAAAAAGTTTGGCTATAAGGACGGTATGCTTGTTCACCAGTGGAATGAGAACAGCCGTCCCCGTCTGTTGAAACAGGCTGAGGACGGTATACCTATGGACGAGCGACGTTTCGGTCCCACCGATGGTTTGCGCCCGCAGATGATTAACCTCAACCAGTGTGAGGGCATCCTCATTGAGGATGTCACGCTGTTGCGCTCACCGTTCTGGGTTATTCATCCCCTGCTGTCGACGGACATCACCGTGCGCGGCGTACATATTAATAATAATGGACCCAACGGCGACGGCTGCGATCCTGAGTCATGCGACCGCGTGCTCATTGAGAACTGCTATTTCAACACCGGTGACGACTGCATCGCCATCAAGAGCGGTCGTAACAACGATGGCCGTGAGGCTGGTCAGGGTGCGTTTGCCGGTCGTGCGTCGAAAAACATCATTATCCGCAACTCTAAGTTCAACAACGGTCACGGTGGCGTGGTCATCGGCTCTGAGATCTCTGGCGGTTGTCAGAATGTCTATGCCCATGACTGCGAGATGGACTCTCCGTCGCTGGACCGTGTGTTGCGTATCAAGACGAACTCCTGCCGTGGAGGTATCATCGAGAATATCAATATGCGCAATATCACCGTTGGTCAGTGTGGCGAGGCCGTGCTCAAGATCAATACCGACTACGAGCCCCGCGAGGTATGTTGTCGTGGTTTCTATCCTACCGTTCGCAACGTCACGATGGAGAACGTTACCTGCAAGAAATCGAAGTATGGCGTGATGATTGTAGGTTACGAAGACCCCAAGCTGGCCTATACCGTCAATAACATCACTGTCAAGAACTGCCAGTTCGACGGTGTCTATAGTAAGCCCATCCATCAGATTGGTCTTGCGCAGGACGTCACCTACGACAACCTTATGATTAACGGTTCGCTGGTGCTTCAGGACAAACCTTATAAGCACTACAGCGAGTGGCTCACCTACAGTGAGATGGAGCGCGTGCCGAAGTCCTATCTGCTCGATTTCTCGACGAGTCCAAAGTGGAGCTACGTCATGGGCATTGAACTTGAAGGCATGCTCGACACCTATCTGTGTTACGGTGGTGAGGCTATCCGCAAGTATTGTCAGGAGTATACTGACACGATGATTTACGCTGATGGCAACATCCGCGGGTTCAACATACTCGACTACAATCTCGACAATATCCGCACAGGACATTTCGTCACACGCATGTATCAGAACTGGCCCGAGGCAAAGAACCTGAAGGCCATGCAGTTGATGATGAAACAGTTGCAGGATCAGCCGCGTACTATTGCCGACCGCGTGTTCTGGCACAAGGCTGTCTATGCCTATCAGGTATGGCTCGATGGCATCTTCATGGGCCTGCCGTTCCGTTGTCTCACGGCTCCGATTACCGAAAAAGCGCCCAAGGGTAAACGTGCCAAGGTGAACCCCGTCACCAGTATCTATGACGATGCGGTTAACCAGTTGAAGATTACCTACCAGCGCACCCTCGATTCCAAGACGGGTCTGAACCGACATGCCTACGATGAGACGCGCAAGACCTTCTGGGCTGATAAGGAGACAGGTCTGTCGCAGCATTGCTGGGGTCGTGCGCAGGGTTGGTATACGATGGCGCTCATTGAAGTGCTTGACGCCCTGCCCGAGGGCTACGCCCGCCGTTCGGAGGTCATCGACTTGCTCAAGAGTGACTTCGACGCCATCCTGAAATGGCAGGACAAGGACAGCGGTGTGTGGTATCAAGTGATGGACAGCCCCGGTCGCGAAGGGAATTATCTCGAAAGCACGTGCTCCGCCATGTTCACGTACGCGTTGTTGAAAGCCTACCGCAAGGGCTATGTGGGCGAGAAATACCGCGATGCTGGTATCAAGGCCTATAAGGGTATCATCAATAAGTTTATCAAGGTGCATCCTGACAAGACCATTTCGCTCACCGAGTGTTGTAGCGTTGCCGGTCTCGGCCCTGCTGAGACGCCTGAGGTCATTACCGCCATGAAGAAAATCAATCCGAAGGGCATTGTCAAGGAGAACCGTCGCCGCGATGGCAGTTATGCGTACTACCTCTCTGAACCTATCCGCGACAACGACGCGAAGGGCGTAGGACCATTCATTTGGGCTTCCCTCGAAATGGAAATGCTTGGCTACGATACTGATTCCGACTACTCGCTTGACGTCAAAAAGAAGTAAGGGGAAAGACGTAAACGTTTTCGCTTGATTTTTATCAATTTCCGCTCCGTTTTCCGATAATAATGCGTAACTTTGCAACGAATTCAAAACAACTACTAATGATTCTACTAAAAAAGTGTTTTCTAACGCTGGTCGCAGCGTTGACAGCCCTGACAACAGTGGCTGCAGACTATGACCAAAATGCACCTTTCGGTTTCTGTACGCGTTCATCGCGTACAGATGCCGGGAGCACGTTCGAAGTAACTGGTGGTGGTTGCTACACTTACCCCGTGCCTGAAAACTTTGAGGGTAAGGTTGTGGTGTTGAAGTCCAACGGACAGGACATGAAGAGCACCATTGAAAATGCCATTAAGAACAAAGATAACAATGTGATTATCCTCGACGGTTCGGACGGTGACTTCATCGTCTCAAGCAACGTTGGAATAACAGTTTCCAACAAGACCATCATTGGTATCAACAATGCCCGTCTCTGCACCAAGTGGCATGTGACGGATGAGATGAAGGCCGCGCTCGACGCTGCTGGCGTGCCCAGTATGAGCACCAGCAGTGGTGGCGGAACATTGCCCAATGGCAACAAGGTAACCGAGGAAGCCGAATATAACACCCGTAGGATTCTCATTGAACTGACAGGAGACAACAACGAGAGTTATCGCAATTCAGGCATTCTTAGTCTGAGTGGTTGTCGGAATATCATTGTCCGCAACATCACTTTCGTTGGCCCCGGTTCTATCGATGTCAGTGGCAAGGACCTGATTTCGGTGACCAACAGTGCCCGTAACTGCTGGGTGGACCACTGCGCATTCCAAGATGGTATGGACGGCAACTTCGACATCACTACGAAGTCGGACTTCTTTACCGTCAGCTGGTGTACGTTCAGCTATACCGACCGTTCGTACATGCACCAGAATACCAACCTCATCGGCAGCAGTGACAGTGAGGCGACTGGCTATCTGAACACCACCTTTGCTTTCAACTGGTGGGGCACAGGCTGTAAGCAGCGTATGCCTATGGCCCGCGTGGGAAAGATTCACATGTTGAACAACTACTTCACTAGCACTACGGCTAGCAACTGTATCAATCCGCGCAAGAACTCGGAATTCCTCATCGAAGGCAACTACTTCGACAAGGGCGTGAAGAAATTCTATAAGAACAATGATGCTACTGCCGTGACCTGGGCTTCCAGCAATCACCACGTAGAGAGTAATTCGCTGGGAAGTCTAAGTTCGTTCGGTACCACAGTCACAGTTCCCTATGACTATACCGTAGCTCCTGCCAGCGACGTGCCAACGGTGGTGCAGGAACAAGCTGGAGCCACACTTTTTGCCGATACCCCTTCTGGTATCGAGGAAATTATCGGTACGGCAGCACAAAACCAGCAATCCCATTCCGTTTATAACCTCAGCGGACAGCGTGTCGGCAATGGTTACAAAGGAATCGTCATTGTCAACGGAAAGAAAGTCGTAGTCGGGCGAGGAAAATAATTCCGCGGAAAGTTAATTCGATGGCCATTGCTGTCCACACGCCTGGCAGACCGTAGGTCATTGCCAGCAGGGCGGCAAGCGTCAGTCGTACACCCCACATGGAACCAAGGCTCATGATGGCCGGTTTCAGCGTGTCGCCGGCACCAACGAACACACCGTTACAGACGATGGATGCGGCAAACAATGGTTCCGCGAAGGCCTCGATACGCAGACATTGTGTACCCAAGGCAATAATTTCGTCGACGGGTGTCATGATGGCCATCAGTTCTGCTGCAAACACATACATAAACAATCCCATCAGCGTCATCACACCCATACCCAGTGCCACCGACATGTGGGCAAACTGTCGTGTGAGCAGTTTCTTGCCTGCGCCAAAGCTCTGACCTACCAGCGTCGTGGCGGCCTCGGCAATGCCAAAGCCCGGCATGTAGCAGAGGCTCTCGACGGTGATGGCCAGCGAGTGCGCGGCGATGGCGATAGTGCCCAATGGTGCTACAATCAGTGTGCTTACAACCTGTGCCGACCCCATGAGCATGTGTTGCAGTCCCATAGGCGCACCAATCTTAAATGCGTTGCCCACGACGTCGGCCTGCGGCTTGAACTTGTCCCACGACAGCGGCAACCTCTTGCCTTTTACCTCTTCCCGTTCACTTCTCCTTAGAATGCCCAGCATGTCCGAACGGTACAGCAGGAAGTACATCATCAGCAAGGCCGTGATGAACATGGCCAGTCCGGTGCCGATGGCTGCACCCGCCACGCCCATGCCTAACAGATAGATGAACGCATAGTTGAACACGACGTCCATCACACACATCAGGATGTTGAGCATCGACGGAATCTTCATGTTGCCCGAACACTTTAGCATCGAACCTGCCAGACCTTCCATTTGGAAGAAAATGCCTGCCGCACAGAAAATGGCAAAATAGAGTGTTGCGTCGTGGGCTATCTCCTCCGAACCGCCCAACCAGTAGGGCAGAGGAATGCTGATGGCTTCGGCGATGAACATCATGACAACGGCGTAAATGGCACAACACACCAGTGACTGGCGCAATACACGCTGGGCGCGCTTGATGTCGTTCGCTCCGATGGCGTGCGCTACCTGCACCGAGAACCCCATATTTGCTGCCGATGCCAGTCCACCCAAGAGCCATCCTGTGGTTTCGACGAGTCCGATGGCTGCTGAGGCTTTTGCACCTAAGTGGCCCACCATCGATGCGTCGATGAAGAACATGACCGTCGCGGAGATCTGTGCGAGGATAGAAGGAATACTCAGGCTGATAATCAGCCTGAGTTTCTCACCCTGCGTCATCATCTCGCGACCTTCGCGGATGTAAGCTAGAAGGTCTCGAGAAGCAATACTCTGCTTGACCAGTCGTTTTTCTTCGCCCATTCCGTTTCGTTGCGATACGGCATCTCCAGTCCGTGATTCATCAGGTAGGCACCGCTGTAACTCTTACCCTCACAATCCATCGGCTTCAGGTCGATGCGGTTCAGCTCGCGTACCTTATAATATTTATTAGCGTCGAGACCGGCCATCCGTACACGTGGCAGGTGTTCGTTCTGGAACGACTCCGTTTTCCACCAGTAGAACACGGCTTTGTCCTGCTGGTCGGTGACGTACATCAGCGACGCCACACCCTTGCGGTCGTAGGGCGACACCAGACGGTAGATATTACCGAACTGCACGATAGGACGAATCTCCTTGTACTCACTGATAGCCTTGCGGCATAAGGCCTTCTCGTCGTCAGTCATATTCTTGGGCTGAATCTCCATACCCAGACGTCCGCTCATGGCCACGTCGATGCGATATTTCAGTGATGTCGTGCGAAATACGGTATGGTTGGGCGTTGCGGAGATATGCGAGGCCATGGCGATGGCAGGGAAGAAATAGCTTGTTCCCCACTGCATGTAGATGCGCTGCAGGGCGTCGGTGTTGTCCGAAACCCAGAACTCGTCGAAGTAGGGTAGTATGCCCCAGTTGGCACGTCCGCCACCTGAACCACATGCCTGGATGGTCAGTTCGGGATATTTCGCTCTCACGCGCTGGCACACCTTTTCCAGACCGCGATGAAATTCGATGTAGAGGTGGCTCTGGTCGTTCATGGTCAGATATTGCGAACCATGATTCATAATCGGCATGTTAGCATCCCACTTGATATAGTCTATCTCCGGATATTTCGTCATGAGTTCGTCCACCACGTTAAACACGAAGTCCTGCACCTTCGGATTTGCCATATCGAGCACCACCTGCGTGCCACCACGACCCAGCACGGGCTCGCGCTTCGGAGCCTTAACAATCCAGTCGGGGTGAGCCTCGTACAGCTCACTGGTCGTATTGGCCATTTCGGGCTCAATCCAGATGCCGAACTTCACGCCGTTCTTCTTAGCGTCGCGCAACAGGCCTTCGATACCCTCGGGCAATTTGTTCTTGTCCACCACCCAGTCGCCCAGGCTGGAGTTGTCCACCTTGCGAGGATATTTGTCGCCAAACCATCCGTCGTCCATCACAAACAGCTCACCACCCATCGACGCGATGTCGTGCATCATCTGGTCCATGCCCTTTTGGTTGATGTCGAAATAGACACCCTCCCACGAGTTCAGCAGGATTTTACGTTCCTTGTTGCCGTTGGCCAGCATGTAGTTGCGGCCCCACTTATGGAAATTGCGCGACACGCCCGAGAGGCCTTTGTCTGAGAACGATAGTGCCAGCTTCGGCGTCACGAATGTCTCACCCTTTTTCAGGTGATACTCGGAGTTGTCCTCGTTGATGCCCGCAAAGAAATAGTGGTACTCTGTGTCGTCGGTGACCACCTTCAGACGGTAGTTGCCCGCATAGCATAGTGCGGCGCCAATGACCTGTCCCGCGTTCTCCTGTGCCTTGCCGTCCAGTGAGAACATCACCTCCGCATGGCTCGTATGCGCATTGCGCGTGCCGTCCTTATTCACTATCTGCTTCTGTCCGGCTGTCAGCGGTTCCTCCACCAGTCGTGCCTCGTTGGCCCACGAACCGTAGAAGCTCGACATCCATACGTCGCCCCTGCGGATGGGAACCATGGCCGAGGCAAATGTCGTCAGCGTCACCGGCTGCTTCTCAGTGTTGGTCACCTCCGACCACATCTCGATGATGTCTTCCGCCGCGTAGGCTTTGTAGTTCAGTTTCACCATCGTGCCATACACGGGGTCCTTCATCGTGATGCTCGCCGTGCCGTTTGCCTGTTCCCAACTGTCGCAGACTATTGCCGTCGACATGTTGCCGTCGCCGTGCTTCATGGCCAGTGCGGCCTCGGCGGGACAGTTCATGCCATACACGGGATAGGCGTCCATCCGTCCGTCGTGGGGAGCCTGCAGATGCTGCAATTCCTGCGCATCCAGTCGCAGTCCGTAATACACATACTGGGGCTGTCGGCCCTTCTCTACGTCCAATACCAGCGACGTGTTCTTTGTCTCTACGACCACCTGCTTTGCGTGGCTCGTCGAAGCCGTCAGCGCCATCAAGGTCAATGTCATTAGTAGTTTCTTCATTGTTCTTCTTGTTTTTGTAATCATTTGCAAAGGTACGAATAAGTGAGCAAAGAACCAAAGAAAAATGAGTTTTCCTTTGGTATTTCCCTCGATTTGTGCTACCTTTGCGCCGAAAATGAAACAAAGGCGACAATTTTTCAACATAATAACCCTCCGACTGCGCACGCTGTTACTCGTCAGTTTCGTGCTGATGGGCTTGTCTGCATTGGCCGACACGACGTTCGTACATCGTGTGGAGGCTGACGTCGTGCCCAGCATGGTGATACAGTCCAACAGCTATCTACGGGGAGCCAATCCCGAGGGAGAGAAAATCGAGAACTCTATGCTCATGCGCCTGAAATATACCGTCCAGCAGTCTGGCAATCCCGAACGCATTGGCGCCTATCATGGTGTGGGTCTCGGCGTGCTGGCCATCAACCGCCAGTTGGGCACGCCTCTGATGGCTTATATCGTACAGGGTGCACCCATCGTCAACTTCTCGCGCAACGTGTCGCTGAACTACGAGCTCAACCTCGGTGCTTCCTTCGGGTGGAAACCCTACGACGCAGTGACCAACGAGGACAACCACGTGCTGGGCTCGCCCGTCAACGTCTATATCGGGGCCGACGTTTTTCTGCGCTTCATGGTAGGTCGTCATGTCGATCTGAATCTAGGCTATGGCTATACCCATTATTCCAATGCCAACCTGCGCATGCCCAACGAGAGCCTTCACGCTATGGGTGTCCGCCTCTCGGCAGCGTGCTATTTCGGTCGCGACGAAAACATCAGTCGCGCCTCGTTGTTTACGGCCGACCGTCCTGACAAGCGCTGGATAACGGACGTGGTGCTCTATGGAGGCTGGAAGAAGAGGAGCCTCGCCCTACCTGCCACCTTTGGCGTTGCCGGATTCCAGATCAGTCCCATGTATCTTCTCAATCGCGCCTTTGCCATAGGTCCTTCCCTTGATGCCGTCTACGACCATAGTATCAACCTGACGACGACCGACGTCAATGGCGACGGACAGCTCGAATACGAACAGCCGCAATGGTCGCGACAGGCGGCAGTAGGTCTGCAGGTCCGTGCCGAATTGAACGTACCCGTGTTCCGTGCCAGCTGTGGCATTGGCCATTATGTCGGCGGATTCTCCACGTTCTACGAGACGCTGGCCATGAAGGTCGACGTCACCCGCCATTTCTTTCTGAATATCGGCTATTGCCTCTATAACTACAATTATACGAACAATCTGATGCTCGGCATTGGTTATAGGATTCGTTAGGTCTTATCTCACCTGTTTCCTTCCTTCTACAATGTAGATGCCCCTCGCCGTTGGTTCACCGTCGATGCGTATGCCTTGTAGGGTGTAGAATGTCCCCTCCTGCTGGTGGGAGGGGACTACCTTAGGGTTTACACTAGTGTCACTCGGACGGGGATATACTTCGTTGATGCCATCCATGGCATACGTGCCGAAGACCTGTAGGTTCTGGCGGTCGATGATGGTCATACAACCCTTCGTGCCCTCTTGGTTGAGGTAATTCGTGTCCCACGTCATCGGCACCATACCGCCCAGTTCCTTACACAGCCGGTGCAGTTCGCGATAGTGGGCCTTGATGCTGGCGTTATGTTTCTCCTGACTCTCTTTGGGCAGCGACGAGAGGTCACGCCAGTTGGCGCCGAACTCACCGATGACCACGGGATAGCCCTTGTCCACGAATTTCGTCTTCATCTGTTGCAGCAGGCTCTTCATGTTGTCCTCCTCGCCCCATGTGGCGTTGTGCGTCGAACCGCTCAGGTGGTTGCCCTGTCCCCAGTAGTAAAAGACCTTGCCCCACGACTCGTCCTTCTCCATACCCCAGAACTGCCACGGGTTATAGTAGTGCACCTCGATGGCCAGTTTGCCCTCGACGACGTCCGTTGGCATCTTGTCTGCCATGTAGTTACACGTATGTTCGATGTTCGTCGCCGGCCCCTGCACCACCAGCACGCGTTTTCCGTTGTTGCCGCCCGTAGCGCGAACGGCATCCACAAACGTCTGGTTATACTGTATCAGGTTGTTCGTTGCTGCCTGATTCTCCGCGTTCGGCTCGTTCAGTCCTGCAAACAACAGGTGCTCGTCGTAGTCCTTGAAGGCCGTTGCTATCTGTGTCCACAGCGCCGTCAGTATCTCCTTGTTCTTCGCGATGGTCGCCGCGTCCGAATCTGCGATGTGGTTCTCCAGCCAACCGCCGTCCCAATGGTCGTTCAACACCACATACAGGCCGTCGCGTATGCAGTAGTCCACCACCTCCTTCACGCGTGCCATCCACGTTGCGTCAATCTCGTACGTCGCCGCATTGCTGATGTGTCCGCACGCCCATGCACACGGGATGCGAATGCTCCTAAACCCCAGACTCTTTACAAAGTCTATCACTTCCTGTGTCGTCTTTGTACCCTGCCAGTCGGTCTCGCCACCGAGGCCGGCCTTGTTGTTCAGGAAGTCTACTCCCCTCCACGTGGCCACGGCCTCCAGTGTATTTCCTAGGTTCCAGCCTGGCGTCATATCGTCAATCACTTCCCGCGCCGATCGGTCCATTCCGTCCTGCGCACTCATCTCCATTCCCATTGTCAGCAGACATACTGCAAGGATAGTAATACATTTTAGTTTTTTCATCATGCCGCAAAGGTACAGAAAAAAAGTGAACTGACCAAACATCAGCCCACCTTTTTTCAAATCTGCAATACTCCGAAAGAAATTTCAAATACTCCAAAAGTATTTCCAATTACTCCGAAAGTATTGACTCTGACGCCTACTTCCGCTCGAAAGAACAAAGAAAAGTCCACTTTCCTTTGGTTCTTTACTCGCTTATTCGTATCTTTGCAGCATTAATCGAGAAGGACAATGAAGAAAGAGGACTTGAGAATCGTGTTTATGGGTACGCCGGAGTTTGCGGTGGAGACGCTGCAGGCGCTGGTGGAGAACGGATATAACGTGGTGGCAGTGGTGACACAGCCCGATAAACCTGTGGGGCGTCACCAGACGGAGATGCAGCCGTCACAGGTGAAGCAGTATGCTATGGCGCACGGTTTGCCCGTGTTGCAACCCGAGAAGATGAAGGACCCTGCGTTTGTGGAACAGCTCCGGTCGTACCGAGCCAACCTGCAGGTGGTCGTGGCGTTCAGGATGTTGCCGGAAGTGGTGTGGGCCATGCCTGAGTACGGCACGTTTAACGTCCATGCGGCCCTGCTGCCCCAGTATCGTGGTGCAGCACCCATCAACTGGGCTGTCATCAATGGTGAGACGGAGACAGGTGTGACGACATTCTTCCTGGATCACGACATCGACACGGGACGTATCATCCTGAAGAAACCGTTTGCCATTCCTGACGATGCCGATGTGGAGTATGTGTACGACGGACTGATGCATCTGGGTGCCGAGCTGTGTCTGGAAACGCTGGATGCCATCATCGCAGCAGACGGCCATCCCGAAACGGTTGCGCAAGACTGTGTGCTTGATGGTTCAGCCATCAAGTCCGCTCCCAAAATCTTCAAGGAAACGTGCGAGATAGATTGGACGAAAAGTGCCAAGCAAATATATGACTTCGTGCGCGGACTGAGTCCTGTGCCTGGAGCGTGGACGACGCTGGTCGCTGCCGACGGCAAGGAGACGGTGCTGAAGGTTTGGAAGACGCGCAAGACCGGTAAGCAGGGTAGGGGTGTCGGCACGATTAGCATTGAGGGAAAGTCGCTGTGTATCTCGGCGCAGGACGAATTGTTGGAGATCGTGGAGTTGCAGTTGGCAGGCAAAAAACGCATGCTGGCCCGCGACTTCCTAAATGGCATGAAGGACGTGGAATCGTGTCGAGTAAAATAATTTTTCGGTTTTATATAATAAATGAGCAATTGTTGCGTTTTAAAAGTAGAAATAACCCCCAAAAACGATTCTGCCTATGCAGCATTTTACTCAAGACGAATTTATGCCAACCCCCGCCACCATTCTGTTTCTGAAGCAGTTTGCGCGTATGTGTAATTTAAAAAAACAAGTGAATCATGGCTACAATGGTTTCACCGTCGCTCCTTGCAGCTGACTTCCTGCATTTGGACAGCGACTTGGAAATGATTAACCGCAGTGAGGCTGATTGGCTTCATCTGGATGTGATGGATGGCGTGTTCGTACCTAACATCTCTTTCGGATTCCCTGTGCTTGAGGCTGTGGCCAAGAAGTGCAAGAAACCTCTCGACGTCCACTACATGATTGTCCACCCGGAGCAGTATATCCAACAGACTGCCAAGTTGGGTGCGATGATGATGAACGTCCACGTGGAGGCCTGTACTCATCTGCACCGTACCGTGCAGGAGATTCATCAAGCAGGTATGAAGGCCGGCGTGACGTTGAATCCTGCGTCGCCTGTGTCATTGCTGGAAGATATCATCTGCGACGTCGATATGGTGTTGCTGATGAGTGTGAATCCTGGTTTCGGTGGACAGAAGTTCATCGAGAACACCATTCAGAAGGCACAGCGACTGCGGAAACTCATCGACGAGAGCGGTTCGAAAGCGCTGATAGAGGTGGATGGCGGTGTGCAGAACGAGACGGCCCCACGACTGGTTAAGGCCGGCGTGGACGTACTGGTGGCAGGAAGCTATGTGTTTCATAGCCCTACGCCAGAGCAAGTCATTCATGACTTGCATTGCCTTTAGCCTTTAGCTTTTAGCAGTTAGCTTTTAGCCAATAGCTAATAGCCAATCGCCAACAGCTAGAGTTCCATGCTTAGCAGGATTTCGTGTTGCTTGGCCATGCGGCGCATGTTGATGATGGCATAGCGCATGCGGCCAAGGGATGTATTGATGCTGACACCAGTGGTCTCGGCAATCTCCTTGAACGACATATCCTGATAATAGCGCATATACACCACTTCGCGTTGCGGAGCGGGCAGTGAGTCCATGATATGGCGCACATCGCGAAGAATCTGGTCGTTGACAAACTCGTTCTCGCGATTGAGGTCCATCACGTCATTATTCCTCAGCTTACTCAGGTCGTTGTCGACAGTAGGTTCTATGACATGAATGTTCTTTTGCTGACGATAGGTATCCATGATGAAGTTATGGGCAATACGCGTCAGCCAGAACGCAAACTTGCCGGAATCGGTGTACTTACCCTCCTGCAGTCTGGTGATTGCCTTGACAAAGGTCTCTTGGAACACGTCGTTAGCTTGCTCGGGGTCGCGGACCACGAACAGAATGTAATCGTAGAGCTTTTTTTGATTGCGAGCTAATAACTCATCAAATGCCCTGTTGTCTCCTCCTGCATACTGCAAGGCCAACTCTTCGTCGGTCATGCTTGCATAATTCTTCATATTTTCTTCAATTTTTATGAAGTAGAGTTCTGTCGATAGGCAGTAGAATTTTGATGTTTGGTTATTAACTTTTTTTACTTTATCGCCTGCAAAAGTATATATTTTTATCAAAACTGCCAAATATTTTGCTTAAAAATTGCCATTTTGCTAAATTTTTCGTACCTTTGTGCATAAATATTGCACATAAAAACAGAAAATATGCTAAAACTTTTCGTTCCAGGCCGTCTGTGCCTGTTTGGAGAACATACTGACTGGGCAGGTCACTATCGCACGATGAATGCCGACATTCTGCCGGGTGCTTCAATAGTGACGGGTATCGAACAAGGTATCTATGCCGAAGTGGAGAAATCTACCATTTTCGAGATGCATAGTGATGCTCCGGAATTGTCTGATGTGTGGCGCGACTTCTCCTGTCGGATGAGTGAACAGGAATTGAAACGCGTGGCTAAATCAGGTTCGTTCTTCAGCTATTGTGCTGGTGTGGCCAGCTACATGCTGGAGTGGTATAAGGTTGGTGGTGTGCGCATCCGCATAACCGAGATGACGCTACCCATGAAGAGCGGCCTGTCGTCGAGTGCCGCCATCTGTGTGCTCGTCGCGCGCGCGTTCAATTTATTATATAACCTCAACCTCAATACGTTGGGTGAGATGAATATTGCCTATCTGGGTGAGTTACGCACGTCGAGCCGTTGCGGACGTCTGGACCAGGCTTGTGCCTTTGGAGTGAAACCCAACCTGATGACTTTCGACGGTGACGAGATTGAGGTGAAGCCGCTGAATGTGAAGAAGACACTGTATTGGGTTTTTGCCGACCTGTGTGCCGAGAAAGACACCATCAGAATTCTGTCAGACCTGAACAAGGCCTACCCCTTTGCCTCGACAGAAGCCGAGCAGAACCTGCATAAGGCATTGGGTGAATGGAACCACGATATTGTGGAAAAGGCCATCAAGTATATGGCTTCTGGCGATGCAGAGGGGCTGGGTCAGCTGATGACTCATGCAGAGGAGATGTTCGACCAGCATATTGCTCCTATGTCACCTGCATTGTGGGCTCCGAAGTTGCATGAGGTGTTGCACGACCCGCAGATCCAGCCGATGGTCTGGGGCGGCAAGGGCGTCGGTTCGCATGGCGACGGTTCCGTACAGTTCCTGGCACGTAGCGAGGAGGACCAGCAGCATTTGATGGATTATCTGAATGCGCAGGGCATGAAAGCCTACACGTTGACGCTGCATCCTGTGCATACCGTCCGTAAGGCCATCATCCCTGTGGCAGGCTTTGGCACGCGCCTCTATCCTGCTACCCGTTCGTTGAAGAAGGACTTCTTCCCCATTCCCTGTTCTGACGGCATGGTTCGTCCCGTTATCCTGATTCTGCTGGAAGAACTGGTAAAGAGCGGTGTGGAGGAAATCTGTCTGGTACTGGGTTCGGAGGAGGAGCGCATTCAGTATACTGAGTTCTTTGAGCGTCCTCTGAGTGATGAGCACTTGAGTAAGTTGAACAAAGAGGCACAGGAATATGAAAACCGTATTCTCGATATTGGCAAGCGCCTGCATTACGTCTATCAGCGCGAGAAACGCGGTTTTGGACATGCGGTGTTCCAGGCTGTTGAGTTTGCCAACAACGAGCCCGTACTGTTGCTGTTGGGTGACACGCTCTATCGTAGCCAGTCGAACAAACCCTGTGCCCTGCAACTGATAGAGCAGTATGAGCGTTACAACCGTCTGATGGTCAGTATCCATCCTATTCCACTGGCAGAGGTGAGCCATTACGGTATCCTAAGCGGTGTGTGGGAGGATAAGGACAATACCATCCTGAGTGTTTCGGTGATGCACGAAAAACCCAAGGCATCGTATGCAGAGGAGTTCCTGGGTGTGCGCAACAAGGAGGGCGAGAAGGAATACTACTCCGTCTTCGGACAATATATCCTGACGCCAGAGGTTTTTGCACAGCTCGACGCGGATATTCAGAAAGCCGATGAAGAGGGCGATATGACGCGTGAGATAGAACTGACTGCCGCCCTTGAGGCTGTTCGCCAGAAGAGCGGCATGATGGGTATCCGACTGAAGGGTACGATGTACGACATGGGTAATCCCACAGCCCTGCGCAACTGCGTGCGATATTTCTCGAAGTAAGGATTATCTGACGTATTCCTCTGCGCGACGCATGAGATACTGGCCGTAGTCATTCTTAATCATTGGCTCGGCCAGTTTCTTTAACTGCTCCTTGCTAATCCAGCCGCGCTTGTAGGCAATCTCCTCGAGACAGGCAACCTTCAGCCCCTGACGCTTCTCAATGACCTCGATGAATGTTGAGGCTTCGCTGAGTGAGTCATGGGTGCCGGTATCCAACCAGGCAAAGCCACGCTGGAGCGTCTGTACCATCAGATTTTTGTCCTCCAGATACATTTGGTTGACGGTGGTGATCTCCAGCTCGCCACGTGCCGATGGTTTGATGTTCTTGGCAATCTCCACCACGCTGTTGGGATAGAAGTAGAGTCCTACGACGGCATAGTTCGACTTGGGCTTGGCAGGTTTCTCCTCGATGCTCAGACAGTTGCCGTTCTCGTCGAACTCTGCTACGCCATAGCGCTCAGGGTCGTTGACGTAATAGCCGAAGACGGTAGCCTGACCATTCTCTTCTGCGTTGGCAACAGCCTGCTTCAGCATACCTGTAAAGCCACTGCCATAGAAGATGTTGTCGCCAAGAACAAGGCAGGCGCAGTCGTTGCCAATAAACTTCTCACCGATGATAAAAGCCTGTGCCAGACCGTCGGGAGAGGGTTGCTCAGCATATTCGAAGCGTATGCCCAGGTCCGAACCGTCGCCCAACAGGCGCTTGAAGGCAGGCAGGTCGTAGGGCGTCGAGATGATGAGAATCTCGCGGATACCAGCCAGCATCAGTGTCGAGATGGGGTAGTAAATCATGGGTTTGTCGAAGATTGGCAGCATCTGCTTCGATACGCCTTTCGTGATGGGGTAGAGGCGCGTTCCGCTGCCTCCGGCTAATACGATACCTTTCATAATATGAAATTTAAGTTGTGACTATTTGGTGGCAAAGATACAAAATTATCATCAAACATTTGGTAGTTTTCGCGAAAATATCTAATTTTGTAGGCGATAATTAAGAAATTTAACAATAAAGGATTAATAAATGAAGAATTATTTACGCGCCTTAACGCTGGCATTGCTGGTTTCGTGTATACATGGGATTAGTGCTCAGGAGAGTGAACGGTTCAGTGTTGCCACGCTGAATATTGATGGTCTTCCTCAGAAGATTTGGTTTGTCAAGGTTAATGCCGACGGTCCTGGCGATGCTGGAACGGCTCGCATCGGCAAATATCTGTTGAAGAAAAACTACGATATCATTTGCATGCAAGAGGACTTCAATTACCACGAAGTGCTGGTCACGTGGCTGGAGGATGACTATAAACTCGACACATGGCTTGGTGGAGTGGGCATTGACATCCCTGGCAAGAAGATCGATTTCCTGCATTTGCAGAACGAAGACTTTGATACCGATGGTCTGGGTGCCTGCTGGAAGAATAACATCACGATGACCAATACCGAGCGAGTGCTTTGGAAGAAAAGCTTCGGTAAGTTCAGCCATGCTGCTGACGAGCTGATCCGCAAGGGATTCCGTCGTAGTGAACTGACCTTGGCCAACGGCACACGCATCCTTGTCTATAACATGCACATGGATGCCGGCGATTTGGCTGACGAGAAGGAAGGTGTCGACACGCTTGACCGTGCGGCCCGCCTGAGTCAGTGGCAACAGCTCAAGGAGGATGTGCTGGAGCATCTAGACACCCGTCCCATTATTGTTGTTGGCGATATGAACAGCTATTATTGCCGTGATCAAATCAAGGCCAAGTTCATTGATGCCATTGCCGATTCTGGCAGGGGTACTGCTTCTGACGTATGGGTAGAACTGGAGAAGGGTGGCAAATATCCCGACCCCGTGAATGGCATTGTTGCCTGTGAGGATGATGCCAACATGCTCGAAAATGGTGAGGTGTTGGATAAGATTATCTATATCAATCCTACGACTGGAACGAAGATTAAACCTGTATCGTTCGTCTTCGATATGGAAGGCTACAAACACGATGGCAAGCCATTAGGCGACCACTATCCCGTAGCTGCAACCTTTGAGGTGACAGACGGTAAATCGTCTATTCAAGACCCAGACTTTAACGAGGTCGGCCCACCCTCTGCTGTCTATTACAACATGAACGGTCAGCGTGTCAGTCAGCCTGTTAATGGCCTGTTTATTGAACAAAATGGCCAGACCGCTCGCAAGCGCATTATCAAATAAATATCCGATGCTATGAAGAAAATAGTACTTATGATGCTGTTGATGCTGTCATGCGTCTTGATGACAGAAGCACAGGAAGCATCTTATAAAATCATCATAGAAAAGGATTCTACCCTCAAGTATAAGCTCAGCGGTATTACGCTGGGCTCGCGTGAGGTGCGCTATATTGTCTACGAATATCAGTCGAAGGATCCTAAGGGCACCCCAGCAACTATCAGCGGTGTCATTCTCGCCCCGTTGGACATTGTCAAAGGAACTGTACCCTCCGATGGTATATTGCTCTATAACCATTATACCATATCTGCGCTTGACGAGGCTCCCTCTTCTGATATAGACAGATTGTCAGGTGCCTTCATATGTAATCCCCTGAAACCCAATTACGTGCTCGTCATGAGTGACTATATCGGTTTCGGTTCTTCCAAGGACAAACCTCAAGCCTACCTTTGTGGTGACACCAACGCCCGCAACTCGCTTGACGGATTGTTGGCGGCTAAGGCTCTGATGAAGGACAAGGGCATCCCCGAGGGGCGTTTCCTGTTCAATATGGGCTATTCGCAGGGAGGCACAGAGTCGATGTATGTCGCCAAGTTGTGCGATACGGAGTACAAAGACAAAGGTATCACCTTTGACAAGACCTTTTCAGGCGGTGGCCCCCTCGACATCGAGAAGGCCTATACCGAATATGTGCGTATCGGCTATTGTGATTTTGTGGGCGCCATAGCACAGTTGATTATATCCTATAACGAGTGGTACGGTTTGGGCCTCAACTACCATGACATCTTCCAGGAACCACTGGCATCACATGTTCAGGAATGGTTCCTCGACAAGAAGCTTCACATGCCGCAGATTACCAAGAATATTGGTTCCGATTCGCTTAGCCACATGCTCACACCGACCTATTTCAATGTCGAGAGCGAGGCTGCAAAGACTTTCCGCAAGATGCTGCGCGAAAAGTCGCTGATGGATACATGGGTGAATCCCGATACTACCCAGAAGTATTTCCTCTTACATTCACGCCACGACCGCTATGTACCTGTTCAGACTGGGCGTGTCATCATTCCCTGGATGAAGGAAAAAGGCTTCAAACCCAGTATCGTGCCAGGGAAGACCAATCTGCAGACCAATACGGTGGTGTTCAAACTCAACCACGACCCAGCTGCCATCGTGTGGCTTATACAGACGGCTGTCGCCATTCAGCTTTGGCCCGCACTTTACTACGAGGGTGGTCAGAACCGTTATTATCACAACGTGGTGAAGGACCTCAACATCATGAAGGTCATTAAGACACTGGAGAGCTGGGGCATCGACTTGCGCAAGTTAATCAATATCAAATTGGCTCCCCAGCAGATGGAGACACATCGTGCCAACAGAGCCGGCATTTTGGCTATGCTCATGAACCTTGTTCCAAGTATCAAGGACGCGCTGGCAAAGGTAGATCTCACTCCTGAAGATGCCGAGGAGATGCTGGAAGATGCCGGCATAACCGTTGAAGATGTAATGCAGGTGGTTGCTTATCTTATGTCATCACCCTCGTCGGCACAGGAGGCAGACAGTGTATTGTCTATCTATCCGTTCAGCGAGGATGTTGAGGCTCCTGTACAACTCATGCAACTCTACGAGCAGACGCTTGCCAGTTGGTTTATGCTGGGAGGCATCAATGTCGAGTACGAGAATTGGGGATGGTAATATAAAAATGAGAAGACAATGAAACGCTTAATATTATTCCTACTGGTTATTGTCAACGTTGTGTTGACAGCTGTAGCTCAGTCTGCAGACTATAAAATTATTTTAGAGAGAGACACGACGGTGAAGACGCGTGCTGGTGGAGTCACTCTGAGTACGCGTGCCGTGCGCCGCTACGTCTACGAATATCCCTCTAAGGATGCTGACGGCAAGCCTGTCACCATCAGCGGCGTCATCATGATACCTTCCAACATCGTAGATGGCTCAGCGCCCTGCGACGGTATCTTGCTCTTCAACCGTGCCACGCTGGGCTCACCCGAGGATGCGCCTTCGACGGGTAATTCAGAATTGATTAACGGACTGATTGTCAATCCGTTGAAGCCTAACTATATCCTCATTATGAGCGATTTCATAGGCTATGGTTCAAGCATCGACAAACCCTCGTTCTACCATAGTGGTGACGTCAATGCCCGCAACTCGCTCGACGGTCTGGTGGCAGCACGTAAGTTGCTTACCGACAAGCAGATACCCATGGGTAAATATCTCTTCAATCTGGGCTTCTCGCAGGGTGGTTCAGAAACGCTCTATGTGGCCAAATTGCGCGATATGGAATACAAGGACAAGGGTATTACCATCACCAAGACCTTTGCCGGTGGTGGCCCTACCGACTATGTCATAGCCTATAAGGAGTATGTCAAGCGCGACTGGTGTGAGGATTGCAAGGACGTCGTCATGATGCTTATTTCGGCCGTTGAGAACTTACACCTGAACATCGACTACAAGGACTTGTTCAAGGAACCTCTGGCTACTGGTGCAAAGGAATATGTCAAGACCAAGAAGAAGGAGACGCTTGGCGACTATGGCGTCAGCATGCAGGACTCGCTGCATAACCTCATTCAGCCTGCCTATATGGACGTGGAAAGCGATCAGGCCAAGGCCTTCATGGCAGCATTGGAGAAAATTAACCTCATGAAAGATTGGGACATTGACACCACACAGCGTTACTTCATCGAACACAGCCGTCACGACAACTACGTGCCTATCCAGTGCGTACGAGCCATCATCCCTTGGATGAGAGAAAAGGGCTTCACGCCCAGCCTCGTGCCAGGAAAAACCAACCTGCAGACTAACACGCTGGTGTTTAAGGCCAACCATAGCGTGTCGGCTATCATATGGCTCATCCAGACCATTGCCGCCATCGAGGTTTGGCCCGTACTCTACTACGAGGGTGGTCAGAACCGCTATTACCACAACGTGGTTAAGGACCTCAACCTCATGAAGGTCATCAAGACACTGGAGAGCTGGGGTATCGACCTGCGTAAGATTGTCAAGGGTGACAATGCCCCACAGCTGGTAGCATCCCATCGTGCCAACAGATCCGGCGCTCTGGCTGCGATTATGGATTTTATTCCTGGTATCAAGGACGCGCTGGCAAAGGTTGACCTCACTCCTGAGGATGCCGAGGAAATGCTGGAAGATGCCGGCATAACTCTTGAGGATGTTTTGCAGGTGGCTGCTTACCTTTTCTTGTCGCCTTCTTCAGCACCAGAGACCGACAGCGTTTTGTCTATCTATCCTTTCAGCGAGGATGTGGAGGCTCCTGTACAGCTCTTCCAGCTCTATGAGCAGACGCTGGCCAACTGGTATATGCAGGGAGGCATCAATGTCGAGTACGAGAAATGGGGATGGTAAACAAATCGTTAATTAATACAATAGCAAAATATAAAATATGGGATTTTTATCAAATTTATTCGGAAAAAAGGAAGGACAACAGAAAGCAGGAGGCATGGAAGACTTCATGACTCTGATTCGTGTATATTTTCAGGCGGTGATGGCTGCCGATTTGGGCATCACCAATATGGCTGCACTGCCTGACCTGCGCGTGTTCAAGGCTACGCTGAAGGTGCCTACACAAAACAATAAACTGGGATTGGCCGAGAAGACGAAGTGTAAGAAAATGCTGAAGGAACTCTATGGCATGGACGAAGATTTTACGAAGGAAATCGACCAGAGCATCCGTAAGCGCTGCAAGAAGCCACAGGACATCCAGACCTACATGTATCAGTTCTCGGGCTTTACGCAGGACCTGATGATGCTCACGGGTAACCTGATGAAATTCAAGCTCCGTGTGCCCAGCATCTTCAAGAGTGCCATCCGTACGATGACGGAGAGAACCGTCAACGATATCTTCACGAAGAACGACTTCTCGGACGCTGGTGTCATGAAGACCGTAGTGGCTATTCGACAGTATGCCCAGAAGCTTGGATTCTCGCAGCAGTGGACCACTAATTTCGTGTATAAAGTGGTGATGCTGGCTAAGAAAGAGCCAAAACCGAAGGAATAAGAGTTAAAAATTATTAATTCTCAATTTGACATTTATCAATTGTCAATTATATTATCTACCTTTGTGGGATAAAGTGAATAAGTATGACCGCTAACGAGAAAGCTTTGGCGACGTTTGAGACGCGCATCCGACAGATGATTCTCCGCTTTCAAGAGTTGAAAAAGGAGAATAAGAGTCTGTATGATATGCTGCAAAAGAACGAACAGGATATGAATCAGTTGCGCCAGCAGTTGGAACAGCAGCAGTCGGACTACAATTCACTGAAAATGGCGAAGATGATTGAGATTACCGATGGCGACCTGACAGGAGCCAAGGATCGGTTGTCGAGGTTGATTCGCGATGTCAATAAATGCATTGCTATCCTCAGCGATGAAAATCAATAAGGAATTGATGCTATGCCAGAACAGAAAAAGGACAGATTACATATCAGGTTGCACGTCTACGACGAAGAGATAGAAGTCGTCATCAATCGTGAGGACGAAGAATACTATCGCTCTGCAGCCAAGCTCATCACTGAGCGTTACAACGCCTATGCACAGGCGTACAAGGGACGCAAAAGTGATCATACAGTGGCACTGATGACATTAATCGACATCACGCTGATGTATCAGAAAGAGCGTGCCAATAACGATACCTCGCCCTATGATAATGTTCTCGCTAAGTTGACAAGTGAAATCGAGGAAGCCCTCGGTGATGAAAAGTAGAGATCATTAACATATATATATAAGACTTAGAACGTTTATGAACATTATTGTTGGTATTATTCTGATTGCTGCAGCCCTCATTGTAGGTGGTTTCTGCGGCTTTATGATTTTCCGCTTCGTTGCGAAGGGAAAATATAATGAAATGCTGAATGCCGCTAAGAAGGAGGCAGAGGTAATCAAAGAAAAGAAACTGCTTGAGGTGAAGGAGAAATTCCTGAACAAGAAAGCAGAACTGGAAAAGGAAGTGCAACAGCGCAACCAGCACATCCAGCAGAGCGAGAACAAGCTGAAGCAGCGTGAGATTTCGCTGAACCAGCGTCAGGAGGAACTGGGGCGTCGCAAGAATGACCTCGACAATCAGCAGACCCGTATCGACAACGAGAAGAAGGTGCTGACGCTGAAGCAGGATGAACTCGAGAAGATGCAGATGCAGGAGCGCGCCAAGCTGGAAGAACTCTCAGGACTCTCTGCCGACGAGGCCAAGGCCCGTCTGGTGGAATCGCTGAAGGACGAGGCCAAGACTGATGCTGCTGCCTACATCAATGAAATCATGGACGAGGCCAAGCTCAATGCCAATGCCCAGGCCAAGAAAATCATTATCCAGACCATCCAGCGCGTGGCTACTGAGACCGCTGTTGAAAACTCTGTCAGCGTATTCCACATCGACAATGACGACGTCAAAGGTCGTGTCATTGGTCGTGAGGGTCGTAACATCCGTGCTTTGGAGGCTGCCTGCGGTGTTGAAATCGTCGTCGACGACACTCCTGAGGCTATCGTCATTTCTGCCTTCGACCCCATCCGTCGCGAGACCTGTCGCCTGGCCCTCCACCAGTTGGTGGCCGACGGACGTATCCATCCTGCACGTATCGAGGAGGTCGTTGCCAAGGTGAAGAAACAGCTGGAGAACGAGATTATCGAGACGGGTAAGCGCACCACCATCGACCTTGGTATTCATGGCTTGCACCCTGAACTCATCCGTATTATTGGTAAGATGAAATATCGTTCCAGCTATGGTCAGAACCTGTTGCAGCACGCCCGTGAGACGGCTAACCTCTGTGCCGTGATGGCTGCTGAGCTGGGTCTGAATCCGAAGAAGGCTAAGCGTGCCGGTCTGTTGCACGATATCGGTAAGGTGCCCGACGAGGATACTGACGATCCACACGCTATCTACGGTGCCAAGATTGCCGAGAAGTTCAAGGAGAAGCCCGATATCTGCAATGCCATCGGCGCTCACCACGACGAGATGGAGATGCAGACCCTGCTGGCTCCTATCGTACAGATTTGTGACGCCATCTCTGGTGCACGTCCTGGCGCACGTCGTGAAATCGTCGAGGCTTACATCAAGCGTCTGAACGACCTCGAGGCCATCGCTATGAGCTATCCTGGTGTCACCAAGACCTATGCCATCCAGGCTGGTCGCGAGCTCCGTGTCATCGTCGGTGCCGACAAGATGGACGATGCCGAGACCGAGGCACTCAGCGGACAGATTGCATCGAAGATCCAGAATGAGATGACTTATCCCGGTCAGGTGAAGATCACCGTCATCCGCGAGACCCGCAGCGTCGCCTACGCGAAGTAACAACATAACGTCCATCGTTATCAATCATAAAAACCTCCACGAGTCTTACGACTGGTGGAGGTTTTTCAGTTTGTTAATCGCTCCTAGAGCGCAATCGGTCCGAATCCCATACAGCTCGTGGTTCCCAGCGCCGTGGCGGCCGCCGTGATGGCTGCTACTATCACCTTCAACAGCACATCCCAAAATCGCTTGTTCTTCATAAGTTGGTTTCAAGTTTAACTTCGCTGCTCCATCAGTTGACGTCGCCTGGGTCGCCGCCTGGAGTGTCGCCGCCACCACCGTTGTCGCCACCATTGTCACCATTGTTGTCGCCACCGCCAGTGCTGGGCGTTACGGTACCCGTGCCACCGCCAGTGTTGGTGCCACCAC
>CACYKE010000033.1 GCA_902774925.1 uncultured Prevotellaceae bacterium | reverse complement strand
GGCCAACAAACTGGCCATCTGCGCTTTCACCATCAAGAATGCCGACGGCACGCAGGACATCACCACTACCATCACGAACCTGACCATCAGCGACGGAACCTATACCTACAGCATCGGTCGCTCGAATCTTATAAGTCCTATCTACGTGGCCATGATGCCCGTGGATGATGCCAATATTGAGATGACTGCCACCGATGAGGACGGGCAGCACTACGCAAAGTCATTGTCCAACATCACCTATGCAGCCAACAACATCTATCCGCTGGCCATGAGGATGGCGGAGTCGTTCAAGACCTACAGCACCCTGCCCGTTGGCACGCACCTCAATGTGGGTGACCAGATTGACTTGCTGAATGAATTCAACATCAATGGTGATGTTGAGCAATTATCATCATCGAATGCTCCGTACACGCTGGTAAGGGCAAATGTGGAGGGCAGCACGGTGACCGAAGCTGCCGACGGAGCGTATTATGTGTTCAAGGATAAAAACGGTGATTTTTACGGGAAGGACGTAAATCTTCGTGCTTCTGCTGCCTCCGACGGAATCTTTGTTTCCGGGTTTTATGCTCCCATGCAGAGTTATACGATGCTATCACACGTCAATCTGGCAAACGTCACAACCGCCTACACGGCTCAGACCTACGACTGCCTCTACGGCACACTCGGCTCGAACGTGCAGATTTCGATAGCCGACGGCGCTGTGGTATGGTTGGGCGGTGTGAGCATCAATGCTGACGGAACAATGACAGGTGAATATGCCGGCATCACATGCCTGGGCAATGCCACCATCAACCTGGCCGACGGCACGACGAATACCGTGAGGGGAATGGCAGATGATTATTCTGGTATCTTCGTGCCTCACAACGACACGGACGAGGACGATGAGGGCGATGAGGGCGATGAGGGCGATGAATACACGCTCACCATCCGGGGCACCGGTACTCTCAATGCCTTTGGTGGCCAAAATTCTGCCGGCATTGGCGCAAATAGCCGGTACGACAGCGGCAACATCGTCATTGCTGGTGGCATCATCAATGCTACAGGCGGTGAAAATGCCGCCGGCATCGGCAGTGGCTATATGTCTTCCTCACAAACTAATTTTTGTGGCGACATCACCATCAGCGGCGGCACCATCACGGCCAATGGTGGCAATTATGCCGCTGGCATCGGCAGTGGCTATTATGGGAAGTGCGGCAGCATCGAAATCACTACCGGAGTGACCAAGGTAACTGCGACAAAGGGCTCTGGTGCGCCCAATAGTATTGGTCCTGGTCAAAACGGCAGCTGCAATAGTGTAACCATCGGTGACACGCAGTACTGGGGCTGGGTCTCTACCTCGATGGAAGACGGATACAAGAACAGCGGCGACACCTATCTCACACAAAGCCCGCTGGTGTATCCTGCGCCCTAAATCATCCCTACATCTACATACAATCATTGGGTGCTCAGAAATCTGGGCACCCTTTTTGTTCAGGATTACTGTGTGCCGGACTGTGTGGCGCTCTGCTCCCTAATCGTTGGCCACGATTCAAGCAATGTCGGCCCGACATTGGCGGGCAGAGTGGCAGACACTGGCGGGCAGAGTGGCAGACACTGGCGGGCAGAGTGGCGGACTGACTTTTTATTTGCTGATTTCGCGGTAGAGTGCTAAGCCCTTTACCGTCAGGAGGTACTTCTGGCGAGGATGACGGGGAGATTGAGGGAATAGCAAACGGATATATCCGTCGGCAACAGCTGGATTGAGGTAAAGGCTCAAAACATTCTTTCTGTCTTTCAGGCCAATGAGTTCCATCATTTCCTTTACGGACAGTTCCTGCTCGCCTACCACCTGTACAAGTCTTACGATGTTGGGATTATCAGTATGCAGCTTGTCCTGTACTTGTGGGGTACTTGTGGGGTACTTGTGGGGTGTTTGTCCTTTACTTGTGGGGGTACTTGTCGGGGTGCCCGACAAGTTTGGCTGTACGCTCCATTCCTCGGTAGGGTGTATGTGCAGGTAGCGGTTGCGCAAATCCCACTGTTCGCCCAGCAACAGGTTGCGGAAGAAACGTTCCAGATAGACGGGTGTATAGTCTATCCCTTTCGCCACATTGTGGTAGTTTGCACGCACCAGCGCATTGCGGAAATACCATGAGTGTTTTGCAAACATGTCGTTATCTACATGGAAACCCAACGAACGCAGATATTGTATGGTAAATACAGCTGTAGTGCGGGTGTTGCCCTCACCGAAGGCATGAATCTGCCATAAGCCGGAGACGAACCGTGTCAGATGGCTTATCATTTCGTCGTGGCTCTTTCCTTTGTAGCTGTATGCACGTTCCTGTTCCAAGTCGTAGTCAAGGGCCCGACGCAGGTCTTCCCAGTTCAAATAGAGCACGGTATCGCCCTCCAGCACCCATTCCTTCTTGGTGATATCGTAGGTACGAAACTCGCCAGCGTGCTTCATCACGCCTTCGAACACGCGGCGATGTACGGACTTGTAGCCGCCCGTACTGAAATTGAATGTAGGACTTGACAGCACCTTCACAATGTTCGACGACACGCGGTCGGCCTCTTCCTTGTCTTCGTCGTTGGCATCGCGGGCCGTCTTCGTCGTGTAATACTGGTTGACGAGGTCGCGGGCCTCATCGATAGTAATATTGCCTTCGATGTGGCGACGCGCCGTTTCCTGCAAATAGCTCGATACTTTCAGTCCGTCAACGGCCTGAAGTCCGATAGCAGTCTGCCAATAACCGGCTTTCTCCCTCTGGGTGGGTTCACCCTGACGGATGTACTCGTCGAAATCCAAATATCCTTGTTTCATTTCGCTCATTGTGCAATGCAGTATATTCTTCGCCAACTGTTGGCAAAGGTACGAATAAGTGAGCAAAGAACCAAAGGAAAACGCGTTTTTCTTTGTTCTTTCGAGCGGAAGTACCTTCTCGCAAGCGAAAAGTTACGAAAAAAAAACGAGATAACCAAGCGATTTGCCGTTTTTTTAGGATTGGCTTAACCCATATCCTTTAACCAAAGAATCCGATTTACTCTGTGCCTGGCAGAGTGGCAGACACAGTCGGCAAAAAAAATTTTTTCATACGAATTTTGCAAAAAACTATTCATCCATTCATTATCTAAGATAAAATACTCATTATCAAGCGGTTGCTGAATGAATAGTGGGTATGAATAGTGCTTTGACTATTCATTATTTCGTGGTTTTAGCCGAAATTCTACTGTTTTCGCTGAATGACGCAAAGGTGTTTCGCTGTCGTAAAAACGTCGGAAACACTTTGTCACAAAGGCGGTGACACATTGTTACGCAAGCAGTGACAAAGTGTTACGATAATCTTTGTTATTGCGTAACTTGCTATAATTCAAGCAATGAGTTACTTTTCAAACCGCAAAAGAACGTTTTAAAACGTAAAAAATGAATAGTCAATGAATGGATTAACGCAACTGTTCATTATATAACTATCTATAAATAAGCAAATTAGCTACTATAATGAATAAATGAATAGTGTTTTTGAATAATTCTATGATTAGTATTTTTTAGTATCACATTTTTAGACAGTTTGTGATTCCAAAATAGTAATATGCTATCAAAATTATTCTTTTAGCATAATTTTATTTGCATAAGGGTCATGGACCACTCGCATTCTTTGACTGTCAAAGTGTGGCGTTGCAATCTTCCGTTCGGAAATACTCATATAAATTTGGTATTTTGCTCACTTATTCGTAACTTTTTCGCAAGCGAAGAAGTTACTTCCGTTCGGAAATGAAAATAAATCGTAATTTATTTTGCATTTCGCTCACTTATTCGTAACTTTGCAGCGTGAAATCAAGAATTGTACGATGCTTACACCATACAAAACAAAGGACTATTGCAAGGAATTCAACCCGACATGGGCTGTTCAAATGCCAGATGGTTGCCCGCCAGAAGACGTACTAGTTCCATCGGACCATCCTTTCTACAGACTGGCAAAACAGGCAGACGCTTACAACGAAGAGGACTTCAAATCGTATGCAGAGGCTGACCCCGCTCGAAATTGGGGCGAACAACTGCCATTGGCTGTGGGTCTTTCAGTTATGGATAACGAGAAGAAAGTCAGAAAGAATCTCAAGCTCCCGATGTTCAAACAATTCAAAGGAATTATTGCCCTGATATTGAATCCTACGGATGGTGTAGTTAAGCAAACAGGTATGCACCGTTCCCACTACACATGGTGGAGGACAAGCACTTTTCAGATGTCGAACTTAAAAATGTTGCAGATATGAGACCGCTTACACTTATCAACACGCTGGAATACTATGACATTCCACAGATATTGACGGCAGCAGATGCTACTGGTACGAACTATCTTTGCACACTGTTCAAGCAAGCAGAAGATGGTTATCAATATCTCGGCGTTCAGATATCGGAGGCACGTCTGATGGCCTTCATCGGTGGTCAGCTCGATTTACGCGATGCCTATCTTCATCCAGAAGTTGAGAATGCCCTCTATCTGGTTGACGCAAAACAGGAGAAGCTTTCTGCAACTACTCTTCTCCAGCCTGACGATATTACGGAGGATATGTTGCCAGAAGCAGGCTATTTCTACGATGCTGACGATCTCGTGGAAGATGCAGATATGCAGACGGACACCTATCAACTGGAAGTCCCTGCTCACGACCGCATCACCTTCTCTACGCTCATGTCCCGCATGGGGTGGCGTGCATCGTCAATCCGTAATGCCATCCGAAAAGTTGCAGCACTTTAGTAACAGGCCATGAAGCAATAACCACAACCAACCCAACCCCTTAACCGACACGGAGACTTAGACAACATATTCGACCATAGAAGTAACGATTAAAAAACGATAAAGAAAACAATGACACAAACAACAAGATTGGCTCCGCAAAGACGCGCGGGGCGGCAACAGGGATTTAGGGACGCACTCCAGCGCCTAACGATGACGCTGATGTTAGTAATGCTCACCGCCATGACGGCGTGGGCTGGAACGATTGATTTGTCTACGCTGACGGAAAACTACGAGGCGCAGAACGGCGACGTGCTGACCGGCACGCTCGGCGCCAACGTAAAGATTACAATTGCTAACAGTGCCACGGTGACGCTGAGCGACGTTAGCATCAATGCCGACGGTACATTGAGTGGCGAATATGCTGGTCTCACCTGCAAGGGCAACGCTATCATCTTCCTAAGTGGAGCAAACACCGTCAGGGGATTCAATTCTATTTATCCCGGCATTCACATTGCAACGAACGGCACCCTTACCATCCAGGGCGACGGCTCGCTCGACGCTATTGGTGGTGGTGCGGGTATCGGCGGCGGTTATAATATCCCCTGCGGCAATATCGTTATCAATGGTGGCACCATCAACGCTACAGGAGGTACTCTGGCGGCTGGCATCGGCGGCGGCTATAACGCTGCCTGCGGCAACATCACCATCGGTACAGGTATCACCCAACTCACCGCTAACGGACAAGGAACCAACAGCATCGGTGCCGGCAATAACGGCACCTGCGGGACGGTAACCGTCTGTGGCGTAGAAGGTGCCATTACCGAAAAACCCTTCACCTGTTTCCACTATACCGTTCACTTCGATGCCAACAACGGCACGGGCACGGCCATGGCTGACCAGTCCTTCATCTACGGCATCGCTCAAAACCTGACGGCCAACACCTATACTCGCGAGGGATTCACCTTCCTGGGATGGAACACCGCTGCCAACGGTGCAGGCACGGCCTATGCCAATCAGGAGAGTGTCAGCAAGATTGCTGACGTAACATCTGGGAGCACCGTGACGCTTTATGCCCAGTGGAACATCCCTGGACTGACCTACAACGCCACGGGTAACTACTTCGAGATTCCCGATGCCACAGCGCTCAACACGCTCGCTGCCTTCGTCAATGCCGGCCATAGCTGCGAGGGCGTGACGTTCAAACAGACCAATCCCATCACGCTGACAGGGAACTTCACACCCATCGGCGAACACAAGAGTCCGGGTTATTATATGTTCAGCGGTACCTACGACGGCAACAACCAGACCATCAGTGGCCTCAACGTCAATGGCGACTACTCCTACGCCGGCCTCTTCGGTTATCTCTATAAGGCTACGGTAAAGAAAGTCCGCCTTGTTAGTCCCGTCATCAGCAGTAGCACAAACAACAGTGGTGAATACTTTGCCGGTGCCCTCGTCGGCAGGACGTCGAGCACCAAGGAGGCATCAGAATGCAGTACCATTACCAATTGTATCGTCATCAGCCCCTCCGTCGGCTTCAGCAACGAAGGTGGCACACCGTATGTTGGCGCCATCGTCGGTGACATCCGCGGCTCCTATGATCAGGTCACGAACTGCTATTTCTACGACACGCAACACACCTATACTGCCATCGGTGACGCAGACGCGATGTCCTATTTCCCGAGCGTCGCCCAGGCCCATCGCATTACGCTTGGCAACTTTGTCCTAGCCACCAACGACATTTCAATCACCAATCACCCTGAAAGAGGTTTCACTTATAACAACGTAAACTATTACCGCGACGGCTTCCAGATAGAGCTGTCCAGTACCAATCTCGTCGCTGAGACCGAAAACGGCTATTGCGTCGGCTTCAGCGTCGATGGCGGACAGACGTGGCTCGACGGCAACATCCTGACCGTGGGTACCGACTGCCACGATGCCACCGTCACAGCAGGCACCAACGTGCCTTTAGACTGGGCGACCATCACTGACGGAACCGCAGGAGCTCCTTACCTGATCAAGAACAAGGAGCAAATGGAACTGCTGGCCCGCCGCGTGAACAACGGCAAGAACGACTACAGCAACAAGTACTTTGAATTGAAAACCGACCTGCTGTACGACCCCGACGTGACCAACAACTATACCGCCATCGGTACCGCAGATCATCCTTTCCGCGGCAACTTCGACGGTGCCGGCAAGGTGATATCAAATGTCAATATCAGCAAGGCTACTGCTGACTACCAAGGCCTCTTCGGCTATACTGACGGCGCTACCATTAGCAACATCCAGTTCACCGACAGCAGAGTGACAGGCAAGAGCCAGGTAGGCGGCATCGTGGGATATGCCAACGGCGGCAACGTCGAGAACTGTCTGCTCTTCCGCGACGTGGTGACGTCGACGACAACAGGCGGCGTGATCATAGGCGGCAGCAACAGCGCCACCCTCACCGCCAACTTCCACAACGCCAGCACCTATAACAACGTGAAAATAGGTGTCAGCACCAGCGAGGGCGACGTCAGCGGTGCCTTTGGTGCCCGTAAGATCATCTTGGGTGAAAACATCGCAGTGGATAAGAATGTCACCGACCCCGCCAATGGCTTCCCGTACGGTAGCCAGAAATATTTCCGCGACGGATTGGAACTCACGGCAAGCTACACCGGCACATTAAGTGACCAGTATTCCGTCAGTTTTGCCCTGGACGACACCCCACTCGAGAACGGCGTGCTGACCGTCACTCCCGACTGCGATGGCAAGACCATCAAACCCGTCTTCAGTGCCGTTAAAGAGCCAAAAAGCATTACCTATATGAAGGCCGACGGCACCACCGCCACGCATGACGCCCTGCCACTCGACGGCAACGAGACCACCTTAGAGGCAGGAAAATGGTACTATATGGATGAAAACATCACCTACAACCACACCCTCAACCTACAGGATGGAGATGTCACCATCATCCTCTGCGACGGCAAGAGCATGAACTTTGGCGAAAGCAACAATAAACAGACTACAACGAGTATCGATGGTTATAATTCCAACCTGACCATCTACGGTCAGAGCCTTGACGCCACCACTGCCGGCACGATCAATGTCTTTACAAAGGGTGTACACTCCAGCATTCTAACAGAAGCGTACATGCAACACAGTGGCAAGGTGAACATCGTTTCCGGGGACATAGCCATTCAAACAGGATCCTTTACGCTTGCTGGTGGCAGCCTCACAATAAATAGCACCAATAGCTGGCGCATCTTTAGTTCTTCAGACCTCACCATTGCAGGCGGTGTGCTGGATGTAAGGACAAACGCCTCCCAAAGCGGAGCCCTTTATAGTGCTGAAGGCGATATCGTGTTAGGATGGACGAACACCACCGACCGCATCTACGCCACCAGCTACCAAACAGGTAATGGCAGTGTCCGCATTGCTGACGGTCAGGCCATGCAAGATGCTGACAATGCCTCGACCTTCTTCATGGGGGCAGTGGCGAATCCCAATGATATCGCCACCAAGACGCTGAAACCCGCTGTCTGTTTCACCTTCAACTGCGGTACTGGTGCCCCGACCGTCGACCCAGTTTTCGCCGCTCCAGGCACAGTGATTGCTCAGCCCGCCACACCCGTTTGGGAGGGCCATAACTTTCAGGGCTGGTACACTGCCGACAATATCGGTCCTAACGGTACCGCCTACAACTTCACTCAACCTGCATACACCAGTCAGACGCTCTATGCCAAGTGGACGGGACAGGACTATACCATTACCTACAACCTGGCAGGCGGAGAACTGCCTACAGGCAACAGCAACCCCACCACCTTCAACGTTGAGAGCACTGACATCACGCTGGTGAACCCCGTGCGCGACTACTATACCTTCACAGGCTGGACAGGCACAGGACTTACCGTACCTACCACGACGGTCACCATCTCAACTGGTTCTATGGGCAACCGCACCTATACAGCCACGTGGACACCCATCGTCTATCCCATCCACTACAACCTCGACGGTGGAACGGAAGACGTAAATACCCCCAACCCCACGACCTACACCGTCGAAAGCGCTGACATTAAACTCAACAACCCCACCCGCCAGAGCTACCGCTTCTTAGGCTGGACGGGTACTGGCCTCGACGCACTGTCGGACGATGTAAATATCCCAACAGGCAGCCACGGCGAGCGTACTTACACCGCCCACTGGCAGGAGTGTAAAGACTTTACCACGTGTACGGTCACGGTGCCTAACCAGCAATATAACAACGGCTATTTCATCGGCTACAAGTTCGAGGGCACAGACCACGGCGGAGTCGTCGTACGCGATGCCGACAACAATGTGCTGACATACGGCACAGACTATATCATCGGGGATTTTGTGAGCCTTGACTACCCAGACAATCAGGACCCCTGCACCCATGTTGGTGAACACTGCCAGGTCACCATCCGTGGAGCGGGAGAATGGGTAGGCGAAATGACTGTCAACTTTGAAATCATCCCCCTATCAGCCAATGGTACCTGGGGCAGCAACCTGACATGGAGCTATTCCGGAGGCGAACTTACCATCAGCGGAACGGGAGCGATGGCCGATAAGACAAACAACACAAACTATCCGTGGATTGACTATGCCGGTAGCATCACCAATATCATCATTGGCAATGGCATCACCAGCATCGGTACAGAAGCTTTCGGCGGACAAATCTTCTGGGAACCCACCTACTCCAAGTTGACAACCGTCAGTCTGCCCAACACACTCACCACCATCGGCAATCAAGCCTTCTATTATTCCACAAGCCTCACCCTTACGATTCCTGTCGGTGTAACGAGCTTTGGCGATTATGCCTTTTATGGTGTAGCAAGCGTGACTGCAACATTTAACGGTGAAGTCACCATAGGAAACGATGCATTCCCCTCTAATGCAACAGTGACCATTGCCAGCGGTCTGTCTTTGCATAACGGAACAGAAGAACTCAGCGGTACCATCACCGACATGAGCAAGCTGAACGGGAAGACACTGACGCCTCCGACATACGATGTGACGGCCAACGAGAATCCATCTGTAACAGGCGAATTCTGGTCGACGTTCTATCACCCCACGGCAGGCTATCAGGTGCCGTCAAACACGACAGCCTACATCGCAGCGGTAAACGGCAGTTCGGTGACGCTGACGGAGGTCACGGACGGCATCATACCTGCTAACACGGCAGTCGTTCTGAAAGCAACATCCGGCAACTTTGACCTGACGCGTACTGGGACAGCTTCGACATTCAACTTTACAGGCAACGAACTCAAAGGTGGCTCGACAGTGGCCGACGGAAAGGTGGCCTATACCCTGGCAGCGAAGAGCGGCGTGGTGGGCTTCTATAAGTTCGCAGGTGCGGCACTGAACCCGAACAAGGCACACTTGGAGATTACGCCGACCAATGCACCGGAATACCTCGGATTTGACGAGAACACGACGGCTATTAACGAACACGAATTTAACGAATCTCACGAATTAAGCGGCGAGTGGTATGACCTGCAGGGTCGCAAAATAGCTAACGGCCAAAAGCCAAACGCTAAAGGCCTGTACATCGTGAATGGACGTAAAATAGTTATAAAATAAGGAAGTTAAAATGGGAGTTAAAATGGAAGTTAAAAAGGACAATAGTTTCACGGGCGGCAACGTCGGCGGCAATAGTAACGTCCACTTTAACTCCCTCTTTAACTCCCCATTTAACTCCCAAAACCCTTTTAACTCCCCATTTAACTCCAATAAATAGAATCATTATGAAAAAAGAATATTCGAAACCCGAAATGATGGTTTACCGCATGAAGACGCAGCCGCAGCTGCTGGCAGGCTCACCGCAGTCACTGCCGAAGGACGACGTCATCGAGACCTACGAACAGTGGTAATTTTGCTGATTGGCTTATAAGAATTATTAAACAATAAAAGTGAGCTTACCGTTTGGTAGGCTCATTTTAATTTGAATGACACAAAAATGACACAAAAAAATTCGAGCCCACCAAACGATGAGCCCGAATTTTTCTCTCACTTAATCACGACCTTACGACCATTCACGATGTAGAGGCCCTTAGCTTTTGGCTTTTGGCCGTTAGCTATTTTACGACCCTGCAGGTCGTACCATGCGCCAGCCTCATTGTCAATTGTTAATTGTCCATTATCAATTGAACGAATGCTTGTGGGGGGCGAGACGGTAAGCGGACCGGCAGCAAAGACGAAGTAGTCGTTGGGTATACGGCTGTGGAAGTCGTTGGCGATGAGCAGGTTGATTCCGTACTCGCCAGGCTCAAGGGCTTCGGCCAGGCGGATGGAGAGGTCTTTCCGCATGTTGCTACCGAGTTGGAAATTTGCATAGACGTTGGGCTGCGCGGGGAATACCACGGGGTCGTAGCCACCCCCGGCGTTGAGTTTGTAGAACTCGGCCAGCACCACGGCATCGTAGTCCATCGGTGTGTCGTTGGCAATGATGAGGTCGAGGTAGTAGGCAGGATTGCCCTGATCGTCATTGCGCTCGGCGTACTGCATATCCAACAAGTAGAAGTTCAGGTTGTCGAAGGTTACGCTTTTGTGGCCTATGTAGCCCGGAGCCTGAGTGATGTCGGCGACTTTACTGCCCGAAATGTCCTTACCGACGCCGCCCCTGGTCAGCAGGAACACGAATTCGCCAGCATGCGGTATGGAGAGACCGTAGAAGATGTCTGACGTGCCGCCTGCCTCCACCATGAGGCCTGTCTGGAAGACTCTTTTCAGGACTTTCAGTACGCCGTCCTCCACATAATAGATGCCGCAATCTACAGAGCCGATAAAGTCTTCGGTACCGGTATTCTGGATGGTGGCGGTGACGTTCTGGGCGATGCCCCACTGCTTCAGACCTTCAATCTTGATGTCTGAGGCAGCGGCAGCGAGCTGCGGCTGCATCGGATGGATAATGGTTTCCGTCACTTCGCCTGTCTCTCCGATATTGACCTCTATGTAGCTGCTGGGACCGAATACGGGTCGCCAAGAGGCGCTGGTTCCTGCCTCGCGATTGACAAACATCAGTTTGTGACGGCCTGGCGTGAGATTGCCGAAGAGGTCATTGGTGAGCGGGAGGACAAGTGTTCCGCAGTTCTCGCCTGTTGCGATGTTGGCGTTGCTGTAACTGGTAAAATCATAGTCCTTGGAGTTGCTGATGCGGTCGAGGTCAGGTGTGCCATCATCGTTGCGCTCGGCCAGTGCGACGGTGAAGGTGCCGGGGCGGTATGAGGAATTAATCATTACGAACACATGCTCAATATCGCCGTCAGCGGCATCCCACATGACACTGCTAAGGTAGCGGTAGTTCCCCTCTGACGAGCCTTTTTGCGGCTGCAGTCCGATGAGGGCAGCCTGCTTGTAGTTGTATCCATCCTTGGTGGTGCTACCGCCCGAGCCGGACGTGTCGGGATTGAGCAGGTTGATTCTGAAGAAGCCGTTGCCCCTACCGGTCCAGCCCCAGTTTACGTCATAGTAGCCTGCACCGTCGCGCACCTCGTAGCCGTCGACGACAAAGGCATGACCGCCACCGGTGGACTGTCCAATATATACCATGGGGCGTCCTTCGCGTAGTTCATTGTATATCAGTTCGTCCCAGCCGCTCACGGTGTATTCGTCGGCTCTGGCGAGATAGAGACCGGGGTCGTAGCCGAAGCTGTTGACGAGGAGGTCTGTGTCGTAAAGACGTCCGCTGGAGAGTTGTGGCCCATAGTCCATCTGTATCACTTGCCCGCAGTAGCGCATCAGCGTGGCAACAGCAGCCTGCTGGGCCTCGGTAGTGGTCTTGGTGTAGTCGTCCACCATGTTGTCCCAGTCAAACGACGTCACGGGCAGACCGTCAATCACGCGACCGTTGGCCATCGTATATGCAGGCAGTTCCTCGGCAATCGGCCCTTGTGGCCAACGGTAATAGTACATTACCTGACTTAGTGCCGTAGCCATACATCCCGTGATGCATTGTTTGCCGTCAGTCATCGGGCAGAAGGCGTTATAGGGAACCCCCTGGTCCCAGCGGGCAGTCACCATGGGGGCGATATCGTTGTGGAGCGCCACCGCCCTGGCCTTTACGCCGAGACGGCTGAGCGTGCTAATCTGGGTAGCTGTCACGTCGAGCCACCACTGCAGGTTGTCGGGGATAGCCTCAGCGTCGAAGCTGCCATGCGACGTATAGCCCAGCACGAGGTTGCCACCTACGCAGTCGTCACCGCTCACCACGACAAAGCCCTGTGAGGCTGTGGCATTGAACACATAGTAGGGGCTGGCCTCCGTCTGTTCTCCGCTGTCCGAATGGCCCATGGCGCGGTTCTTGGCCCTCATGGCCTCACTCTTCAGCGATACACCTTTCTTGTTCAGGAACTTGGCGGCAGCCTGTCGTGCGGTCTCAGGCGACACGGGTTCCGCCATCATCGTTGTTGTCATTGCGCAGCAAAGGATAGCTGTCATCAAAATCTTTTTCATACTTACTTGTTATTATTTGGTTTATCTTTCTTCTGATAGTGCACGGGGGGCATGTCGGCCTCGGTGAGTTCGAGGCGGGTGCCGGTGCGGTCGAGGTTGGTGGCCTGTGGCACGCGGTTGTTGGTGTTGATTCGCTTGAAAGAGCCTGTTAACCTGTCCATCATGCCTTGTCTCACTGCCGGGAGCTGTTGCTCGCGCTCCTCTTTGGAGCAGGTAATGTGGCTTTCGTCGTTGTCAATCTTGAGGGTCTTCATGTCGAAGGTCTTTACCAGCGTGTCGCCCACGATTTCCCAATGGCCGGACAGGGTGACTTGGGTTGTGATTTTCCCACGGAAGCAGTAGTGGTTCCATTTTATAGTCCGGAGGGAGGTGAAGGTGTGGTCTTTGCGGAAGGTGTATTCGGTGCTGTCGTTGACGCTGGTCAGCACGGCGTTCCAGGTACCCACGAGGTCGGCCTCCTTGGCGCGGCTTACGACCATCAGGCTCTGGTTGCGGAACTCCTCCAGTTCCTTCTCGGTGATGCCCATGAGGAACTTGTTCTCCTCGTTGACGTTGATGTACTGCAACAGATCGTTATACAGGGCCATCCGTTGACTCCTCCAGCCGATGTAGTTCTGCACGCGGGGAGTCTGGAGCAGGCGGCGGCAGGTGGCCAGGATGGCTTCGTAGCTTTTCATGTCGTCCGACTCCATGATGAGGTTGTATTCCTCCTCGCGGCTTACCGGTTTCCGGAAGAAGACGCTCTCCTTGCGTTGCTGTTCCATGAAGTTGCGGGCGTTGTAGAAGTTCTGCACGTTGCTGAGGAATCGCTTGTCGCTCAGCGTGCGCCACGAGTCCTGGCTACTGTTGAAGATGTGCTCGTTGCTGGTCTCCATCTCGAGTTCTCTGGGGAATCCGAAATCGGTCACGTAATTGAGGAAGGCATCAATTGAGTCGGAGCCAATCTCCTCTAACCGGTGCTGGTTCCACATCAGGTAATAGGAGATGCCACTGCATTCATCTTCGTATTTTAAGCGGTTTTTAACGACTTCGAGGCTCTTGTCGATGTCGCTGACGATGGTCATGGCCAGCAGTCGGCGGGCATCTTCGGCCTCCTTCTTCTCTATCATTGTGGCTGAGCCGAAGGTGAGAACAATGGAAATGGTGGTTCCGAGGAAGGTCATCAGCAGTTCCTTGAACCATCCCTTTACTGTCAGGTCGCGCCCGAACTTGGGCATCTTGAATTTCACGTTCATTTTTTTATCATCATATTTTTTAGTTCATAATTATTTATCTCATCCTTGGTGCCAGTGGCTGGAGCGGTCGGCCTTCATCCCATCTCCTTTTTCTTACAATATGGTCGCGGACGCCCCCCAAGTTGTCGACCATCTTCGAGTAATCGGGTCGCGACTTGTAATGATATTGCGTCGTCGAATTATGTTCCTGATGACGAAACATAACAGATTCGATTTTGACGGTGTCCTGTTTCTGGGTGCTTCCCAAAGGCATCTGTAGCCAGTTCGGCTGGGAATGGGTGAACAAGGCATAATCAAAATCGGCCCTCAACGGCGGTAACTTTGGAAATCTGTCAGCATACCTCCATGAAACATCGGAGGGCGTCTGTGCCACTGCTGTTGCCGTTATGCAGAGTAAAGCCACAGACATGCCCGCTTGCCGTATCTTTTGGCGTAACTCCAGGTTCTCGTTGATAAACTCTTTGAGATGGGCGTTGCTGTCACTGATGCGCCAACGCTGGAACACGATGACGGCAACCAATGCCAACACAATCACGATGATAGCGGCGGCGAGGGCGACGGTGATAATCATTTCGTAATTCATAATTCACAATTCATAATTCATAATTCAAAATTCACAATGCACAATTCACAATGCACAATGCATAATTGATTATTCGATTGCAAAATTACGAACTTTCAGCGAAACTGATGTCTCACTGGAGGAAAAATATGTCTCAAATCAGGAAAACCTACTTTTTTCCCCATTTCATCGGGAGAAATACACAAAAGGAACCGTCTCTTCTATGTACAAAAAACCTCCCCGCGCTAGAAAGCGCGAGGAGGATAACCAAATTTATTATTTTTATGTTCTAAGAGTTACGCTTAACTCGGGACTACTCCCATTCGGCACCGATAGTCTGATTGGCATCGGTCATGGTAAGGGTTGGGCTATTGCTAGTTGGATTGTCCAGCGAGCCGCCACCTGTCACGGTGTACTGGCGGAAAGTGGATCCAGTTGGTGTTTCGCCGGGACTGAGCGAGAGGCTGACTTCCTCGCCGTTGCCAGCATAGAGCACACCGTCATAGAGAATGCCCGTGCCATAACTGGTGATACCGCTGACGTCGTATACCGCCGTTGCTCCGGTCCTGGCTACCGTAACGCCTGTGCCTGCTGTGATGGAGTGGGCAAACTTGCCCTTATAAGAGAGGCCGTTGACAAAACTCGCATCATCATTAGTGTTTTGAGCACCTAATGTGTAATATGTATTGCTTAAATACTTGGTGTTGCTTTGGTTTTGTAAGATTCCTATAGGATGGAATTTAGTGGAACCTGTAAGGGTACCGGCAAAGAGACAGTCGGAGATGGATATGGTGTGACCGCCTCCGTCTCCGCCCCAACCGATGATACCGCCAGTCCATTGGCCGCTGGCAGGAGTTAGCGTGCCTGAATAAACGCAACCAATGATAGAGATGTTGGCGTGCCAACAATGTCCCACAATACCGCCTGAGTGCTGAGCACCGCCAACACTGGCACCTACCCGGCAATTCTGGATGGTGCAAGTGCCATCGGTTTCGCCCACGAGCCCTGAGGGGTGATTATCGGCAGAATGTACAGAACCCGTCGTTACGACGTTCTTGATAGTTGCGTTTTCAATGAATCGGAATGGAGCTGTGTGTGGTGTTAAAGTATTGAGACTTAGATTCAGCGTCTTTCCGTCGCCGTCGTATGTACCACTGAACGGTTTCGAATCGCTGCTATTGCCTACCATCGTCGTCACATTGATATTGGCTGTCTGGCGGAAGAACTTACCAGTAAAGGAATTGCCGCTATTGACCTTGTTGGCCAAAATAATCCAATCTGCCTCAGAAGAAATGAGGTATGGGTCTGACTCTGTTCCAGCGCCTTGGAAAGGTGTTTCGTAGACGAGACGTACGCTAAGACCAGTGTAGCGGTTATTTTCATAATGCGGATCAAGACCATTAGTCTTGACATCCAGGTAATATGCGTGATTTGAATTGTAAGCCGTATTAGACCAATAGCTGCCATGATCCTGCACCAAGTCTAATGTAGTGCCGCCTCGATAACCAGCCGAAGGCAAGAAGACACAACCTTGTGACTCCAATGTGTTCCAATTGGCTAAGGAGATGATATTAGAGGTATAGTTGGCTGTAGTTATCGTCAGACTGACACCGTCGGCCGTCCAGCCATCAGGCATCAGAATAAGCCCCACAACTCCATTGACAGTTGCAAAGGTGCGGAGATTTGCTGCATTCGTGCGGGTGTTGAACAGGTAACCCCACTCGTCTTTGGACAGTGTGCGCCACAAATCGGCAGTGTTACCGCCATTAGAGATGGCATTCACGCCCCAATCGGTAAAAGTGCCGTAGTCATTGTTATTGGTAGATGAATTTGTCGGATTGTTGCCCGTTCCCCAACCGAAGAGGTCTATCCAACCGGAATAGGAACCGCCGATGCTGGCGTTATTGCATTTCGTCTCATTTTCATACACATTACCAACGGTTGCGTTACCCACAAAGTCATATTGGTTTGTAGCAAAGCGCCAAGTGCTGGTACTAGCCTGGTATTGCAGGTTGCCCTGCGAGAAACTCACCTGTCCGCTGCCGGCGTTAACGGTGAACTTACCACCGAGGGCGCCGGTGGGGACGGCATTTTTTACCGTCCAGTCGCTGGGTATGCCGCTGGCACCACTCGTCCACCCTGTCATTGATGCAGCCTTGGTGAAAGTACCTGTTGCAGCCACGCCATTGAGCCAATAGTATGTGCAATCATCTGCCGAAATATTCGTAGCCAGGCAGGTCACGTTGTTCAGTTTTTTGCAGCCGTCGAACATCCAAGCATAGCAGTAGTATTGCAATGTAGCGGCAGGAAGTACGGGAGCTGTAGTCAATTCCTTACAGCCATCGAACATGCTTCTATAACAATTGGCAACCAGTGTAGTGGCAGGTAAGATTGTAGGTGCCGTAGTAAGTCCAGTGCAGTTTAAGAACATATTGGCATAGCAATAGGATGCCAGCGTTGTGGCAGGCAAGTCCGGAGCCGTTGTCAGACTGGTGCAACCCTTAAACATAGCATAGTAGCAATGAGATGCCATCGTCGTGGCTGACAGAACGGGGGCCGTTGCCAATGCCGTACATCCCTCAAACATATAGTAGTAGCAGTATTCTGCTGCTGTCTTGGCTGGCAGATTGGGTGCTGTCGTCAGTCCGGTACAGCCAGAGAACATCTCTTCATAACATTCATTGGCCAATGACTCTGCTTGTAGCGTTGGTGCCGTTGTCAGGCCAGTACAGCCACCGAACATATTTCTATAGCATTCATTAGCCAATGTAGTAGCAGACAATGTGGGTGCTGTTGTCAGGCCGGTGCAGCCTCGGAACATGTTTTTGTAGCAGGCATTAGCCAGTGTAGCAGCGGGCAGTGCGGGGGCCGTCGTCAGATGGGTGCAGCCCGCGAACATATCTGAGTAACAAGATGCTGCCAACGTCGTAGCGGGAAGAACCAGAGTTTTGGACGGATGGTTGTATATGGGAGCGCCTAAAAATAGTTGATAGAAAGTAAATCCTGCCGACAGCGTTTTGTTTGTGGGGAAGTCATCCTTGTCGAGAAGACTCATAATGTTACCATAAACGTAACAATTGCCCGATAACTCGAATTTACAATAGCCATTTTGATCTTCTGTCAACGTGGTATTATTGCCCCTGAAGGAAAGCTTGTCGCCTGTGTTAAGCGAGATGCTGGTGGAATTGTAGGTGTCAACGAAAGTTAAGGTTGTCCAATCCCCATCATTCTTCCTATATTGCAGGGAGGGCTGGGCTGTCTGAAATTTATGGAGCTTTACCGTAACATCGTCGGCCATTGCCTGGAAGGTGAGCGGCGTTGTATTAGGAGCATATTCCGTCATCTTCACCGTGATGGCGTAGTACTCGTTGTTGGTGAAACTTACGCCCGACTTGTTGTAAACATACGCCTTGTCACCAACGGCGGCATCGAGGATGATAGCTTTGCTGCTGATGCCAGGAATGCCCACATAGAGCACGTCGGTCGCAGAAGAAGGTGTAACGGTATAAATCGTGTTATTCACGGTGACTTGCAATTCAGAGGCGCTGATAGCAGCATCGCTGTTACCCTTGTCTTTCAGCGAGAACTTCACGACGGCGATGGGACGCTCGAAAGTCATATCAGCGATGGTTGCGTTACCGCCATCGATGGTGATTTCGGCTGTGGCAGTGAAATAGAACAGGCTCTCCACGGTGCCGTCCTGCGACGTGAGGTCGAACGTAGCACGGTCCTTGGTGGAGAAATAGAGCGTCTGACCATTGCTAAGGTCATCGGCATTGATGTCACCGGTCAGGGTGGCGGTGCTCGCGCCAATGGTTGTCGGCGTCAGCGTACCAATGCTGCTGGTGCTGCTGGCGTCGGCATAGACATAAACCACGTCGCCGCTTTCCCACGTTGACTTCAGCTTGCCGCCGCCGTCAATGACCTGGGCGCGGTTGCCGCCATCGTTGGCGTTGATGTCGGTAGTAGCCGTCAGGCGCAGGGTGCCAGGCAGCGGACGGAAGAAGGAGAGGCTGCGCAGGGTACGGTCGTAGGTGGTGTTGCCCCAGGGCTGCTCGATGGTTATCTTACCACTGTCGAAGCGGATGACGCTGATGTCGTCGGTATTCAACTGCTGGGTGCCATCGGTGGTCTCAACGATAGCCTTGTTCTTGTTGTCATCGGTCTGGGCTGTGGCAGGCATCACGATGGTCAGCAGGGCCAGCATTAGGATGCTCAGTATGCGTGTATAGTGCTTCATATCCTGTCCTCCTTATTTCTTGTTGACAACTTTCTTGCCGTTTATGATATACAGGCTGTTAGCTTTTGGCTTGTTAGTCACCTTGCGGCCCTGCAGGTCATAGATGCTGACGTTGCCGTCCTTGTCCGTCATGTGCAGACTGCTGACGCCTGTCGCGTCGCTATAGCTCATGGTGATGGTCACCAGTCGCATGTCGGCAGTCATCGTGGTGCCGTCGGTAAAGGCCAGCACAGCGTTATTGCCGTCAATACGTATCTCGCTAACTATGCGCTCCACCTTCTCGTTGTTGACGATGAGCGTCTGTTTGGTACCATTGTTATCGTCGGGTGCAGCACCAAAGGCTGGAGCCGTCATCAGCAGTCCCACAGCCAGTATCAGTATATTCTTCTTCATCTTCTTACGCTTTAGGGAGTTAATACTAAGACCAAGTCTGTTCTCCGCCTTCAGCCTCTTGTTCTTTGGGCAATGTGCCTGTAGGACTTCCAGACAGCAAGCGCTGATAATGTTGCAACTTGACGACCTGTGTCGTCGGACTTTCATACTCTTTTTTCTTCATAGATGTATTGTTTTATTTGTTAGTTCACCTTTATTTGTTAATAGTGCTTGCAAAGGTAAATAAAAGCCGCCAAAGGGCGGCAAGGAAGCGTGTGGCAATATCGTAAAACGATGTTGCAAAAATGAAACGAACAGAAAATCAGATGGTTACGATTGGACTATTAGGAGGCAATAAACTCCGTAGGCGACACGCCCTTGAACTTGACAAAGTTGCGGAAAGCGGTCTGGCGGTTGCGGAAACCGGCCTCGTAATAGAGCGACTTGTGGTCGCGCTGCGGGTCTCTCTGAAGCTGGTCGGCCATGAATTCGATGCGCTGGCAGTTGAGATAGTCGTTGAAGGTCAAACCCGTGTGTTCCTTGATGCAGCGGGCTACGTAGATGCGGTTGGTGCCTAAAGCCATACTCAGACTCTCGGCAGTGGTGTCGGGGTTGCGCCACACTTCCCACTCGTCCATCGTCTGACATATGCGAAGCCATAGCGCGTCCTGCTGTCCGTCGTCCTTCGGCACCTTGGCGTGCTGCGTCGTGTGGCTGAAGGCTACGAGGTTCAGGCGTTCGAACACCTCAAACCAGGTGTAGTAAGCTAAGGCGAAACAAATCCAGAGGATATGAACGTGGTGGAAGAGGGGCCATCGGGTGAATACCTGCGTCATGAACAGCAGTCCCATGATGAAAGTGAGCATGTTGGTTTTCCATATCCAACGGCTGTCGGCACTCGACTCGCGTCAGTTGTAGGGAATAAACCACAGCAGGAAGGTATAGGCCACGACGCAGGCCACAATACCTAGGCGGACGAGCACATCGACATCAAGCACATGCGCCCAGATGTCGCTGAGATAGGTCAGCGGCTGGAAGCGAAGCCCCAGCAGCATAAAAATAATGACCAGCAGTTCAGGGGCGGCAAGCATTAGACCCCGTCGCCAGTTGAGCCATCCGGGATTGACCACCTCGATGGGATAAAGGAGATAGAGTATGATGCTAGCCATGCCGCCTATGAGCAGGAAGGGTGCCAGCACGGCATGATAGACCTGCAGTGTCGGTTGGAGCACATAGGTGGAAAGGCGCAGGATGCAAAAAGCGGCCACCTGCAGGTTGAAAATGGCCAAAAAGAGGCGCGAGCGGTCGCTAACCTCCTTGCGCTTCCGTCCCATCACAATGCCGCATACTAGGCTGATAACCAGACAGACGGTGATGTTGACGATGGATAGTACGGTGTGCATCTCAACTTCTTCTTTACATCTTAAAACTAAATCTTGCGGTACTCACTCGGCGTCATGCCGTAGGTGTTACGGAAGAGTCGGGCGAGGGTGGCGCGGCTGGGGATGCCGGAGAGCTCGCCAATGATGGCAATGGGGTCGCTAGTGGTCTTCAGCAGACGGGCAACATGCTCCAGACGGTAGCGGTTGATGAAGTCGCTGACTGTTTCGCCTTTCGAACATTGACGTATGGCTTGCTCCACATATTTCCCGTTGGTGCCGAGGAGTTGTGCCAGCGTGTCGCGGTTCAGGGTTTCGTCGGTATAGGGCTGCTGCTCGTCCATGAGCGTACAGAGGCGGCGGAAGAGTTGCTGTTCGGTGGTGAGTTGTTCCTCCGGAGCGGCCTGCAACAGCTCCATCTCCTGCTGCTGCTCCTGTCGGCGCTGCTCTATCTCCTCGTAGAGCTTGCGGTTCTTTTCGGTCAGTACTTTATTATATTTATAGGACCGCCAGAGCAGATAGGCGATGAGTAGGCAGACGAGGAAGGCGCTGGCAATGATGATACGGTGGACAACGAGCGCCTGGTGCTTTTGGATAATCTCCTCTTCCTGACGCTTGATTTCCTGCAACTGCTCCACATCGGCCTGCCGTTCCTGCAGGCGGATGGAGTCGGTCAACTGACGTATACGGTCACCCAGCGCCAAAGCCTCTGCCGTGCGTCCCGCCTTTTGCAGGGCTTCGTACTTGTAATTAAACAAGGTCTTGACATAGAGGTCGATGACGGGGTCACCATTGGAGCGCATTATAGAGTCGGTTTCGTCGAACAAGCGGACTGCCTCGTCATAACGGCCCGTCATCGACAGATACAGTCCTTCAGCTGCCTTGTCTAACGCGCCAGAACCTTGGAACTGCTGATATTCGCGGAAAAGGGTTTCTGCCTGTTCTTTCTGATTATTGGCAGCACAGACCATCGCCTTACTGATGGTCACATTGTTGCGGCGCTTTTGCATCACCCAGTCGGGAGTGTTGGGGCAACGTGTCAGACGCGCCATCGCCGTGTCCATCTTCGCCATTAGGGGCAGCGCCTTTTCAGGCATCTTATTGTCGATATACAAGTCGTTGAGCGAAAGCAACGTATAGATGAGCGGATCAATCTCCCCATAATCGGTGGCGCGCTGTGTACTCGTCATCAAATCATCGATGCATTGCAGGTACAACTGTTCGGATTCTGCGATATGCCCCAGTTTGTTTTCACAATCTGCCATCTGCATCAATGCCCTGCACTTCATCTCCACATCATTTGGCGTTGTGCCGTCGCCCACAAATGCAAGGATTTCCTTGGAGAGGGCGAGCGATTTGCCATACTCGCCATCGGCGTATGCATCGTTACCCAGAACACAGCGAGCCTTACAATAAAGGCTGCTGTCTGCAGACGTTGTAACAGCATGTCCCGCCTCTGCGGCAATCGCTTTCTCGGCGTAATAGGCCGCCAGCCGCCTTCGGCCGGCATTCTCATAGATGATGGCCTTGATGGTATTGGCACGTACCGCCGTGAACAGACCTGCCTGCTCCGCACTATCCACACGCTCCACAGAATGTCCAACGTCGGATAATCCATCGCTAACGATTTCTTTGCTCAGTGCAACAGCCTCATCGCTGCGGTCGGGCTTTGTGCAGGCAGTCGTCAAAGCCAGCACGGTGACAACAGTTGTCAGTATGATGATATTTCTGCTCATTTACATTTATTTACCTGTCTGCAAAGATAATAAGTTTTTCCGGAATAGCAAAATTTTTGAGTATAAAAACGCCCCACCGCCCGTCGAATTAGGGCAGCGAGGCGATGAGGTTGTGATGCTATACCAGCTTACGGCTTCTTGTGCTTCTTCATGTAGCTGTGGTAGGCATCCACCATCTTCTGGCGCTGATCGGGCGTGACAGTAATCATGCGAATATTGTAGCCCTCCTGAGGCACGAAACCATCCTTAGTGAAATTGAAACTGTAGTTCATTTCGCCGTGCATGTCGTCATAGACCTTACCGTCTTCACCGTAAAACAGCTTCAGCCCTTTGGCTCTCTCGTCGCCACCATCGTCATCAAGGCTGCCCATCCAGCCCATCAGTGGGTTTTCCACGTTCCACTTGTACATGGCAATGAGAATATACTTCTTGCCGTCAAAGGTAAATTCGGGCAGCTTGTCGCCAAACGACTTACGGTAATCCGCCAACAGATTCTCGTACAGGATGACGGTCATCGGATCAGAATAGTCCATACCCGGTTTCTTTTCGGCAGCGGCAAGCTTGCGCATATCCAGCATGTAACACAATGCCTTCGCAGGATCGCCACTCATCAGGTTATACACAACACCCATTCCGGCGCTGGTGATAACATAATCCCTGTTGACGTCCATGCCTATTTTTTCAGCACGCATCAGTTCGTCAGTGTAGAACAACACCTTCTTAATGTCCTTTTTTTCTGAAGCCACCGTCATCAGCATGACAATTGACTCGAAGATAACGGAGTCGGGCACTTCCTTGTTAAAGCCCGCGGCCTGCTGGTAGATGCGCTCATAATATCTGGCGGCACGCGACTGGTTGTAGAGACTGCTCTCCTTGTCGAGCAGCATGTGGCCTACTTCCAGTTGAGCTTGCCAGTTGGTGGGGTTCTCGTCGGCCTCCTTCGACAGGCGCAGATACTTGTCCATATTGCTCTCGGGCTCTGACGTCTGAGCGTTCACTACTGTTGTCATTGCGCAGAAGAAGAAGAAGAAGAAGGTGAGCACCATTCTTCCGGCTGCATCGGTCATAAAATTTTTTTTCATACTTTCTTATTATTATGTTAGTATTATTGAATCTGAGTGCAAAATTAGGCTATTTTCAAGAAACAACCGTCTCATGGTGGGAAAAAAACGTCTCAAAATAGGAAAAAGTAAAAAGGGCATAGATTGTCAGACAAAAGAGATCCCGATGAAATGGGCGTTTTTTGCTTTTCTCCTGTTAAAAAGCGACGACACCAGCGAAGGACTAGGCTGCACCTCGGAAATAAAAATAAATCGAGTTTTATTTTGTATTTCGCTCGATTTGCACTACCTTTGCGCTGTAAACAGCGCGAAGTTACTCACGCTCGCCAAAAAAAAGAAAGAATTTCTTTGTTTTGTCCTCGCTAAATCGTAACTTTGCAGGCAGAAAATAAAAACAAAGGAAAAGTAAAAAGCATATGAATCGTTCACGTTTTTCATTGGTTTCGCTCCTCCTGCTGTTGACCATGCAGGTGTGGGCGTATGAGAAGGACTCAATTTTCATTAAGGTAAACGGCAAGTCGCGGAACATGATTGTGTTTACGCCAAACACGCTGCCGGCCAAGTCGCCGCTGATGATTGTCACTCACGGCATGAACCAAAGCCCTGAATATCAATATGGGGCCGACAAAATCTACGAGATGATTGATACGGCGAAGTTCGTCGTAACCTATCTGCGAAGCGACGGTAACATGTGGGACACAGGCGGCACGGGCGACCAGACATTCGTCACGAAGACCATTGACGAGATGGCTACACGCTACGACATCGACCGCGACCGCGTCTATTGGTCGGGGTTCTCGATGGGTTCGATGCTCATCCACCATTGCATTGCCAACATGCAAAACAAGATTGCTGCCTTCGCACCCACCAGCGGCATCCAGTTCTCGGAGCAGCCTTGGAATAATTGCAAGAAACCCGTGAATCTACTGGAGGTCATTGCCTACGGTGACGAAACGTTCGGCTATGAAGAGTACGGCATCCACGCCTACATAGAGAACTACGCCAAGCACGACAAGCACACCAACTACTCGAAGACCGTGTATAAGCCAAGCTGGTACGATGGTGACCTAGAGAAATGGACGGGCGGCCCAAATGGTGGCGAAGTGTGGCTTTATTCCTATAACAATGGTGGCCACTGGCCCATGACCGATAACCGTAATCTCATCTGGAACTTCTGTAAACGTTTCTCGCTGAACCAGCCCTCAGCACGCATCACACAGCCTGAAGGCGAGACGACCTATCTGACTTTTATGCCCGAAGGCACGGCTACATTCCCTGACGTCGCCGTAGAGGCCACCGTCAAAGCACAGAAAGGCGAAATAGAGAAAGTGGAAATCTATGAGGGCAGCAACCTGCTCGCCAGCGCGTCCGAAGCATCAGCATCAGGAACCTACGACGCAACACTGACGGCCCCTCAGGCCGGTCAGCACACCCTGCGCGCAGTAGTCACCGACAGTAACGGCAAAACTGGCGAGGGCGAGTGTTTGGTAAACTGCGAGGCCCCGAAGTTGAACACCAACTACAGTCTGAGCAGTCATTTCAATATGGAGGGCGTGGTGCCACAGGACTGGTACGTCAGCAACGGCACAGGCTCGACGACGCGTATGGGTGGCGGGCTGCCATACACCAACGGTCCTCGTCTGTTGCATTTCACCAATGAAACGCGCGGTATGGAATATGGTCTGCTCGTGCAGAACAGCGCGGGCAAAGAGAAGGCCGCATTCGCGAAGTTCGGCGTCAGCAAGGCTCGTTCGAACATGATGTTGTCTGCCGGTCGCTATACCCTGAGGTACAGGTTATACAACTGGAACCATCCGGAGTTCTCGCCCATCACCATCGTCATAGAGGATGCCAACGGACAGGAGGTGGCGTCGAAGGTTTGTACGCCTACCAAGAACATCGGAGGCAATACAAGCAACGCATTTGGCGGTGTCCGTCAGACATTCGATTTCAATATCACTCAACCGGGCTATTACGTCATTGCCTTCTACACCGATGCCGAGAAGAATGCCGACTTCGTGCTCGGAGTGCCTATGATTACGGCGAAGGAATATGGTGAGGCTGGCATAACGACGTTAAACGGTGAACGTGAAACGGTGAACGACAATAATTGGTACACACTGGACGGCCGTCGCCTCAGCGCACAGCCCAGCCGTCCCGGCACCTACATCACCGGCGGCAAGACTGTTGTGGTTAAGTGACAATCATCGGTGAGTTATGAGTAACATCCCCCAAGAGTTCAACAACTTCTTTCTGAAGGACGTGTCGTTCGTCAACCTGATGACACGACGCATCTTTAACGTGTTGATAGTAGCCAACCCGTACGACGCCTTCATGCTGGAGGACGACGGACGCGTGGACGAGAAGATATTCGACGAATACATGGAGCTGGGTATGCGCTATCCGCCCACGTTCACGCAGGTGTCGACGACGGAGGAAGCTAGCCACGTGCTGGAGACGACGGACATCGACCTGGTGATCTGTATGCCGGGTAATGCCGACAACGACGCCTTCGCCGTAGCACGCGACGTAAAGCGGATGGCCCCGCACATTCCGTGCGTGGTGCTGACGCCTTTCTCGCACGGTATCACGAAGCGCATCGAGAACGAGGATATGAGCATCTTCGACTACGTATTCTGCTGGCTGGGTAACACGAACCTCATCCTGAGCATCATCAAGCTCATTGAGGATCAGATGAACATCGAACACGACATCAAGGAGGCCGGCGTGCAGATGATACTGCTCGTCGAGGATAACATCCGCTTCTATTCGTCGGTGCTGCCGAACCTGTATAACTACATCCTCGCGCAGTCGAAGAATTTTTCTACCGAGGCACTGAACCCACACGCCGCCGCACAACGCAAGCGCGGACGTCCGAAGGTGGTGCTGGCAACAACCTACGAGGAGGCGATGCAATGGTATGAGATGTATCACGACAACGTGCTGGGCGTCATCAGCGACACGCGATTCCCGTTGAAGGGTGTGACCGGTCGTCTGGCACACGTCGAGGAGGGTGACGCGGAGGCTGGTTTGAAGTTGCTGCGCGAAATCCGCAAGCGCGACGAGTATGTGCCGCTGATCCTGCAGAGTTCAGAAATCATCAACAAGGAGAAAGCGGAGAAGGAACACTTCCATTTTGTCGATAAGAACTCGAAGAAGATGAACGTGGACCTGCGCCAGCTCATTGAGGAACACATGGGTTTCGGCGACTTCATCTTCCGCGATCCGAAGACGAAGGAAGAGGTGGCACGTGTGCGTTCGCTGAAGGAATTGCAAGATAACATCTTCAAGATTCCCGCCGAGTCGTTCCAATATCACGTGTCGCGCAACAACATGAGCCGCTGGCTCTGCGCCCGAGCCATCTTTCCCGTGTCGCAGTTCCTGAAGACGGTCACATGGCATAAACTGCAGGACCTGGACGCACACCGACAGATTATATTCGACGCTATCGTGCAATACCGCCGCATGAAGAATATCGGCGTCGTGGCAGTGTTCGACCGACTGAAGTTCGACCGCTATGCCCACTTCGCACGTATCGGTGAGGGTTCCTTAGGCGGCAAGGGGCGCGGTCTGGCATTCCTCGACAACATCATCAAGCGCCATTCGGAACTGAACCAGTTCGACAATGCCACCGTGCAGATTCCGAAGACCGTCGTGCTGTGTACCGACTTCTTTGATGAATTCATGGACAAGAACAACCTATGGAGCATCGCACTGAGCGACGCACCGGACGAGGAGATACTGGAGCATTTTATGCGGGCACAATTGCCGGACGCACTGATTGCAGATTTCTTTACGTTCTTCGAGGCCATCAACTCGCCGATTGCCGTGCGTTCGTCGTCGCTGCTCGAAGACTCGCACTACCAACCGTTCGCAGGCATATACTCGACGTATATGGTGCCGTATCTGGAGGATAAATACGAGATGCTGCGCATGGTGGCATGTGCTATCAAGGGTGTCTATGCTTCCGTCTATTACAAGGACTCGAAGGCATATATGACGGCAACATCGAACGTCATCGACCAGGAAAAGATGGCGGTCATCCTGCAGGAGGTCGTCGGCAAACAGTACGACACGCGGTTCTATCCGACGTTCTCGGGTGTGCTGCGCTCGCTGAACTACTACCCCATTGGCGACGAACTGGCCGAAGAGGGTATCGCGTCGCTGGCTCTGGGCTTGGGAAAATACATCGTCGACGGCGGACAGACGCTGCGCGTATCGCCCTACCATCCGAAGCAGGTGTTGCAGACCTCAGAGATGGATACAGCGCTGAAGGAGACACAGACGCGCTTCTATGCGCTGGATATGAGTCACGTAGGCGACGACTTCAAGGTGGACGACGGCTTCAACATCCTAAATCTCCGTGTCAAGGAGGCCGATAAGGACAATTCGCTGCAGGGTATCGCATCGACATACGACCCCGTTGACCAGATTATCCGCGACGGCATCTACGAGGGCGGCCGCAAGGTCATCTCGTTCTCAGGTGTCCTGCAGCACGGCATATTCCCACTGCCGGAAATTCTCCAGCTGTCGCAAAAATACGGCTCGGAGGAGATGCGCCGTCCCGTGGAGATAGAGTTTGCCTGCAACCTCGCACCAGACGGCGCGAGCGGTGACTTCTATCTGTTGCAGATTCGCCCCATCGTCGATTCGAAGCAGGTGCTGGACGAAGACCTCGCGGCGATTCCCGACGAACAGTGTCTGCTGCGTTCGCATAACTCACTGGGACACGGCATCTCGGAGGATGTCGTCGATGTAGTTTACGTCAAGACGGACGAGGACTTTACGGCCGCCAACAACCCGCAGATTGCCGACGAGATAGAGCAGATCAACCGGAAGTTCCTGGACGGCAAATACCTCCAGGAGGACGGCACGGGTGCCAACTACGTGCTCATTGGACCGGGACGATGGGGCTCCAGCGACTACTGGCTGGGCATCCCCGTGAAGTGGCCACACATCTCCGCAGCACGCGTCATCGTAGAGGCTGGACTGAAAAACTACCACGTAGACCCCTCGCAGGGCACGCACTTCTTCCAGAACCTTACCTCGTTTGGCGTGGGTTACTTCACCATCAATACGTTTACGGGTGACGGCATCCTGCAAACCAGCGTGCTCGACGCGCTGCCTGCCATTGAGGAGACGGAACACGTCCGTCACGTGCGTTTCCCCCACCCCATCAAAATCATGATGGACGGCAAAAAGCAGCACGGCGTTGCCCTCCTACCACAGGAATAAGATATGGCAAAATTACGACTTATATTCCTACTGGGACTGATACTGCGTCTTGCGACAGCGACTGCACAGACGGCAGATTTCAGCAAACTCTCGGGCTTAGCCAAACAGGCGGCACTGGAGACGACGACATTTACACGAGGCGGAAGCCACAGCCGAACCATCACGGCCTTTGTCAAAACAGACAACGACAACATACTGGCAAGCTACGGATGCCGGCAACATGCGCGATGGGGCGATATCATCATAGCCAGCATTCCCTTGAACCAGTTGGCAGCACTCTCACGCGAACCGTCAGTGCGGCGCATAGAGGCAGGGGCTCGTGCCGCGCTCTGCGTCGATACGGCAGCCATGGCCGTCAATGTGTTGCCTGCGTATGAAGCCACTCCCAACCATTCGGCCTATACGGGGGATGGTGTCGTCATGGGATTGATGGATATAGGGTTCGACCTTACGCACCCGACATTCTACGACCGCTCGACGACGAAATACCGCATTCGCGCACTCTGGGACCAGTTGTCGAAAGACACCATAGGCAGCATTCTGCCCGTTGGACGGGATTATATCGGGACGGAGGAACTGCTGGCTTACGGACATAGTACCGACGCTGAGTCGGAGACGCACGGCACCCTCACCCTGGGCATTGCGGCAGGAAGTGGCTACGACAGTCGCTATCGGGGTATCGCTTTCGACAGCGACATCTGTCTCGTGGCTAATGCTGTCACCTCCAACGCAAAGTACATCGACTCCACAGACATCTACAAATATACCACGGCAACCGATGCCTTGGGATTCAAATACCTCTTCGACTATGCCGACAGCCAGCAGAAGCCTTGCGTCGTCTCATTCAGCGAAGGCTATCCACCCTATCTCGATCAGGACGACAGCCTCTTTTCTGCCGTGCTCGACAGTCTGACGGGACCAGGACATATCCTCGTGGCCGCTGCCGGCAATGAGAGTATTTATAACACATGGTTTATCAAGACGGCTGAACGGCCTGCGGCTGGTGCTTTCATACAGACATACAAGAAGCAAGCCTTGTATCGGCTGACCGCAGAGGGTGACGCACGGATTCATTTCTATGCCTATCGTGGGGAAAACAGCATTCCGACAGACACGCTGACGCTGGATTCGCAGCAGATTCCCTCCGACTCCGTCATGGTATTCTCCTTTCCCTGTGGTTTGGACACGCTGACGGTATCGTGTTATCACAACGCTTCGTCACTTATTGATGATGACATCTGGCAGATACTGCTTCAGTCGGAGCAATACACCAGTCAATTCGCTCCCATAGCGCTTGTCGTAGAGGGTGAGGGCGAGATTCAGGCGTTTGGCAGTACGAGCTATACCTTCACGAAAAATAATGTTGACCCTCGATGGGCCGACGCACAGAAAGGGCATAACATCCTTGCGCCAGCCTGCTTCCAATCGGTCATCAGTGTGGGGGCAACAACCCATAAACCTGACGGAAAAATCGATTATTACTCCTCTACGGGTCCGGCCATGAACGGGCTGAGGAAACCTGAAGTAGTAGCGCCAGGAACGAGGGTGGTAGCATCCAAGAATCATATATATGCACCAGGCAGCATCGTGGGTTATTCTGAATTCAATGGTATCAACTATCCTTGGGGAGCCGACTCGGGCACATCGCTGTCGGCGCCCGCCGTAGCAGGTGTCATTGCCCTATGGCTGCAGGCGAAGCCGGACCTGTCGCCCCAAGAGGTTCTGGCACTCTTCAATCGTTGCTGCTGGCATCCTGACGACAGCCTTGACTATCCGAACAATATCTACGGCTACGGAATGCCTGACGCCTATAAAGGACTGCTCGACATCTTAGGGTTAACCAGTGTTCAGACCATCAGCCACCATCAGCCACAGGAGGTCACCATAGTGCCTGCCAATGGTGGGTTGAGCCTGACATTCGCCAGCGAACCTACAGCACCCCTGAAAGTAAGCGTTTACCAACTATCGGGCTCGTGCGTCTTCCAGACAACGCTAACCACCGCTGGTTGTGAGGCGTTCATCGCACTTCCTCCTCTCGGTGCCGGTGTCTATGCCGTCCAGCTCGATACCTCCCAAACCACCCATCGTGGTTCCTGCCTTTTCAGGAGATAATCATAAACTCTGCGTAACTCTGCGGCTCTGCTCGATAAAAAAAGTGGACTGACCCTTTCGTCAGTCCACTTTTTTTATCGAGATTCGAAATAGAATGCTTATTCAGCCTTTGCCTCTTCAGCAGCGGGAGCTTCCTCAACGGGAGCCTCAGCTTTAGGAGCAGCAGACTTGCGTGAACGGCGAGTCTTCTTCTCAGCCTTAGCAGTCTTCAGCATGTTCTCGTCGAAGTCGACAAGCTCGATGAATGCCTTCTCAGCAGCATCGCCCTGGCGGAAGCCGAGCTTGATGATGCGGGTGTAACCACCGGGGCGGTCACCGACTTTCTGTGCTACAGGGCCAAAGAGCTCCTTCAGAGCTTCCTTGTTCTGCAGATAGCTGAATACCACACGACGACTGTTGGTGCTGTCGTCCTTAGAGCGCGTGATGAGGGGCTCTACATATTTCTTGAGTGCCTTTGCCTTGGCGAGGGTCGTAGTGATTCTTTTGTGCATAATCAGCGAGATGGCCATGTTGGCAAGCATGGCACGGCGGTGATCAGCAGTACGGCCCAGATGATTAAATTTCTTTCCGTGTCTCATTTTAACTTTGAACTTTTAACTTTGAACCTGGTTCCAAACGACAGATTCAGACTCTCGAGCAAATCATCAAGCTCAGTGAGCGATTTCTTACCGAAGTTGCGGAACTTGAGGAGGTCGGTCTTGTTGTACTGTACCAAGTCGCCAAGGGTCTCGACATCGGCGGCCTTCAGACAGTTCAGCGCACGAACCGAGAGGTTCATGTCGACCAACTTGGTCTTCAGCAACTGACGCATGTGGAGAATCTCCTCGTCGAATTCCTGGTTGCCCTCAATATCATTATTCTCCAGCGTGATCTTCTCATCAGAGAAGAGCATGAAGTGATAAATGAGGATCTTGGCAGCCTCCTTCAAGGCGTCCTTCGGGTGAATGGAACCATCCGTTGTCACCTCCAGTACGAGCTTGTCGTAGTCGGTCTTCTGCTCGACACGATAGGGCTCAACACTATACTTGACATTGCGGATTGGGGTGTAGATTGAGTCGATAGCTATCACATTGACATCGGTGCAGAACTCTTTGGAATCTAAATGACAAATCACCAAATCGGGATTTAACACTTCAAATCCAGTCAGATACTTGCCTATATCACCGGCTTTAAACTCGGTAGAATTCTCAACGGTGATTGAGACTTTCTCGTTCTCGAATTCTTCCACTACTTGCTTGAACCGAACTTGTTTCAGGTTCAAGATAATGTTGGTTACGTCTTCCTTGACACCGGGTACTGAAGAGAACTCATGCTCAACACCCTGAATACGGATGGTGTTGATGGCATAACCCTCAAGCGATGAAAGAAGAATGCACATTACGACTTTATCAGGTTTTTGAAATGCTAATATCGCCATTAATTTAAATGATTTTAGTTCTTAGAGTACAACTCAACGATTGACTGTTCCTTAATATTCTCGGGAATGTCTGCGCGCTCAGGCAGGTGCAGGAACTTGCCACCCTTCTGGGCCTCGTCCCACTCAATCCAAGGATACTTGCTGTGGTTGAAACCTGCAAGTGCGGCCTCGATGACCTCGAGAGACTTTGACTTCTCGCGAACTGCTACAATCATACCGGGCTTAACCTGGAATGAAGGAATGTTGACAACCTGGCCATCAACAGTAATGTGCTTGTGGCCAACGAGCTGACGGGCAGCTGCACGAGTAGGAGCAATACCAAGACGGAACACTACATTATCGAGACGGCTCTCAAGCAACTGAAGCAGCACCTCACCGGTGATACCCTCAGCCTTAGCGGCCTTCTCAAAGAGGTTACGGAACTGACGCTCCAGCACACCAGGGGAAGTTCCTACGGGACAAAACTTTGTCCGGGCCGAAGATGGCTTCTCCAAATCGGCGGGCAATTTTTGATTTCGGTCCAATATATCTTGCCATAATTCTAAAAAATATTTTTTTTCTATTGTCTAGATATTCTAGAGCTCTAGATATTCTAGAAATTAAACTCTACGACGCTTTGGAGGACGGCAGCCATTGTGTGGCAGCGGCGTAACGTCGATAATCTCAATAACCTCAATACCAGCACCATGGCAGGCACGGATAGCGCTCTCACGACCGTTACCGGGACCCTTCACATAGGCCTTTACCTTACGCAGACCGAGGTCGAAAGCAACCTTAGCGCAATCCTCAGCAGCCATCTGGGCAGCATACGGAGTGTTCTTCTTAGAACCACGGAAGCCCATCTTACCTGCAGAAGACCAAGAGATTACCTGACCCTCGTCGTTGGCGAGTGATACGATGACATTATTAAAAGAGCTGTGTACGTGAAGCTGACCGATAGCGGTAACTTTCACATTACGTTTCTTGGAAGTGACTGTTTTCTTTGCCATAATCTTTAAACTTTAACCGTTAAACTTTAAACATTACTTCGTGGCCTTCTTCTTGTTAGCAACAGTCTTCTTCTTACCCTTACGTGTACGAGCATTGTTCTTAGTGCTCTGACCACGAACAGGCAGACCGTTACGATGACGGACTCCACGATAGCAACCAATATCCATCAGTCGCTTGATGTTCAACTGGATCTCACTGCGGAGATCACCTTCTACCTTG
>CACYKE010000032.1 GCA_902774925.1 uncultured Prevotellaceae bacterium | reverse complement strand
GAACAAGCGATTTTGGGATGTGCTGTTGAAGGTGATAGTAGCAGCCATCACGGCGGCCGCCACGGCGCTGGGAACCACGTCATGTATGGGATTCGGACCGTTTTAAATTAAAAAGGTGGGCTGGCGTTTGGCCAGCTCACTTTTTATTTCTTCACGCGGTAGATGCGGAACGACATAGGCGGCAGTTGGTCGAGGATGACATAACGGCCATTGATAATAACTTTTTCTTCATTGTTTTGTTCAGTTTGTTTTACTTATTATCTTACGACCGCGAAGGTACGAAAAGTGAGCAAAATGCAAAACAAAATGCGATTTATTTTTGCGCGTTCGTTGAAAGAATCGGGGTATTCATTGAAAATATTTGGTAAATGTCCCGATAATTGTTACCTTTGCAACATCATTATAAACGATTAGGCGATATGAAGAAGATTTTAATGTTATTGACAATGCTGGTAGGGACGGTGACGGCGCAGGCCGAAGACTATACCTACCTGACCTTTGAGACGACGGACGGGGCGAAGGCTTCGGTATCCGTTGCTTCGGACGTTACGCTGACTATCAGCGGTACTACTCTGACGGTGGGCTCGCAGTCGTTCACGCTGACGAACCTGAGCAAGATGTATTTCTCGAACACCGACGAAACAACGACGGGCATAAGTGAAGAGTTAAGAGTGAATAGTGAAGAATTTGCTACCGCTACTTTTTACGACCTCAGCGGAAAGATGGTGGATAAATCTCAACTTTCCAAGGGAGTGTATATTGTGAAGACAAATAGTAGGACTTATAAAATGGTGGTAAAATGAGAAGGTTGATATTATCTATGATAGCCCTCGTGCTGACGATAGCAGCAGGGGCACAGACGCTGAACGTCAAGGTGGGTAGCGTGACCTATCAGTTTCCTGCCTCGCAGACGGGTGAGATGACCTACGCCAATGGCGAGACGGTGACCATCATGGGCAAGACTTTTTCGCTTACTGACATCACTGCGATGACGGTGGACAACAGCAAGGTCAGCGACGGTACGATTGGCGTCAGTTACGACGGTTCGACAGCATTGGTAACGGTGGCTGGCAACGTGGCGCAGTACGTCACGCCGACCGTCAGCGGGGCGCACGTGTCGATAGCCCAGAGCGACGACCTGGCCGAGGAAATCACCTATACGCTGAGCGGCACATCGACCGACGGCGAGTTCTATATGTCGGGCTCGTACAAGGCCACGATAGAACTGAACGGCCTGACGCTGACCAACGCGACACCAGTATATAGCGGTGCTGCCGTACACATCCAGAACGGCAAGCGCATCAAGGTAAAGATTGTTACAGGAACGACCAACACGCTCAGCGACGCTTCGACCGGTTCGCAGAAGGGCTGCCTCTACATCAAGGGCCATGCCGAGTTTGCGCAGAAGGGTACGCTGAACGTCGTTGGCAACGTGAAGCACGGCATCAAGACGGGCGAGTACTTCACCATCAAGAACGCCACCATCAACGTGACTTCGGCTGCAGGTGACGGCATCAGCTGTGCCGAGTACTTCCTGATGGAGAGCGGCACGATTAACATCAGCGGCACGCAGGACGACGGCATCCAGTGTGACATCGACGGCGACGCCTCGACGGGCGAGACTACTGACCACGAGGACGAGGACTCAGGAAATATCTATATCAGTGGCGGAACCATCAATATCACTGTGACTGCTGATGCTGCCAAGGGCATCAAGGGCGAGGGCGACATGAAGATCAGTGGAGGCGACATCACCGTGAAGACTACAGGCGGTGGCGTGTGGGACAGCACGAAGGTGAAGACCAAGGCCTCGGCTTGTCTGGGTGCTGACGGCAACATGACCATCAGCGGCGGTACGCTGAACCTGACGAGTACAGGTGCTGGCGGTAAAGGCATCAATGGTGACGGCACGTTCACCGCTACGGGTGGCACCATCATCATCAAGACCAGCGGTAATGCCGTTGTGGCATCATCGAACGGCACGCTATCTACCGTTAGCAGTTCGCAGCAACTCGACCGCTACGACAGCGACTACAAGTCATCGCCCAAGGGCATTAAGATTGACGGTGCTATCACTATCAGCGACAATGCTATTATCAGCGTTACCACGACCGGTGCAGGCGGCGAAGGTATCGAGAGCAAGACAAGCATCGATATTACGGGCGGATGGGTGACCGTGAACGCCTCGGACGACGCCATTAACGCCTCGTATAACGACGACACGAAGAGCCTGAGCAATGCCGGCGACATGACCATCAGCGGTGGTTACGTCTATGCCCGCTCCACTGGCAACGACGGCATCGACGCCAACGGTAACGTATATATTAAAGGTGGCGTGATCTATGCCATCGGTACATCGACGCCCGAGGTGGCCATCGACGCCAACAGCGAGGAACAGAAGAAGCTCTACGTCACTGGCGGCACCATCATTGCCATTGGCGGTCTGGAGAACGGCGCACAGCTCACGCAGTCGTGCTATCAGGCTTCGTCGTGGAACAAGAACACTTGGTATGCAATGACCGTCGGCAGCGAGACCTTTGTCTTTAAGACACCATCCAGCGGTGGCAATACAATGGTTGTCAGCGGTGCTTCGCAACCCACATTGAAGAGCGGCGTTACCGTCAGCGGCGGCACCAGCATCTTCGACGGCGTAGCCTATACCGGTGCCACATTTACTGGCGGTTCCAACGTCACTCTCTCGTCCTATACAGGTGGTGGCGGATTCCCCGGTGGTGGTCCTGGCGGTGGAGGTCCTGGCGGTGGCTGGCATTGATGAACAAAGAAAATCATAAATCCCAAGGCATTCCATCATGCTTTGGGATTTTAAACGTTAAAACACCCCAAATATTCGTTTATATGCATGAAAGTGTGTACCTTTGTAGCCAATTTGAGTAAGGACCGACATGAAGAAGTTAGTAGAACTTTACAAGGAATGGAGTGGGGCAGAACCTCAGCAGGTGGAGAGACTGACCGCTGGGGGCAGCAACCGTGAGTACTACCGTATGACGTCGCAGACGGGCGAGACGGTGGTGGGGTGCATAGGTACCAGTCGCGACGAGAATCATGCTTTCGTGTATCTGGCACAGCACTTCACGAAGCGGAAACTGCCCGTACCTGAGATTTTGGCCGTGAGTCAGGACGAGTTGCGCTACATCCAGACAGACTTGGGTTCGGTGTCGCTGTTTGACGCCATTCGTGGCGGTCGCGAGGCTGGCGGACGTTACACGCTGAAGGAGCAGGAACTGTTGCGGAGAACCATCCGCGAACTGCCGAACATCCAGTTGCGCGGCTTTCGTGAACTGGACTTTTCGAACTGCTATCCCCAGCCTGCCTTCGACACCGATTCGGTGTTGTTTGACCTGAACTATTTCAAGTATTGTTTCCTGAAGGCTACTGAGTTGGACTTCCATGAGTTGAAGCTGGAGGCCGACTTCCGGTTGTTGGCGAAGGACCTGACAACGGCCGACGACGAGCCGTGTTTCCTGTATCGCGACTTCCAGGCTCGCAACGTGATGCTCGATGCAGAGGGTAACCCCTATTTCATTGATTTCCAAGGCGGTAGAAAGGGCCCGTACTATTACGACCTGGCATCGTTCCTGTGGCAGGCATCAGCGAAATATCCGTATAAGGTGCGTCGCGAAATGGTGTATGAATATTACAATGCGCTGAAGCAATATACGGAGGTGCCGTCGCCCCACCATTTCGTGGACCGGCTGTCGTTGTTTGTGCTGTTCCGCCAGTTGCAGGTGTTGGGTGCCTACGGTTTTCGTGGCTATTTCGAGCGCAAGCGCCACTTCATAGAGTCGATACCGCCCGCTATCCAGAACATGAAGGAACTGCTGGGCGAGAGGAATTTCCCGTATCCGTATCTGATTGATATCCTGCAGCAACTGACAGAAATGCCGAAATTCCAGCAGGTGCAGGCGATGGCAGCGCGTGCCGACGGCTATAAGACGACGGACAAGAACCCCTACAAGCCCCATCCGCAGGACGGTCCGGCGACGTTCTCGAAGTACGACGCACAGGGTCCGCTGGTGGTCCGCGTGTTCAGCTTCTCGTATGGCAACGGCATTCCCGAGGACGAGAGCGGCAATGGTGGCGGTTACGTGTTCGACTGCCGTTCGACGCACAATCCCGGCCGTTATGAGCCGTATAAGCAACTGACGGGACTGGACGAGCCTGTCATCCGATTCCTGGAGGACGACGGAGAAATCCTGACGTTCCTGGACAGCGTCTATAAACTGGCTGACGCCCATGTGAGGCGCTATATCCAGCGTGGCTTTACGTCGCTGATGTTCTCGTTTGGCTGTACGGGCGGTCAGCACCGTTCGGTATATAGCGCGCAGCATCTGGCCGAGCATATCCACGAGAAGTTCGGCATTGAGGTGCGCATCTGTCACCGCGAACAGAATATTACGCAGGTGCTGAAGTGACTTGGGAATTGTCATAGATTAAATTTTTGCAGTGTTGGCAGAAAAAACTGTGCATTCGTTTTGCGGTTTGCCATAGTTTTTGTAATTTTGCAGGCCTAAAAGAGCATTTTTGTAATATAAAAAGGTAAAAAGAACGTATGGGTGGCTTTTTTGGCACTATCGCAAAACAGGATTGCGTAAACGATTTGTTTTACGGAACAGACTATAACTCGCACTTAGGTACAAAACGCGCCGGACTGGTGACATTCGACGAGACGAGCGGTTTCCACCGTTCTATCCACTCGTTGGAGCGTGACTATTTCCGTTCGCGCTTCGAGGACGAGCTCGACTCGTTTAAGGGCCATCAGGGCATAGGCGTCATCAGCGACACCGACCCTCAGCCCATCATCGTCAATTCCCATCTGGGACGCTACGCAGTGGTGACGGTGGCCAAAATCAACAACCAGCGCGAGATAGCCGAAGAACTGCTAAAACAGCGCATGCACCTGAGCGAGATGTCGGCCAACAACATCAACCAGACGGAACTGGTGGCCCTGCTCATCAATATGGGTGACACGTTTGAAGAGGGTATCAACAAGGTGTACCAGAAGATTGAGGGTTCGTGTTCGATGCTCATTCTGACGGAGGACGGCATCATTGCTGCACGCGACTTCTTGGGACGTACGCCCATCGTAATAGGACAGAAGCAGGTGCATCGTCTGACACCCATCGGCACGGACGAATTTCTGCAGGCCTATGCCGTTTCGAGCGAGACGACGAGTTTTCCGAACCTGGATTACAAGGTTGTTCGCGACTTGGGTCCTGGCGAGATTGTCCGTCTGAGAGCTGACGGCATCCAAGTGTTGCAGAAGCCCTTTACGCGTTGTCAGATTTGCTCGTTCCTGTGGGTTTACTACGGTTTCCCAGCCAGCGACTACGAGGGAATCAATACGGAGTATGTGCGCGAGAAGAACGGCAGGCTGATGGGTGAGAAAGACCACGACTGCGAGCCAGATTTGGTGTGTGGCATCCCCGATTCGGGTGTGGGTATGGCCTTGGGCTATTCGCACGGCAAGCAGGTGCCCTACAAGCGTGCTGTGTTGAAATATACGCCTACATGGCCGCGTTCGTTTACTCCTGGCAACCAGAACCGTCGCGACTTGGTGGCGAAGATGAAGCTGATTCCCAATCCGGCCATTCTGAAGGACCAGCGTATCGTGTTCTGCGACGACTCTATCGTGCGTGGCACGCAGCTGAGGGATAATGTCCGCACATTCTTTGACAATGGTGCCAAGGAGGTGCATGTGCGCATTTCGTGTCCGCCGTTGGTCTATGGCTGTCCGTTCATCGGCTTCACGTCGTCGAAGAGCGATATGGAGCTCATCACGCGCCGTATCATCAAGGATTTCGAGGGCGACGACAAGAAGAACCTCGACAAGTATGCCAAGACGGGTACGCCTGAATACCAGCGAATGGTCAACGAGATTGCGCGTCGTTTGGGACTGACGAGTGTGAAGTTTGCCACCATCGAAGACCTGATAGCATCGATTGGACTGCCGAAAGAGCGCGTCTGCACACACTGTTTCGACGGAAGTTCGTACTGTCACGAGCGTCGCGGCGAGGAGTGGTTTACGTGATATTGGACATTGACCGTTGATGCGTATATTAAGTTAAAAAAAAATAATGTTCAACGTTCAATGTTCAATGTTCAATGTAAAATTCGTATCTTTGCAGTCTAAATTTATATAGAAGCGTGAAAATAAAGCAAGTGCTGAGCGCCCTTGAAAAGTTCGCGCCTCTGCCCTTGCAGGAAAGCTGGGACAACGCTGGCCTGCAATTGGGACTGACGGAGGCGGAGGTTTCAGGGGCATTATTGTGTCTGGACGTCAACGAAAAGATTGTCGACGAGGCGATAGCGAAGGGGTGTAACCTCATCGTGAGTCACCATCCGTTGCTGTTTCGTGGCCTGAAGCAGATCAGTGGTGCCGACTACGTGCAACGCTGCGTCATCAAAGCCATCAAGCACGACGTGGTCATCGTATCGATGCATACCAATATGGATAATGCGTTGGACGGGGTGAACTGGAAGATAGCCGAACGGTTGGGGCTGGAGGGCTGTAAGTTCTTCGCTCAGAAGACGATAGACGGTTTGGAAGCAGGCAGTGGTGTAGTAGGGGACTTGCCCTCGGAAATGGGTGCACGGCCGTTTGTAGAACTTGTCAAAAACAAGTTTCACGTCGAGTGTGCCATGTGTAACGAACTACTGGAGCGCCCTATCCGTAAGGTGGCCATCTGTGGCGGTGCTGGCGACTTCCTGTTGCCTGAGGCGATGGGCGAGGGTGCTGACGCTTTCATCACGGGCGAGATGCACTATCACCAGTATTTCGGCCACGAGCAGCAGATTCAGATTTGCGTCATTGGCCATTACCAGAGTGAGCAGTTTACGGCAGAAATCTTCCGTGACATCATTCAGCGCGAGTGCTTGGGCGTTCGTACGGAAATAGCAGAAACAAATACAAATCCTATTAATTATATTTAGATTATGGCAAAGAAAGACCCAATGGACATGCCGGTTGAAGAGCGTCTGAAGACCCTCTTTCAGCTGCAGACCACGCTCTCTGGAATTGACGAGAAGCGTGCATTGCGAGGCGAACTGCCTCTGGAAGTACAGGACCTTGAAGATGAAATCGAGGGACTCACTACGCGTATGGACAAGATCAATGCCGATATTGCTGAATTTGAGCAGGCAGTGACCCTGAAGAAGGGTGAGATTGAGACCGCTAAGGCCAGCGTGGAGCGTTACAAGGCTCAGCTGAACGATGTGAAGAACAATCGTGAGTACGACACGCTGTCGAAGGAAATCGAGTATCAGACGCTGGAGATTGAGCTCTGCAACAAGAAGATCAAGGAGGCCGCTGGCCGCATAGAAGAGAAGAAGCAGGAACTGGCTCAGAATCAGGAGATTATCGACGACCGTCGTCAGGACCTGGATATCAAGAAGGGCGAGCTCGACGAGATTATGGAAGAGACCCGTGCCGAGGAGGAGAAGCTGAAGGCTAAGGTGAAGGACCTGGAGGCGAAGATAGAGCCGCGTCTGCTCACGTCGTTCAAGCGTATCCGTAAGAATGCCCGTAACGGTCTGGGAATCGTTTACGTGCAGCGTGACGCCTGTGGTGGTTGCTTCAATAAGATTCCGCCCCAGCGCCAGCTCGATATCAAGATGCACAAGAAGGTCATTGTGTGTGAGTACTGTGGCCGTATTCTCATCGATCCAGAACTGGCTGGTGTCAAGATTGACAAGGTTACAGGTCAGGAGGAGAAGAAGACCCGCAAGCGCTCAATCCGCCGTACGGTGAAGAAGGCAGACCCTGAGATTGATGCTCCTGAAGTACCAGAGGCAGAGGATTAATGGCTATTGGCTGTTGGCTATTGGCTAACGGTTATGGTCTAGCGGTTAGCGCTTCGTAGTCTGGAATATCGTCCAGAAAGCGGTACGTCTGACTTTCGTAGTCCATCTTGCAGCAATAGTGCTGTATGCCGTTTGACACCACCAGATAGTCCACGTGGAGTAGCAGATTATAGACCGATATCTGATTGAACACCCGCTGTGTCACTGACACGGTGGGTGCTTTGTATTCTATAATCATCTGAGGCTTGGCCTCCTTATTATATAATATAGAGTCGCAACGCAATGTTTTTTCGCCGCATTTCAGGGCTATTTCGTTGCCCAGGAGGCCTTTTGGGAAGCCCTTGTGCTCTACCAGCCAGTGGGTGAAATGTTGACGCACCCACTCCTCGGGAGTCAGCGCTACATAACGCTTGCGCAAAAAGTCGAATATTTCTGGCTTTTCGCGTGTTCCACGCACTTTGACGTCGTATGTTGGCAGGTTTAGTTCGTTCATTTCGACTGCAAATATACAAATAAGTGGGCAAAAAAGCAAAATTTCGTGCGTATAATTCGTGTAATTCGCGCTTTTTTAGTACTTTTGCAGCATGGCTCAAGCAGCAGTGACATACGACAGCGTGATGAGCGAGTTGAAGGCTCGCCAATTTAAGCCCGTCTATTATCTGATGGGCGACGAGCCGTATTATATTGATAAAATCAGCGACTGGATAGCCGAAAACGTGCTACAGCCCGAGGAAAGGGACTTCAACCAGACCGTCCTATTCGGCTCTGACGTCAATGCTTCGCAGGTGGCTGACGCTGCACGGCGCTATCCGATGATGGCCCAATATCAGGTAGTTATCGTCAAAGAGGCCCAGAATATCAAGAATACGGAGGCGCTGGAAAAGTACCTGAAACAGCCTATGGCATCGACAATCTTGGTGATGTGCCATAAAAACGGCAAGATTGACGGGCGAAAACAGGCATATGTGAAGGCTATTCGCGACGCTGGGGTGTTGTTTGAGAGTGCAAAACTCAAGGAACGTGACCTTCCACCCTTTATCGAAGGCTATCTGAAGGCCAAAGGAGCGTCTATTGATGCGAAATCTACCCAGCTGATCGCTGATTCCATTGGTTCTGACCTTACGCGTCTGACCAGCGAGCTCGACAAAGTGCTACTCAGCCTGCCTGAGGATAACAAACGCGTCACTCCACAGGTCGTTGAGGACCAGATAGGGGTGAGTAAGGATTTTAATGGTTTTGAGTTGCGCGACGCCATTGTCAACCGCAATGTGTACAAAGCAAACCTGATTATCAAATATTTTGACGAAAATCCAAAGGCTGGAAGCATCTATGCTTTTCTCCCGTTGCTCTTTTCTTACTTCCAAAATCTGATGATTGCCCATTATTGCCCCCAAAAGAACAGTCAGGAGGCATTGGCAGAGTGGTTGGAATTGCGAAGTCCTTGGGCTGCACGTGAGTATGTCACTGGTATGAAAAATTACTCCGCCATGAAAGTGCTACAGATTATTGGTAAACTACGCGAAATGGATGCCAAAAGTAAGGGTCTGGATAACCCAAATACGGGTCCTGGAGACCTCATGAAAGAGTTAATTTTCTTTATACTTCACTAAAAATGACCCTGTTTGGGGGCCATTTTTTTCTAGAATATCTTTTTCTCCAGACATGAATTTTTGGCCTCAAATGCCGATTCCCACTAGCGTTTTCCCACAAAATAAGCCCTCATATTTCGCGAATTTTCTGCTTTTCGCCCGTTGGTTCAGAATTCGCTCGAAATGAAAAATTTCGCCCATTCTTGACAATCGGAATTTGTGTTTAATAAATTTTAGTATTTTGATTTGTTGATTCAGAAAATCAAATAGCTACAGAAATCTAATGATATTTACAAATTAAGTCCTAAATATGGTAATTTGTAAACCTAAATCAAAATTTTAAATTTAAATATATAAACTTGAATTTTGTAATTCAGAATTCAATATCTATTTTTATACACTGCATATATCGTGATTATAACTTGGTATAAATCAATGAATTAATCAAAAAGTTATAAGTAAAGTATGCAATTTGTACCACTTTATGACTTCGAATATCTGCATATTAACCTATTTATAGTATTTGTGCTGTAATTATCTATTTTATAGTCAGTTATTTATGATACAACCCCTAAATTAAAGATTTGTAACGATTTATGCCTGTAAATTTAACTTTGTAATTCTAAAGATTTTTCAGTATCATTTATACTTTAGGATTTAGAATTCAAAATTTAAAATCCAAAGTTAAGAAATATAAATTCTCTTTAGATTTCTTGCACAATTCAAAAAATTGTTTTACCTTTGTAAACTGAAAGTAAAACGGGCTTTTTGCCCCTATTTTAGACTCAAATGGAAACAAAAGACAGAATTCGCCTCATTATGGAGGACCAACACATGACCCAACAAGTGTTCGCAGATTTCCTCCAACAGTCCCCTGCTACCCTTAGCAGTATTTTCAATGGACGTACACGTCCTACCCTTAACATCATTGATTCCATCAAAACGAAAATTCCTGACATCAGTATCGAGTGGTTACTTTATGGTGTCGGAGAGATGTACCTCTCCCACCCTGAAGGCTCTGATCAAGGTATATTGGAGGGCCAAATTCAGGGTCAGGAACAGATGATCAATTTCGACTCCCCTGCTCCTACTGTTTTCCAAATGCCGCAAAATTCAGTTTCAACGACGCCTTATTCGCAGAGTGTAAAAAGTACACACCCTGAAATTGTTCGCGAAGAAATCAAAATAGTTGACAAAATGCCTCGAAAAGTTACTGAAATCCGCGTTTATTACGACGATCAGACTTACGAGACGTTTGTTCCGGCCAAAAAATAACTTTGTCCTAATATATTTGGGCTTTCGATTATTTTTTTGTACCTTTGGCCCCCGTTATGAAGAAATATATCCTTGACTTAATGGTAAACAGCGTAGAACGGCTGAGTGAAAAACACGTCCTGATGAGAGTGACGGACGTGGAACCACTGCCGGAAATGCTGCCAGGACAGTTCGTGGAGGTACGCGTGGACGGTTCTTCCGCAACGTTCCTGCGTCGCCCTATCTCCATTAACTTTGTAGACAGAACGAAAAACGAGCTTTGGCTGATGGTTGCCATGATTGGAGAAGGTACCCGTCAGTTGGGACGCCTTCAGGCTGGCGATAAGTTGAACTGCGTATTGCCATTGGGCAATGGTTTCTCGATCCAAAGCGGCAAAACCGCTTTGCACAAGACGTTGCTCGTTGGTGGCGGCGTAGGCGTGGCTCCATTGCTTTATTTGGGCGCTGAGCTCAAGCAGCAAGGGTGTGAGGTAACCTTTTTGTTGGGTGGTCGCAGTGCGAAGGACGTATTGGAGTTAGACTTTTTTAATAAGTGCGGGCGCGTGTGCGTAACGACAGAGGACGGCACGATGGGTGAACAGGGTTTTGTGACCAACCACAGTGTGCTTGCTGAGTCGTTCGACATGATATTCACCTGCGGTCCGACGCCGATGATGAAGGCTGTGGCGCGTTATGCAAAGGAAAAGGACATCGAGTGTGAGGCCTCGCTGGAGAACATGATGGCCTGCGGACTGGGTGCATGTCTGTGTTGCGTTGAGAAGACGACAGAGGGTAACCTGTGTGTGTGCAAGGAAGGACCGGTATTTAACACAAAACGTTTGTTATGGCAGATTTAAGAGTCAATATTGGTGCGCTGGCACTGAAGAACCCAGTGATGACGGCCAGTGGTACATTTGGCTATGGCCTTGAATTTGAGGACTTTATAGACCTTGGCGGTTTGGGTGGTATCATCGTGAAAGGTACGACGCTGAAACCTCGTGAGGGTAATGACTATCCGCGTATGGCAGAGACTGCCAGTGGTATGCTGAACTGCGTGGGACTGCAGAACAAGGGCGTGGAATACTTCTGTGAGCATATCTATCCGCAGGTTAAGGATATCGATACGAATATGATAGTCAATGTCAGCGGTTCGTCGCCAGAGGATTATGCGGAATGTGCCGCGCGTATTGATGCACTGGAGAAGATTCCTGCCATCGAACTGAATATCTCGTGTCCGAACGTAAAAGACGGCGGTATGGCCTTTGGCGTGACGTGTCAGGGGGCTTCGAGCGTGGTGAAGGCCGTACGTCGGGCCTATCATAAGACGCTGATAGTCAAGCTGTCGCCCAATGTGACGGATATTGCTGAGATTGCCCGTTCCGTAGAGGCTGAGGGTGCTGACAGTGTGTCGCTCATCAATACGCTGATGGGTATGGCTATCGACATAGAACGACACAAAAAGGTGCTGTCAATAGGCACTGGCGGCCTTTCTGGCCCTGCCGTGAAGCCTGTTGCTCTGCGTATGGTGTATCAGGTGGCTAAGGCCGTGAAAATACCTGTGGTAGGCTTGGGAGGCATCTCAACAGCGAAAGATGCCATTGAATTTCTGATGGCTGGTGCTACGGCCATTGAGATTGGTACGGCCAACTTCCTAGATCCTGCGATAACCATCAAAGTGAGAGATGGTATCAACGACTGGCTTGACGAACACGGATGTAAGGATGTTCATGAGATTATCGGATGCTTGGAGTGACGTCGTAACGATTAGCGTTTTTTTCGAAAAAACATAATTTAAGGGCGGCCAAATTTGGTCGCCCTTAACCAACACAAAAACTAAACTAGACTTAACTAATGCTTGTCGCGATTTTCACAAACCACTGATAGCTGTGTGCAAAGATAGTATAAAAGTTTTAAATCACAATAACTTTTGCGTTTTTTTTTGTATTTTTATCCTAAAAAACTACATTTTCGTCGTTTTTTGCAACAAAAATTGGTCTAATATGACCATTGCAGCCATTGTTTCGACCACTGGAACGGCTCTTGGAAGCACGCAAGGGTCGTGGCGTCCGCGGGCCTTCAAAATGGTTTCGTTGCCATTGATGTCGACTGTCGGTTGTTCACGAAGTAGGGTGGCAACAGGTTTGAAAGCAACGCGAAAATAGATGTCCTGACCATTTGAGATACCTCCCTGGATGCCTCCGCTATGATTGGTCTTGGTGGTTACGACGCCATCATGACCCATTGTGAATATGTCGTTTTGTTCGGAACCGCGCTGGGTAACACCAGCAAATCCCTCGCCATATTCGAAGCCCTTGACAGCATTGATGCTGAGCATAGCAGCGCCCAACTGCGCATGTAGCTTGCCGAACTCTGGTGAACCTAATCCGGGAGGACAGCCCTGAATGACACCTGTAATCACTCCGCCAATGGTGTCGCCGTCAGCTTTTACTTCCTCAATGAGACGAATCATCTGTTCGGCTTTTGTGGCATCCGGACAACGGACAATGTTGCTCTCAATCTGATTCAGGTCGTATTGTGTGTAGTTGCCCTCGAGAGCAATGTTTCCTACCTGTGAGGTGTATGCATAAATGCGTATGCCCAATTGGCGTAGAGCCAGTTTGGCCAATGCTCCAGCCACACAGCGGCTGATGGTGATGCGGGCTGACGAACGTCCTCCGCCACGATGGTCACGCGTACCATATTTAATAGAGTAAGTATAGTCAGCGTGCGATGGGCGGTAGAGGTCGCGCATGTTGTCGTAATCGTTAGAATGCTGATTGGTGTTCCTGACAATGAAGCCAATAGGACATCCTGTCGACTTACCTTCAAACACCCCGCTGAGCAGTTCCACCTGATCCTGTTCCTGACGGCTGGTGGTGATATGGCTCTGTCCTGGGCGGCGACGCGCCAATTCTTGCTGGATGAAGTCTACATCAATAGGGATACCTGCTGGCATCCCGTCGACAACACCACCAATGGCTTCGCCATGACTCTCGCCAAAGGTCGTCAGTCTGAATATTTGTCCGAAGGTGTTCATAATCTCTTACCTCTTACATTTTACCTCTCACTTCTTAATGACAATGACCGCATCCGCAGCCATCGTGGTGATCGTGATTGCAATCACTGTGGTGTTCGTGATCGCAACCACCATTGCAGTCGTCACAGCTGCAACCGCAGCCGCCAGCCATGTGAGCTACAAGATGTTCAATCTCTTTTGCTGTGGCCTCACGATTCTCGACGATTGTACCCTTGAAGGTCAAATCCTCGCCTGCCAGCGGATGGTTCAGGTCTATCTTCACCTTTTCTTCACCCACCTCGACAATACGGCCGTAGAAACGGTTTCCTTCCTCGTTCTGAAGCGGAACGATAGCATCCTCGTAAATATGCTCGTGGTCGAAATGACCGTTGATACTGAACACCTCGCGCTCCAAATCGAGTACCAGATCGTCCCTATAGTCGCCATAAGCCTGATCGTGGGTAATGGTGAAGTCGAAACTATCGCCTTTCTGCAAACCGGCAACCTGCTGTTCAAAGGCGTCGAGGGCTACTCCGAAACCTGTAATAAACTGGAAAGGACGCTCTTTGGTGGCCTCTTCCGTCATCTCCTGGCCATTTTCTCCGTCAACAAACAGCTGGTAGGCCACTTCCATGTATTGATTCTTTTTCTCCATATTTTCTTTATGGTTTTCTTATTTCGCATGCAAAAGTAATAAAAAGCCCGTAAATTACCAAAAAAACGAGTAAAAAACACGCAGAATTGACCTTTGTCAACGTTTTTCGAGATATGTTGACGTCCGTCAAGAAAAGGGTTGTTCGCGCACACAATTCTGCTAAAAAACTTGTAAGATAGTAAAAATCACCGTAACTTTGCACCGTCAATCAGCGAGAGAGCTGTTGATTAAACAGGATAACTTTAGTATTAATTAAATTTAAGAAAGGGTAACGAAAATGAAAAAGATTGTTTTGACAATGGTCGCTCTGATGAGCATGACTATGACATTTGCAGAGAATGAGACAGCAGCCAACCTCAACAAGGCTGAGGCATACAACATGAAAACCGTCAATGTGACGAAGCTTTGCCAGGCCTTGAATCTTTCTAAAGATCAGGTTGAGGGCTTCATGGAGATTCACAAGACCTTCACATCGGAGTTGCTGTTTGCTGCACAGATGAATGACGAGGAGCGTCAGCTGATGGTAGAAAAGGCCATCAAGAAGGACTTGGCTTGGATGGACTACATCTTGAACAAGGATCAGTATCGTAAGTATGTGATGCTGCTCAACGTCACGCTCCACAATCGTGGTTTGAAATAATTTTGATAGTTTTAAGTAAAAGAATTGTTTGGCCATCGTCCCAAGTCGGGCGATGGCTCTTTTTTATAAAAAAAGAAGAAAAAGTTTGTGTATCTCGTCAATTTGTCGTACCTTTGTAGCCGTTTATGCGATATAGTAAAAAATAACATATTAATGATGAAAAGATTTTTATTAGCAACAACACTTTGCTTGACTATGTCTTTGGGTGTTTTTGCCCAAGGTATGAGTGATCAGCAGGTATTAGCGTTCATTGCCTCTGAGGCAAAGGCTGGTACATCACAGGCTCAGATTGTTACCAAACTGATGCAAAAAGGTGTTAGGATTGACCAGATTCGTCGTTTGCGTAATGAGTATGACAAACAGATTTCATCCCGTGGCCTGTCGGCAGCGGCTGATGGCGCAGTAACCATGGCAGCAGAAAGAATGCAAGGTAACAGTGATGGCACAACATCTCAGGAAGTCACGACAGCCCGTGTTGGTACTACTGGTACTATTGAAAATGATGCCGTTTCTGAGGTACAGGCTGTTGAGAATGATGTTCAAGCAACTCAGGGTACAGCTCCTGATGCCAATGGTAAGCAGGTGTTTGGCCGTGACATTTTCAGTCAGGCCAATCCTAATTTCCAACCTAACGTGAATATGCCTATCCCAGACAACTACGTTTTAGGTCCTGGAGATCAGGTCGTGGTCGACATCTATGGTGCCAGCCAGAATACATTAATCCACACCATCTCTCCCGAGGGAACAATCACGGTGTCAGGCTATGGTCCTATCTATCTTAGTGGACTGAGTGTGGCAGGTGCCCAAAGTAAACTGCGTTCTACCATCGGTTCCCGTTATCAGAGCAGTAACCTGAAGGTAAGTGTAGGTAACACGCGCACCATACAAGTTAATATTATGGGTGAGGTTCGTGCCCCAGGTACTTATCATCTGAGTGCTTTTGCCAATGTGTTCTATGCACTCTATCGTGCAGGTGGTACCAGCAGTCTTGGTACCTTGCGTAATATCAAGGTATACCGCAATGGTCGTCTGGTTACTGTTGTCGACCTTTACGATTATATTCTTAATGGTCGTTTGGCAGGCAATATTCGTTTGCAGGATAATGACGTAATTCAGGTAGAGCCTTACCAAGCCTTGGTAGGTATCACTGGTAATGTTAAACGTCCGATGTTCTACGAGATGCGTAAGGATGAGAGTGTTGCTACATTGATAAAGTATGCTGGTGGATTTACTAGTGAGGCTCACAAAAAGAGTGTCCGTCTGGTTCGTGAAGCAGGTGAGCGCTATGCGGTTTATAATGTCAGTGAGTTCGATATGTCAACCTTTAAACTGGAGGATGGCGATAATATTACTGTCGACGGCATGATTAACCGTTTTGAAAATATGGTAGAAATCAAGGGTGCCGTATTCCGTCCGGGTCAGTTCCAATTGGGTGCTAATATTACTTCTGTACGTTCATTGATTGAGGCTGCCGAGGGCTTGACAGAAGATGCTTTTGCAGATCATGCCATTATCCATCGTCTCAAAGCAGACCGTACGCTGGAGATTCTTTCTCTTGATGTCAAAGGTATTATGGAAGGCACAGTGCCCGACGTCCCTCTCCAGAACGAGGATGTTGTCTTCATTCCCACACAGGAGGAATTACGTAAGGAACGTAATTTTACCATCACAGGTGAGGTCATGAATCCTGGTACTTATGAGTATGCTGACAATACCACTGTAGAGGACCTGATTGTTCAGGCTGGTGGTCTTCGCGATGGTGCAAACCTCTCACGTGTAGATGTCAGTAGACGAATTAACGACCCGAAGGCAACCAAGAAAACTACTGAAATTGCTCAGACCTTCACTTTCGAATTGAAGGACGGACTTCTGGTCAGTGGTGACAAAGAATTTACCCTTGAGCCTTATGATGTGGTACATGTCCGCAGAAGCCCAGCTTATGTGATGCCGAGAAACATCACCGTTAATGGTGAGGTGAACTATGAAGGTAATTTCACGCTTGAAAGGAAAAATTTACGTTTGAGTGATGCCATTAAGATGGCTGGTGGCGTAACCGATGCTGCTTATACACGTGGTGCGCGTCTTGTGCGTCAGATGAATGAGGAAGAGCGTTTGCGTGCAGAAGAGACTCGTAAAGCCATTACCCGTATCCTTACCGACCGAGGGGATTCTATCGCATGGAACAAAGTTGGAAGTGGTGACACTTATGTTGTGGGTATTGAACTCGACGAGGCACTGAAGAACCCCGGTGGTGACAAGGATGTATTCCTTCGTGAAGGTGATGCTATTTTTGTGCCAGAGTATACAGGAACAGTTACGATTTCAGGTGAAGTGTTCTATCCCAATACCGTCTTCTATGAGAAAGGTAAGAGTTATAAGCAATATGTTGAGATGGCAGGTGGCTTTGGGCATCATGCAAAGAAGTCCAGATCATTCATTGTATATCAGAATGGTACAATTGGAATTGTTTCCGACGGTGCCAAGCCTGAGCCAGGTTGTGAGATTATAGTACCTTCCAAGAAGAAGAAACAGCCCATTAACTGGTCAGCAATTGCAGCTGTTGCTTCTAGCTTGACTGGTATTGCTGCTATTATGCTTGCTATCTCGAGACTCTAATAAAAGAAATGGATATGGAAGAAAATATAAAAAATACAGAATTGCTTGAAGAGGAGTCTTCTATTGACTTCGGAAAGATCTTCAATGATCTGAAAAAGCATAAAAGGCTATTCTATAAGGTGTTGCCCATTACTTTCGTACTGGCTGCTATATATACTCTGAGTCTGCCTAATTATTATAATTGTACGGTAATGCTTTCGCCCGAGATCTCCAGCAATAGTTCTGGTAGAAGTAGTTTGGCGTCACTTGCCAGCACCTTTGGTGTAAATATCGGTATGGGTAATGCGGGTTTTGGAACTGAGGCTTTGTTCCCCACGCTCTATCCAGATTTGGTTAACTCAACCGATTTCAAAACCACTCTCTTTGATGTTCCCGTTACTATCGAGGGTAATAAGGAAAAGGGTGAACCAGATCGTACGATGACTTATTATGACTATTTGAATGAGGAACAGAAAGTCCCCTGGTGGTCTGCAGCAATTGGCGGTACAATGAAGGCTATTATTGGTTTGTTTGTTGAAAAGAAGGAAGAAAAAAAGACAATAGACCCCTTCCGCCTTACCAACAAACAGGCTGCCATTGTCAAAGCACTGGATAAGAAGGTCGTCTGTGATGTGGACAAGAAGACGATGGTTATTACTATTGATGTAACCGATCAGAATCCTGTCATTTGTGCTACGATGGCTGATACGGTAATGAACCGTCTGCAGAAATTCATTACTGACTATCGTACGTCGAAGGCTCGTGTTGATTTAGATTACAATCGCAAGATTTACAGAGAGACAAAGGAACGTTACGAAAAAGCTCGTCAGAAGTATGCAGAGTTTATGGACTCTAATAACGACATTATCCTTCAGACTGTGCGTCAGAAGCAGACTGATTTGGAGAACGAAATGCAACTTCAATATAATGCATTTACGCAAGTAGCGGCTCAGATGCTGGCTGCCGAGGCTAAGGTGCAGATGGAAACACCAGCATTTACCACTCTCCAGAGTGCCACTGTTCCTGTTAAGAAGGCTGGTCCAAGCCGTGCAAAGATGTGTCTTATCTTCCTCTTCCTCGCTTTCTTAGGAACTACTGCTTATATATTATATAAGGAGGATGACTTGAAGCCACTGTTAGGGCTGGGCTAATCATTATTAACGTATAAGCGCCGGCTCTTTGTGAGTTGGCGCTTTTGCTCATTAAAGGAAAAGACCTAAAGTATGAAACAATTATTCTTTGAACTGATACAGGTGGCCACCGACCGACGTGAATGTCTGGAGCGTGGTCCTGAGCCCGAAGAGTGGCAGACGCTACATGAACTGGCACAGCGTCAGGCCGTGGCAGGTATCTGCTACAGGGGTGTTGAGCGACTGTTTGAATTCGGTTTGCGTGCTCCTCAGGATGTCAGTATCGACTGGATGGCTGAGGCTGAGGAGATGAAAGAGCAGAACGAACAGGCTAAGACTCCGTCCTACGTAGCCCGCTATTACGACGAGGAGTTGTGTAACCTGCGCCAATCTTCAGAAGATTATTATGTTTTGAACAGGCCTATGACGATAGAAGACGTCTATCGTCTCTTTTTGGAACAGCGTCTGAACATGCGTGTCGTCATTGATTATTATTTCCTATTGCTTAAGACGGAACGCCGTTATGAGACCCTCAAGACGAGTGGTTTCCCTTATGTGTTGCTGAGATACTTTGGTGTACGTCGCTTTGCACGAGGAATGATGTGGGTCCTACAGGAAGTCATGGGTATGGAACGCTCACAGATGTTGTGCAAGCCCTCAGGTCGTGAAGGTCGTTTCATCCTTCAGGAGATGCTCGACGGCCATCAGAAATTGGAAATGTTGAAAAGATATCAGAGACTATAATAATAAATAGGTATTATGAAGAAGATAAAGTTTTTATTGATGTCAGTGGTGGCAGCTGTATTGGTGGGCTGCGGAACCACCAAGACTGTGCCCATTACGGGCAGACAGCAGAGTTTGATGGTAAGTGACGGTGAGGTGTTGAGCCTCTCCACACAGCAATATCAGGAGTTTATGAAGACAGCTAAGTTGTCGACCAATGCTACGAATACAGCCATGGTGAAAAGGGTAGGCGAGAAGTTGGCTACGGCCGTTACCAACTATCTGAGGTCGGCAGGTCTGTCTGAAGACCTGCAGTACTATAATTGGCAGTTCAATCTGGTTCAGAACAATCAGGTCAATGCCTGGTGTATGCCCGGAGGACTGATCTGCGTTTACGAGGGTCTGTTGCCTGTCACCCAGAACGAGGCCTCGCTGGCCATCGTTTTAGGTCACGAGATTGCCCACGCTGTCGCTCGTCATTCTGCTGAGCAGATGAGTACGCAGATGAAACAGCAGTATGGTCTTCAGATCGGTACAGCCATTGCCGGAGCCGTTGGCGTAGGTGCTACCGCACAGTCTATCGGTCAGTGGGCATTGTCACAGCAGTTCAATTTCAAGAACCTGAAATATTCGCGCAGTCACGAGAGTGAGGCCGACCATCTGGGCCTGATCTTTGCCGCTATGGCAGGCTACGATCCTCAGGTAGCTGTATCTTTCTGGCAGCGTATGGCCGCACAGAATGGCAATAGCCAGCAGAACGACCTCTATAGTGACCACCCGTCGGATGCCACTCGTATCAAGCAGATTCAGGAGTGGATGCCTGAGGCTCTGAGGTATTACACTCCTCCGACGACGACCACTACGACTACTGCTAAGAAAACTACGACCACGAAGAAGTCGACCACTAAGAAAACAACAACGAAGAAAAAATAATGAGAAAACAACTGATACTTGCTGTCGTACTGACTGCTTGCATAACCGTCAGTGCCCAGACGAAGGATGGAGGCATCTCCGCCCAGATGCTGCAACAGATAGAAAAGCAGAATGCACCTACTGCCTCTGATCGTGCTTTGCGTAATGCGTTGGCTGCCAATGCAATAGACCTATTGGCAAAGAACCAGGCCAATGCGGGAGCGTTGGACACTTATTTCAGTGTGGAAACGAAGAAACAGTCTATCACCGACCAGAAATCTTCGGGCCGTTGCTGGATGTTCAGTGGCTTAAATGTGCTTCGTTCCAATTTCGCCAAACGCACCGACTCGTTGAGTGTTGAACTGTCGCAGGACTACCTGTTCTTCTGGGACCAGCTGGAGAAAGCCAACTTGATGTTGCAAGGTGTTATCGATACGGGTAAGAAACCCATTGACGATCAGCGCGTTCAGTTCTTCTTCCACTATCCCATCAGCGATGGCGGCACCTTCTGTGGTGTTGCCGATCTGGCAGAGAAATATGGTCTCGTGCCTGCCGACATCCAGCCTGAGACCTATTCCGCTGAGAATACGTCGAAGATGGCGTCTATAATCAAGTCGAAATTGCGCGAGATGGGACTGGAGCTACGCAAGATGGTGGCTGAGGGCAAGAAACCCAATGCTATCAACCAGCGCAAGACCGAGATGCTTTCCGAGGTGTACCATATGTTGGTTATCACGCTGGGCGAGCCCGTTAAGGAGTTTACCTTTGCCTTCAAGGATAAGAACGGCAAGGCCTACAGTGCTCCGAAGAAATATACTCCGAAGGAGTTTTATCAGGAGATTGTCGGTGGTCCACTCAATGGCACTTTCATCATGGTGATGAACGACCCTCGTCGCGAATACTACAAGACCTACGAGGTGGAGTACGACCGCCATGTGTATGATGGCCATAACTGGAAGTACCTGAACCTGCCGATGGAGGATATCGAGACGCTGGCTATTGCTTCGCTGAAGGATGGCCGAAAGCTCTACAGCAGCTATGACGTGGGTAAACAACTCGACCGCAAGCGCGGCTACTGTGATTTGGAGAATTTCGACTATGCTTCGTTGTTCAATACCTCTTTTAATATGACGAAGGCTGAGCGTATCTCCACCTTTGACAGCGGTTCTACCCACGCTATGACGCTGACAGCTGTCGACCTCGACATGCAGGGCCAGCCCCTGAAATGGAAGGTCGAGAACTCGTGGGGCGCCTCGTGGGGACAGCAGGGATGTCTGATTATGACGGCCAGTTGGTTCCGCGAATACATGTTCCGCCTGGTGGTTGACAAACAGTACGTCTCTGAAAAGCTCCTGAAGGACTACGAGCAGAAGCCCATCATGGTGATGCCTGAGGATCCGTTGTTCCAAATGGATGAATAAAGTGACAAATTATTGCCACAATTGCAATTTTTCTTTCAAAATGTTTGGTAGATTCGCGAAAAAGTTATACTTTTGCAGGCGATAAACAAAAAAACGAGACAATGAATAAGTTGAATCAGTATTTCTACGGCTATTATTTTTACTTTGCAAGCAATTGTGAAGCGGGTCGTTGCGTATAAGATTTAACGAAGGAAATAAGAAAAATTACAACCCCGCTTCACACCAGTGAAAGTGGGGTTGTTTAGTTAAGAGACAAAAGATTAGAGTTAAGATGAAACGGATTGCAATACAAGGACTGGAAGGGTCATTCCACGATATAGCTGCCCACCTCTATTATGAGGGAGAGCAGATTCAACTCATCTGTTGTAGCACTTTTGAACAGGTCTTCCAACAGATGAAACAAGACCCTACGGCCATTGGAATGCTGGCCATCGAGAATACCATTGCGGGCTCGTTGCTGCATAACTACGAATTGCTGCGCGACTCAGGAACAACGATTGTTGGCGAGCATAAGTTGCACATTACTCACAGCATTTGTTGTCTGCCTGAGGATGACTGGGACACCATTACTGAGGTGCATTCCCATCCTGTGGCTCTCATGCAGTGCCGTCAGTTTTTGGCTCAGCATCCACAATTGAAGAATGTGGAAGCAGAAGATACCGCTGGCAGTGCCAAGATGATTGCCGAGGGGCAGCACAAGGGCTGGGCGGCTATTTGTCATGCTGAGGCTGCCCGTCTCTATGGACTGAAAGTGTTGGAGGATCATATCGAGGACAACAAACACAATTTTACACGTTTCCTCGTGGTGAGCAACCCCAATAAGGCCGATTTGTTGCGTCCGTTGACGGAAGCCAACAAGGCCAGCATCGTCTTTTCACTGCCCCATGAAGAGGGTAGTCTCTCGCACGTGCTCGCGATCCTATCTTTTTATAAGATCAACCTGACGAAGATTCAGTCGCTACCCATCATCGGCAAAGAATGGGAGTACCTGTTTTATGTCGATGTGATGTACGATGACCTGACACGATACCGTCAGTCGATAGATGCGATTATCCCGTTAACAAAAGACTTTAAGATTTTAGGAGAATACAAGGACGGGAAACAAACGAATTGAAATCACGAATTAAACAATATTTACGAATATGATACAACCAGCAGACAGACTTAGTTTGGTACAGGAATACTACTTCAGTCGCAAACTGAAGGAGGTTGCACAGATGAATGCCGAGGGCAAGGATATCATCTCGTTGGCCATTGGCAGTCCCGATATGCCCCCTTCTGAGCAGACCATCAATAAGTTGTGCGAGGTAGCTCATCAACCCAATGCTCACGGCTATCAGCCCACACAGGGAACTCCTGAGTTGCGCGAAGCAATGGCCGGCTTCTACAAGCGTTGGTACGGTGTAGATTTGGATGCCAAAACAGAGGTGCTGCCCCTAATTGGCTCGAAAGAAGGTATCCTGCATGTCACGTTGGCCTTTGTCAATCCTGGCGATGAGGTGTTGGTGCCCAATCCTGGCTATCCCACATACACTTCTTTATCAAAGATATTAGGCGCCAAGATTGTCAACTACGATTTGTGCGAGGACAATGGTTGGCAGCCCGACTTCGACGAACTGGAGAAGATGGACTTGTCGCGAGTAAAGCTGATGTGGACTAACTATCCCAATATGCCGACTGGTGGTCGTGCCCAGCGTGCTACTTACGAGCGTCTTGTGCGTTTCGCTCAAGAGCATAATATCGTCGTGGTCAACGATAATCCTTACTCGTTTATCCTCAGCGAGGAACACTTAAGTATCCTTCAGGTTCCTGGTGCCAAGGACTGCTGTATTGAGTTCAACTCTATGTCAAAGTCGCATAACATGCCTGGTTGGCGTGTAGGCCTCTGTGCTTCGAATGCACAGTTTATCCAATGGATTCTGAAGGTACAGTCGAATATCGAGAGTGGTACCTTCCGTGGTATCCAACTCGCTGCTGCTGAGGCATATAAGAACGATGAGGCTTGGCACCGTGAGTTCAATATCGAGACCTATGCGCGTCGTCGCCAGTGGGCTGAGAAGATTATGGATGTGTTGGGTTGTACCTACGATAAGAACCAGGTGGGTATGTTCCTGTGGGGTAAAATTCCCGATAGCATTCAGAACGTGGAAGACCTGACAGAGCGTGTACTCCACGAGGCCCGCGTCTTTATCACCCCGGGCTTTATCTTCGGCTCAAACGGCGAGCGTTATATCCGCATCTCCCTGTGCGCCAAGGAAGAGAAAATACAACAAGCATTAGAAAGATTGCGTGCCACACTTTGACCTTTAGGTAAAAGAATTAAAAAAACAATATAATTATGGAACTGGAATTAGAGAAACTGAATCTTCCGAGTGACAACGAACGCCCCTTCGTCATTGCAGGTCCCTGTAGTGCTGAGACTGAGGAGCAGGTGATGGAAACGGCCCGCCAGCTGGCTTTGAAGGGCTGTCATAACTTCCGTGCAGGGGTGTGGAAACCCCGTACAAAACCAGGCGGTTTTGAGGGTAATGGCGAGAAAGCACTGCCCTGGATGAAGCAGGTGAAGGACGAGACCCACATGCAAATCGCTACTGAGGTGGCTACGCCCGAGCATGTCGAGCTGGCCTTGAAGTACGATATGGACATCCTGTGGATAGGTGCTCGTACGACTGCGAATCCCTTTGCCGTACAAGCGTTGGCTGATGCCTTAAAAGGTGTCAATGTCCCTGTATTCGTGAAGAACCCCGTCAATCCCGATTTGGAACTCTGGATTGGTGCCTTGCAGCGTCTGAATCAGGCTGGTGTCAAGCGTCTGGGAGCTATTCATCGTGGCTTTTCTTCTTACGAGCAGAAAATCTACCGTAATGCGCCTATGTGGCAGATTCCCATTGAGTTGCATCGTCGCATTCCTGAGTTGCCCATCATCAGCGACCCCTCACATATCGGTGGACGTCGTGAACTGATTGCTCCTCTGTGTCAGCAGGCGATGGACCTGGGCTTTGATGGCCTCATTGTCGAGAGTCATTGCGATCCTGACAAGGCTTGGAGTGATGCTAAACAGCAGGTCACTCCCGATGTGCTCGACTACATCCTCTCGCTGTTGATTATCCGTGATGAACACGTCACAACAGAGGGTATCCAGCAGTTGCGTAAGCAGATTGACGACCTCGACAACCAGTTGATGGACCTCTTGGCCAAACGCATGCAGGTTTGTCGTCAGATTGGTGAATACAAGAAGGAGCACAACATGACCGTTCTGCAGGCTTCGCGCTACAACGAAATACTGGAGAAGCGTGGAGTGCAGGGTACACTCACAGGTATGGCTGCTGAATTTGTTGCAAAAGTCTTCGAGAGCATCCACGAGGAGAGTGTTCGTCAACAAATAGAAATAGTGAATAAATAAAGGGCCGTTAGCTTTTAGCTGTTAGCATTTAGCTAATAGCCAATTGCCAAAAGCCAATAGCAAAAATATGAAAATATTAGTAATGGGTGCAGGCAAGATGGGAAGTTTCTTCATCGACCTGCTGAGTTTCGAACATGAGGTAGCTGTCTTTGAACGTGATGCCAAGCGCATGCGTTTCACCTACAACTGTCAGCGTTTTACCACCTTCGAGGAGATCCAGGAGTTTAAGCCCGAACTGCTTATCAATGCCGTCACGCTGAAATATACCATTCCTGTCTTCAAGGAGGTTATTCCCTATCTGCCCAAGGAGTGTATCATCAGCGATATTGCTTCCGTGAAGACGGATATGAAGGAGTTTTACGAGTCAACTGGGATGCGCTACGTCAGTACACACCCCATGTTCGGACCTACGTTTGCCAACCTGCAACAGCTCTCCGAAGAGAATGCTATCATCATCAGCGAGGGCGACTATATGGGGCGTATCTTCTTCAAAGATCTCTACCAGAAGCTGGGTCTGAACATTTACGAGTACACTTTCGAAGAGCACGATAAGACAGTAGCTTATTCGTTGTCCATTCCGTTTGTGAGCACATTCGTCTTTGCCGCTGTCATGAAACATCAGGATGCACCAGGTACTACCTTCAAGCGCCACATGCGCATTGCCAAGGGAGTGCTCAACGAGGATGACTATCTGTTGCAGGAAATTCTGTTCAACCCTTATACCCATGACCAGGTGGCGCAGATCCGTACGGAACTGAAGGAACTGCTGGAGATTATCCACCAGAAAGATGCTGAAGGCATGAAGGGGTATCTCACGAAGATTCGAAATAACGTCAAACGCGATATCGAAATCAAGCAGTAATCGTATCTTTGCAAAAATGGAACGAAAAGACTATGAGGCATACATGGAAAAATATGCCGACGAGATTGAAAAGATTCGCCAAAGTGCGTACGATTTGCACAAGAGTGTGAACCAAACCTATGGTGATGATTTGCCCTATGGCTACCATTTGGATATGGTGGTGCAGGGCATCCGTGACTATGGCCATTTGGTGTGTGTCAGAGAGGATGATGTGTTGCCGCTATTCTTTGGTGGCTACTATCACGACAGCATGGAGGACGCCCGAATGACCTATAACGATGTGAAGAAGGTGGCAGGCTCTATGTTGACAGAAGAGCAGGCGTTGATGGCTACGGAGATTGTCTATGCCCTGACCAACGATAAGGGGCGTTCACGTGCCGAGCGTGCTGGTGAGAAGTATTATCAGGGCATTCGCGAGACACCTTATGCTCCGTTCGTGAAGTTGTGCGACCGTTTGGCTAATATTACTTATTCGTGTGCTGGGGAAGGTGCTCATAGTCTGCATATGAAAGAAGTCTATAAGCACGAGATGCCCCATTTCCTGCCTTGCATCAATCCTCGCAGTACAGACCAGCGTTTCCTGGTGCCTCAGGAGGTAGTGCTGAAGTTGGCAGAATGTCTCATCGACGATTTGGAGCGCGAGGAACAGAACCAGTCTGTTTGGTGGCACGAGTATTAAATGATGTAAGATGTCTGAAGTAAGAAGGAAGACGTTATGGGCTTAGGTAGGTGGATTGGAGGATTCCTCGGTTTTATGAGTGCTGGTCCCTTGGGGGCTTTGGCTGGTATTGTGTTGGGTGGTGTGTTCGACAAGATGCTCGATGCAGTGAATACCCCAGGGACACAGGGAACCTTCGATGGACAGAGTGGTTTTGAATCACAGACTTTTACGCGGCAGCGCACCAATCAGGGACAGCGCAATAGTTTCCTGTTCTCCATGTTAGTGCTGGCCTCCTATATCATCAAGGTCGATGGCAAGGTGATGCACTCCGAGATGGAACTGGTGCGTAACGTACTACGTCAGAACTTCGGTGATGTGGCCCGTAACCAGGGCGATGAAATTCTGCGCAAACTATTCGACGAACAGAAGCGGGTAGGGGCCTCGTCGTTCCGTGATACGGTCATGCAGTGCTGTCAGCAGATTGCAGGAAACATGAACTACTCCCAGCGGTTGCAGTTATTGAACTTCCTAGTGTTGATTGCTCAGGCTGATGGACGTGTGGATCCTGTTGAGGTGACAGCCTTGAAGGAGTGTGCCCAATGGATGCAGATGTCTGTCGATGAGGTAGATTCGATGCTGGGTTTGGGCAAGGATGATTTGGAGTCTGCCTATAAGGTATTGGGCGTCTCGCCCAATGCCACGGATGACGAGGTGCGTAAGGCCTATCGTAAACTGGCGTTGGAACATCACCCAGACAAGGTCGCTGCCCTGGGCGAAGATATTCGCAAGGCAGCGGAAAAGAAATTCCAGGAAATCAACGCCGCGAAAGACAAGATTTGGAAAGCCCGAGGGCTTTGACAATTGATAATTGAGAATTGACAATTGATAATTAAACGAGACTTTTTTTGCAAGTCTCGTTTTTTATTTGTACCTTTGCAGCCTAAAATAAATAAGGTATTATGTTTGAGAATTTATCAGATAGGTTAGAAAGATCGTTTAAGATACTGAAAGGTGAAGGAAAAATCACCGAGATAAACGTTGCCGAGACGCTGAAAGACGTCCGTAAGGCGCTGTTGGATGCCGATGTCAACTACAAGGTGGCCAAGCAGTTTACGGATACCGTCAAGCAGAAGGCGATGGGTATGAATGTGCTTACAGCCATCAAACCCAGTCAGTTGATGGTGAAGATTGTCCACGACGAGCTGGCTGAATTGATGGGCGGCAAGGCTGTAGAACTGAGTCTTGAAGGTCGTCCTGCCATCGTGCTGATGTCTGGTCTGCAGGGTTCTGGTAAAACCACGTTCAGTGGTAAACTGGCCAATATGCTGAAACAGCGCCAGCACAAGAATCCGCTTCTTGTGGCTTGCGACGTCTATCGTCCTGCCGCTATCCAACAGTTGCACGTAGTAGGTGAGAGCGTTGGGGTTCCCGTCTATTCCGAGCCTGACAATAAGAATGTGGTCGAGATTGCCAACAACGCTATCCGCGAGGCCAAGACCAAGAACTATAATGTGGTCATCATCGATACTGCTGGTCGTTTGGCCGTTGACGAGGAGATGATGAACGAGATCGCCACCCTGAAGGAGGCCGTAAATCCTGATGAGACACTGTTTGTGGTTGACTCCATGACCGGTCAGGACGCAGTGAACACCGCCAAGGAGTTCAACGACCGTCTCGATTTTGATGGCGTTGTGCTCACCAAGCTCGATGGTGACACCCGTGGTGGTGCAGCTCTCTCTATCCGTACTGTCGTTACGAAGCCCATCAAGTTTGTGGGTACTGGTGAAAAGATGGAGGCCATCGACGTGTTCCATCCGGAACGTATGGCCGACCGTATCTTGGGTATGGGTGACGTTGTTTCTCTCGTAGAGCGTGCCCAGCAGCAGTTCGACGAGGAGGAGGCCAAGCGCCTGGAGAAGAAGATTCGCAAAAACAAGTTCGACTTCGACGACTTCATGGGGCAGATTCAGCAGATCAAGAAGATGGGTAACATCAAGGATCTCGCTTCAATGATTCCTGGTATGGGCAAGGCCCTGAAGGATGTTGATATCGATGACAATGCCTTCAAGTCTATCGAGGCCATCATCCAGTCGATGACGCCCAAGGAGCGTGCCAATCCTGACATCATCAACCAGAGCCGCAAACTGCGTATCGCAAAGGGCTCAGGTACGAAGATTGAGGAGGTGAATCGTCTGATGAAGCAGTTCGACCAGACGCGTAAGGTGATGCGCATGGTCACTGGTGCCGGTTCGTCGAAGATGGCCCAGATGGCCGCAGCAATGAAGATGCGTGGCGGTAAACCATTTTAGTTCATGATGTCGTAATAACGAAATAGAAAACAGATGCAGTTAATTGACGGAAAAGCAACAGCAACAGCTATTAAGGCTGAGATTGCAGAAGAGGTTAAGGCCATTGTGGCCGCAGGTGGCAAACAGCCCCACTTGGCAGCGGTGCTCGTGGGTCACGATGGTGGCTCCGAGACCTACGTAAAAAATAAGGTGTTGGCCTGTGAGGCCTGCGGTTTCAAGTCGACGCTCATTCGTTATGAGGATGACGTGACGGAAGAAGAGCTTCTGGCGTGTGTCGACCGTCTCAATCGCAATGGCGATGTGGACGGCTTCATCGTGCAGTTACCTTTGCCCAAACATATCGATGAGCAGAAAATTATCGAGGCTATTGACTACCGCAAGGATGTCGACGGCTTCCATCCCATTAACGTGGGTCGCATGGCGATAGGCCTGCCTTGCTTTATTTCTGCAACTCCTCTGGGAATTATTACGTTGCTGAAGCGTTACAATATAGAGACCAGTGGTAAGAAGTGCGTCATTCTGGGTCGAAGCAACATCGTGGGTAAACCCATGGCCCAGCTGATGATGCAGAAACAGTATGGCGATGCGACGGTGACCGTTTGTCATTCGCGTTCGAAGACGCTGAAGAAGGAGTGTCAGGAGGCCGATATCATCATCGCTGCCATCGGTCAGCCCGACTTCGTGACCGCTGATATGGTGAAGGAGGGTGCTGTCATTGTTGACGTTGGTACTACCCGTGTTCCTGACGCCACTCGCAAGAGCGGTTTCCGTCTGAATGGCGATGTGAAGTTTGACGAGGTAGCTCCCAAGTGCTCGTTCATCACACCCGTTCCCGGTGGCGTTGGTCCTATGACTATTTGTTCGCTGATGAAGAATACCTTGGCCGCCGGCAAAAAAGAGTATTATAAATGACGGCTCAGGAGTGGTACGAACAGGGCAATGCCTATCGGAAGGAGTCCAAGTGGCACGAAGCCATCAACTGCTATATTCAGGCTATTGCGCTCGATCCTGACAGTCCTGCCGTTGAGGCTAAGCGGATGCTCGACGACATCATGGCCTTCTACTGTAAGGATATGTACAATCCTTGAGCTGATTCTTTGAAATAGAGAAACTATAATATATATATAATAATGTATAGGACAAAGACATGTGGTGAGTTGCGACTCACCGATGCTGGTCAGCAGGTGACGCTGGCTGGATGGGTTCAGAAAACCCGTAAGATGGGTGGTATGACATTTGTCGACCTGCGCGACCGCTATGGCATTACGCAGCTGGTATTCGACGAGTCGAAGGATGCTGCCCTGTGTGAACAGGCTAACAAGCTGGGACGTGAGTGGTGTATCCAAGTGACTGGTACCGTCAGCGAGCGCCAAGCTAAGAACCCCAAGATGGAGACGGGCGATATTGAGATTCTGGCTGAGAAGCTGAACGTCCTCAGCGAGAGTGTGACACCTCCCTTCACCATTGAGGACAATACCGACGGTGGTGACGATATCCGTATGAAGTATCGTTATCTGGATCTGCGTCGTAGCTGCGTTCGCAAGAACTTGGAACTGCGCCACCGCATGACCATTCTGATTCGTAACTTCCTGGATAACCTGAACTTCATCGAGGTGGAGACGCCTATCCTGATTGGTTCGACGCCTGAGGGTGCCCGCGACTTCGTGGTACCTTCACGCATGAATCCTGGTCAGTTCTATGCACTGCCCCAGAGTCCGCAGACGCTGAAGCAGTTGTTGATGGTATCAGGTTTCGACCGTTACTTCCAGATTGCCAAGTGTTTCCGCGACGAGGACCTGCGTGCCGACCGTCAGCCGGAGTTCACACAGATTGACTGTGAGATGTCGTTTGCCGATCAGGAGGATGTGTTGAACATCTTCGAGGACTTGGCTCGTCACTTGTTCAAGGAGGTGCGTGGTGTTGAGTTGCCTAAGTTGGAGCGTATGACGTGGCACGAGGCTATGCGTCGTTTCGGTTCTGATAAACCCGACCTGCGTTTCGGTATGGAGTTCGTGGAACTGATGGACGTACTGAAGGGTACGGGCGAGTTCCCTGTCTTCAACGAGGCAGAATACATCGGTGGTATCGTGGTACCTGGTTGTGCAGAGTACACCCGCAAGCAGCTCGACCAGTTAACTGACTTCGTGAAGCGTCCACAGGTCGGTGCCAAGGGTCTGGTCTATGTGAAGTTCAATGCCGATGGTACGGTGAAGAGTTCTATCGATAAGTTCTACCAGCCCGAGGTTTGGCAGAAACTGAAGGAGAAGACGGGTGCCAAGGATGGCGACCTCGTACTGATTCTCTCTGGCGACAAGGCCAATAAGACTCGTACTCAGCTCTGTACGCTGCGTTTGGAGATGGGCGACCGTCTGGGACTGCGCGACAAGGATACTTTCAAGTGCTTGTGGATTGTCGACTTCCCCCTGTTCGAGTGGAGCGACGAGGAACAGCGCCTGATGGCTACACATCATCCGTTCACCCTGCCTAATCCTGACGATATCCCCTTGCTGGAGACAGCTCCTGAGAAGGTGCGTGCTGTGGCCTACGATTTCGTCTGCAATGGTATCGAGGTTGGTGGTGGTTCACTGCGTATCCACGACGGAAAACTGCAGGAGAAGATGTTCCAGATTCTGGGCTTCACTCCCGAGCGTGCGATGGCTCAGTTTGGCTTCCTGATCAATGCCTTCAAGTACGGAGCACCTCCTCACGCTGGTCTTGCCTTCGGCTTGGACCGTTTCGTCAGCATCATGGCTGGTCTCGACAGCATCCGTGACTGCATTGCTTTCCCGAAGAACAATTCTGGTCGTGACGTCATGTTGGATGCCCCTGGTGAGCTCGATCCTAAACAGCTGGAAGAGTTGCAGTTAGAGGTTCATCTGAAGGAAGACAGTGTTGATATAAGTCAAGAATAAGTGTAAATATCACAAAAAGAGTCTGTTATAGAAATATCATTCAATAGTGTATTAATTTTTTAAAGAACTATGGCAGAAAAGAAAACTACAACAAAGAAGGCTGCTGCTCCCGCAAAGGCAGCTGAGGCCAAGAAGGCTACTGTGAAGAAGGCTGCAGCTCCTAAGAAGGCAGCTCTCGTTGTAAACGCTGAGAACGCTGGTTTCAAGGCTGGTGATGTTTATCAGGCTCTGGCAGCTGCTGAGAAGGCACTGACCGTTAAGGAGATTGCTAAGGCAGCAAAGATCAGCGAGGAGGAGACTCTGCTCGGTCTGGGTTGGCTCTTCAAGGAGGGCAAGCTCGCCGCTGCTGACGAGAAGATTACACTTGCTTAATCATTTAGAAAAAGCATAAAAGGGCTGGTAAGCTTCAATGGCGTACCAGCCTTTTTTATCTTCCATCTTCCTTCTTCCATCTTACATTGTTCGTGACTTACGATCAGCAGATACTGAAGATTCTCACCGAGGCTGGTGAACGTGGCATAGGTGTGCAGGCCATTGCGAAGCACATCTATAACATGAATTGTACCTTTTTCTTCCAGCCCGATTACGAGGAGATTCGCAATTATGTCCAGCAATATCTGCTTCGCAACAGCAAGTCGCAGCAGTCACTCATCGAGAGCACTGGTCGACGCGGTTACTATCGCCTGAATACCTCAGGCTCTGCCGATGCCCGTCAGTTGATGCTGCAATTTGCCGACAAACAGGAAGAAAAAGAAGAGGAGAAGCCCCCTGTTCAGGACCTCTCCCTCGATTTATTTGGCTTTTAGCTATTAGCAGTTAGCCAATAGCTTTAATCACTTTCGCAGGAACTCCACCTACGATACAGTTATCGGGAACATCTTTCGTCACTACCGCCCCAGCCGCTACGACCACATGACGTCCGATAGTCACTCCTGGCAGGATGACAGCATTCGCGCCAATCCATACATCGTCGCCAATAACTACAGGTTTCGTGCTGATTCCCTGTTCATCTATCCGTCGCGTCACATCTTCGAAGTTGTGGTTCAGCGCCGTCACAGTGATACCCTGTGCCAGATTCACGTTATTACCAATGTTCACAGGACCGATGACCGTACAATGAATGCCGATGCGCGTATGGTCACCGATGGTCACATCGCCCACCGCATTGTTAATGCAGCAGTACGATTCAATGACGCTCTTTCTGCCCAATCGGAAACTCCTGTAGGGTGGGGTATCCATCCGCACACTCCAATAAATTTTCGACCCACGGCCCCTATGCTGATACAACGGCGCCAGCATCCTCACATACCACCGCGGCCTCGCATCCCGCTGGTTCATAATCATCCAGTCCAGTATCCGCTTCATCTTCGGGCTCTCTTTTAGCCCTAGCCGTATTTGTTCTTTATCTTTCATCAATCAGTTGTTTCCATTGATTAATAATTGTCTCTAAATTGAATCGTGCAGCAATCTGTAGTGCTTGCTCCGACTTCGCCTGCCAATCCATCTTGGTCGCCTCTTCCATTTGTCGTGCCATACCGTTCACGTCACCATTGCAGAAATACATTCCAAAGTCGCCCATAATCTCTTGACTCGTTGGAAGGTCTGAAGAAATAACGGGAAGTCCGTGAGCCATAGCCTCTACCAACACCAGACCGAAACCTTCCCAGCGAGAACTCAGTACATATATTTGTGCTTCAGAGTAGTATTCTTGGATATGGTTAGTAAAAGGATGAATGGTAATTATATCTTCTAATTTATATTTTTTAATCAGTTCCCTATACATGGGTTCCTCTACACCTTCTCCTACAATATCAAGCGTCCATTCTTTGTTTTTCTCTGCGAAAATGCGGAAGCCTTCTATCAGCAAATCAAATCCTTTGTGTAGTCGAGAGAATCGTCCAACTGCCAAGAACTTCTTAGAATCTCCTGTAGATTTCTTTCCAGGTGTCAATGTCAGTGGATTGTAAATCACATTTGTCGAGAAGTGGTATTGTTGCGCATCATAATGGCAAAGCACCACGGTCGCGTCTAATTTCTCCAGTTGGAATTCAAAGTGTTTGCGAAGCTCTGAACCGATATACAGCGATTTTTCTCCAAACAATGCTTCGTACGAGTTGTGTATCCAACCTATCAATTTGACTCCCTTTAGTTTTTTTCTGCAAGAAGCCAATCTGACAGCCAGCGGTGCATGAACACCCACGATAATGTCGTAATTGCCTGCTACCAGCTCTTTAACTAGAGCATCCTTCTTCTGTGATGGGAAGGAACTGTGACTATAGATGTCGGAGGTGACTCGTATTTGTGGTAGATATTTTCTGTAAAGGAAACTATAGGCTTTGCAACATTTCCATTTCCATGCTGGTGTTTTTGGATAATTGAAGAATCTGTAGTTGAAATCAGCCTCACACAAATCGTATAGAGATGTATCTTTTTGTTCAGGTCTATCGAATGTCACAATGGTCACGTCGTAATATTTTGCCAGTTCCTTGGCAATCACCGCCGTCACTCGTTGCACACCGCCAAACGAGAAGATGGAGTCCATCAAGAAGCAAATACGTTTCTTCATTTATTTATGAGTTTCTTGATATACTTCATGATATAGCTTCAATAAGTTTTCTGCTGTTTTTCTCCATGAGAAGAGTTTTGCTCGTTCAAATCCTACCGCCCTTTGCCGTTCATAAAAGTCTTTATCGGTTTCCAGTCGTAACATCATTTCTGTTATTTCATCACTCTTTTCTGGATTCACAAGTATTGCGTCTTGACCAGCTACCTCGGGCATAGATGATGTGTTACTTGTTATAACAGGTGTACCACATGCCATACTTTCTAAGATGGGTATTCCAAAACCTTCGCGTAGTGATGCAAAGAGGAAACAGAAAGCATGGTGATATATGCTGGGTAAATCTGAAAAAGGTAAATAATCTGTTAATACGATTTGTTCTCTGATATTATTAATGCCATTGTCAGAGAGAATCTGATTAATATAATCTTTAGTTAAACTGGTTATAAGTAATTTCCTTTTGATTTTTGAAAGTTTTAGATAGTTTGCATAGGCAATTATCATATTGGCTGTATTTTTACGATAATCGGTATTGCCAAGTATAAAAAAATAGTCGGGAGTGTCTATATATCTGGTAATATCTCGTTCCCAATTTTTCTGAATACAGAAAGCTTCATCATAGCTATTATATAACATGGTAATCCTTTTTGAATCCAAATGAAAATGGTCGATAATATTATGTTTTTCAAAATTAGAAACAGTAATAATTCGTTTGCAATTCATAATGATTCTTGGCACGATGAAACGTCGATAAGTTCTTCCCATATCTTGATATCGGGACATTTTTTGTTGTTGTCGGTCGCGAGGTTCCAAAAAAATAATGTCATGCAGCGTCAGTACTAAAGGAATATCGCACCAGATGGGGGCAGTATTGCTGGTGCAATGCAATATCTCTATGCCATATTTCTTGACAGCTCTTGGCAGGGCCCATTGTTCCCACAGCGGATAGGTTGGACAATTCAATTCTATAATGTGTACGTTCTTGCTACTCTCTACACAATGGTCTTCCCCAGGTTTTACAAACACATAGTATTCATTCGTAAGGTCCATCTGCTGCAGTTCTTTAATTTCCTGCAACACCACGTAGTCCATACCGTGTTTGTTTTTGCGGAATATCCGCTGTGCTTCTATGCCAATTTTCATATTTCTTCTTTATAAACTTCTTCTATTACATGTTTCATCTGACTCGTCCAAGAAAGGTCTTGAATAGAGTTTCTGATTTCAGTGGCTGCCATATTGAAATGCTTATAGAAGTCAACCACTTGTTGGATGTCTACGGGCGATTCGTCGGCAGGAACTTTCAATACATAGGGCCTCTCATCGAAATCGCTGTCCGTTTCGGAATACACAAAGGGAATACCTCTTGCAGCATATTCTCTGTTTTTTAATGTCTTGATTTTTTGGATACCTACACGGTGTCTGCCAAGACTACCTATACCCATATCGCACCAATCAAAAATCTGGTCAAGTGTTTTCCCGTGTCGTTTACCATATAGAATCACATAGTCTTCCATGTGGTTGTCGGATATGATTCGTTTAAACGCTGCTTCAACTTCTGCAGAAAAGAAATAACCTACAACATGGAATTTAACAATATACTCCTGATGTATTGAGTAATATTTGGCAAGTCCCTTGATGATTCGGTCAAATCCATGCCATCGATGTATTTCTGCAACGCCAATCAGATTTAATTCTTTACTAGTGTCGTTCCGGGTAGTTTTCATAGGCACGCTATCGAAGTCGATACCGTTTGAGATATTGATAGTCTTTTGGCCGAAAATCTCTTTGTAGTCTGAGAATGTAACGATAGCATCCAAATACTTGGCAAGTTTGTTTCGGAATAGTTTGTCCTGAAAAATCTGTTTGCTCATTCCCTGTGCTTCATATTCAGAATCATAGGGGTACGTTGGTATTTCCATCACCACTTTCATGCCTGCTTGTTTCATCCGCTTTACCATGCGAATTGTGAAAAGATTGGCATTATGGTTGGAACGGATATAAACGAATTCAAGATCATTCTTTTGTGCATATTTTACAATGGATGAGAACTCTGTTCTTTTTAGAATTTTGCTCATGATACCATTGCCGTAATCTGCAATAGTCTCATTGTCAACCATACGTCGTTTGGTTTTTGTCTCGTCCATATAACACAAATGAACGTCCATGCCACATGTCTTAAGCGCATTCACCTGATATGATATCTTTTTGCTGATACCATTATTGGGGTCAAAACCATGAAAAATGATGAACAAGGTTTTTCTCATAAATGTTTACGATGCTCTGAAATTTTTCTGCTAAGGTATACATTTTTTTGCAAAGTTCCAAATTTTTTGATTTTTTTTATCAGATACCAAATAAATTTTGTACATTTGGCTTCGCCGAACTTACTTTGCACTCGGAAATGAAAAGAAAAACAGTTTCCCTTTTGCATTTCTCTCATTTTTTCGTAACTTTGCAATCAAATCAGTGTGTCACCAATGATTGAGGAAAGAAAATATAAGATAGTTTATTGTGCTCCTGCTTTGTATTCAGCAGGCGGGGTAGAACGTGTCGTGTCACTTAAAGCTAGCTATTTTGCAGAGGTGTTTGGCTACGAGGTGACTGTCATTGTGACCGAGGGACAAGGCCGGGCATGTTTCTTTCCTCTTTCTGATAAGGTGCGCGTTATCAATTTGCAGTTAGGCTTTGAGGACTTGTGGCGTGTCTCATTCATAAAAAAGGTATTTCTTTATTTGAAAAAGCAACGTCAGTACAAGAAACTTCTGACCATTGAACTCATGCGTTTACGGCCAGATATCACAATCAGTGTTCTGCGGCGTGAAATAAACTTCATCAATTCCATTCCTGATGGCAGTCGTAAGATTGGTGAGTTGCATGTTAATCGCTCTAATTATCGTACTTTTTCCTTTCCAGAGAGCAATTTCATCAAACGTTTCTTTGCTCGTTACTGGATAAATGATCTCATAGGTCATTTGAAACAGTTAGATCGTATGGTCGTGCTGACGGAAACAGCCCGAAATGATTGGCCGGAATTGTCGAATGTCGCTCATATTCCAGACCCTTTACCTTTTAAGGCTGAAAATGTCAGTTCATTGAATACCAAACGTATCATTTGTGTTGGTCGATATGTTTATGAGAAAGGTTACGATTTGTTGTTAAAAGTTTGGGCAAAGGTACAGGATAGATGTTATGATTGGTCTTTGGATATTTATGGTGTAGGTGACCAAACTTCTTATCGTCATCTTTTTCAGGAACTGGGCATTGACGATCGACGTTGTCACATGTATGATAGTCTGACAGATGTACAGAATGCTTATCTTAATAGTTCGATATTTGTGTTACCTTCTCGTTTTGAAGGGTTTAGCTTGGTCATCATAGAAGCAATGTCATGTGGTGTTCCTGTTGTGTCATTTGATTGCGAGAATGGTCCGCGAAATATTATTACTGATGGTCAGAATGGTTATTTAGTGCCGCCTTTCGACATTGATGTATATGCAGAACGTTTGTTGACGTTGATGCAGCATGAAGATTTGCGTCAAAGAATGGGTCTCGAGGCTCGCCAGACTTCATGTCAATATCGGATTGAAGATATTGCTTTGCGCTGGAAAGCATTGTTTGATGAAGTCGTAAACGGACAATGAAATACGATGTGACGATAGGCATACCTGTTTATAAGTCCGTTGATTTTATCCAGCGGTCTTTAGCATCTGCATTGAACCAAAGTTACTCCTCTATAGAATTTTTGATCATAGATGATGGTGGCGCTGATGGCTCAATGGATGTCGTAGACCAGATGAAAGCAGAGCATTGTCGTGGTAACGATATCCGGATTATCAAACACGAACATAATAAGGGTGTTGCTGCGTCTCGAAATAGAATCATTGACGAGGCATTAGGTGACTATCTTTATTTTATGGACTCTGATGACGTGATTGCTGAGAATACCATAGAATTGATGATGCAGCAGGTTCGTCAGTATGATGCTGAAATTGTCTTTGGGTCTTATGAAAAAATAGAGATAAATGGTGATAGAATACGCTATCAGTATCCTGCTATTCAATTGTTCGGAGAAGATGAACTGGCCTCCTTTGCCTATCGGAAATATGCGGGCATCCAGGCTTCTGCATGTAATTATTTGGTGAAGACTTCTCTTTTGCGTAAGCATTATCATCGCTTTATTGATACTGATTTCTGGGAAGATCTCGTGTTCACTTTCGATTTGGTCACAATGGTCCAACGTACCGTTCTTTTGCCTGATATTACCTATTTTTATTTATGCAGAGAGAACTCCCTTTCTCATTATCAACAAAGAAACCAAATCTCGAAAGATGAGATTATGAAGAATGTCCATGCTATTGAGCATTTGAAACAAACGTCCTCTTTATTATTTAATAAGGTATATTTCCCGAATCGTTGTTTCAGCATTATGATGACAGATTTCTATATTGCCAGTAGTGTTTTGAAACATAGAAAAGGTATTGCGCCATTTATTTCTAATCGTGAGATACGACAAATGATGACTCATCCTGCAACGTTTTTTCAGATATGCTCATTCCACAACGCTCGCCTCTCAAATCTTCTTCTGTTCCTTTTAGGGAAATTACCGTCTTCACTTTGTGTTCTGGGAATATGCTGTATTGGCATGATGAAAAAACTCATTCATGATATGAAAAGTCCACACTAATATAATTAAATGAAAGGCGTGTTGACATTGGAAGTATTGTCTGTTTGAACTTTAGTGCTTTGTTTTCCCAACATGAAAGGATAGTTGTTTTTGAAAAAAAGAATAACAGGGTATATGATTGTGGTAAATAATAATGTCAAGGCTATGGCAACCCATAGTGGGTACACAATGTTTGAAATATGCAGAAGTTTTTGCAAGGTAAAATTGGTGACGCCGATTAGAATCCAGTGGAGTCCCATAATAACAACTGTTCCAATAGAAACATTATCTATAATACTTAGATGAACCTTATCTAGCAATTTACAAAAGCTAAGAAGCCCTCCAATAGCTGCAATGGATATAATCCAAGAATAAATACCGAAAGCGATAAGACCATTAGAAGTCCTTCCATATGTGCAGGCAATGAGACTAATTGTAATACCAGCAATGCAGATAAAATAGTCTTTTTTCTGTGGTCTTTTTTGAATGATATTGTTTTGATTGCATAAATAGCCTATAAAGAAATACGGCAGACATCTGACAAAACCCACTAATGGAAAATTTGTATATAATCTATAATGTTCATTGTAAATATACAGTAGCGCAGCTAAAATGGCCAGTATTGTCATAAACCTCAGACCATATTTATGATTGTTGCATATTGATAGAATGATTTTCATTACAAGAAGAGCAGCAATAAACCATGTTACACCGTTTAGACAAACAGAAATAGGAGTGCTTAACTGCAATAGAACAGTGCCAATAAGTGGCTTGATAAAGTCAAACCATCCTGCATTTGGAAAATCTATGATGTGTTTGACAGTCCAGTAGGGGTAAAATACGATATTGTAGCAGAAATAGGGGATGATAAGTGTATGCCAATATTTTTTTAGTGTTGTAGAACAAAAATATTCTTTCTTTGTTAGAAACCCGGATATAAAGAAAAAAAGTGGCATATGAAATAGATATGTATAATAAATTCCAAAGCTCCCATTTTTTTCTGGTATATGACCGAACACGACAAATAGGATAGCTATGGTTTTTGCCCAGTCAATCCAATTAAGTCTGTTAACAATGATGATTTTATTGCTCATTTTATGTAGATAATCAAAATACTCTAAATATCATTTGCAAAAATAGTATAAAATCTTGAAATAGCAAAAAATAATGTTTAATATTTGGCATTTTCATGGATTTTGTTTACCTTCGCAAAAAATTTCTATATATTTATGGATAAATAAAATGGAAAGAGACAAATTCTGGGATTCATTGAAATTCATCCTCATTTCCTTTGTGGTATATGGGCACATGATAGAGATTTTTGCTCCTGATGGAAGCTATAATCGTGCCATGTACAATTTTATATACACTTTCCACATGGGCTTTTTCTTATTTATATCCGGTCGTTTTTCTCAGGTTAAAGATCGCAAAAAATACAGAAAAGGAATTATATTATTAATTGAAACCTATATCGTATTTCAAATAATAAGATGTTTCAAGGTTATTATGATAGGAAATACATTGAATTACGTCAGCAGTGTAATATTCCCTAAAGGAACAATGTGGTATATCGGATATTTGATAATTTACAGACTCTTTATTTATTTTACACCACAAAGAATAAGGGAACATCAGTGTGTGATAATGATATTGATCAGTTTCTTGTTGGCTTTATTCTGGGGATTCGTTCCTGTCAGAACATTTCAAAAGTTATTTGCATTCTTTCCCTATTTTCTGTTAGGGTATTATTCTATAAAGATTGACATTAAATCACGCATTATGAGGTTACCAGTTTATGATGCATTCGCGGGGATTGTCATTATTTTTTTTCTGTTCTATTTCTTATTAAACTTTGATATTGGGTATATCATATATTGTCATGTATCATATTTTGGGGATTATACACAAACATCTCCTTTATATTTATTTATCTTCAGAGGTTTGGTATATATTTCAGCTATTATCATAAGTATCTTCATCATGCGAATCGCTTTAAGCTATGATGTCTTTCCGCAATTAGGAAAAAAGACACTTTTCATCTATATGTATCATTCTTTTATCGTATTGGCATTTAGATTTCTAATAACTCACGGTTATATTGCAGGTAACGAGTTCTTTTTGATAGGATACACAATATTCATCATTGTTTTCTTGATAGTTTTATCAAAAGTGAGGTTCTTTAATATTCTAATGAATCCTGTTTCTTTTCTTATCGAAAAAGTAAAGGTTGCTAGAACATGAATAGAAGAAAAAAGATATTTATTGTAATTATACTTGTTATTCTTACACTTACAGGCATTGCCCTTTTTGAAGGTCTGAGGCATGTAGAAAGAATAACACTCCCGCATGGGGCAAAATTAACAGTATTCTATTGCTGTAACAAAGAAAATAAACAACGAATGATATTATTATGCCCAGGTGGCGGATATGCCTCACTTGGCAGATGGACTGAAGGGTATTTTTGGGTCCCTTTTTTTATAAAACAGAATTTTAACGTGGCTGTTTTGGAATATAGGATGCCTCAGAAAAATCCTAAGAAACCTATGACAGATATTAAAGATGCCATGTACTTTCTTCGACATCATTCAGCTATAAATGCCTTAAGAAAAGACTACATAGGAATGATGGGCTTTTCGGCAGGAGGTCACCTTGTGTCCTTAGCTTCAGTATCAGAGAATAGTCTGATCCGTCCAGATTTCGCTATCTTATTATATCCCGTTATCTCCATGAGAGAAGAGCTTACCCACAAATGGTCGCATGATCGCCTGTTAGGAGAAAGATCATCAAGAGCAACTGATGAGCAATTTAGTAGTGAGTTACATGTTTCTACCACAATTCCGCCCACATTCATTGCCGTGTCGAAAAATGACAGTACTGTCAATCCCAATAATTCAATTCTGTATTCTGAAGAAATACGAAAACATAGAAGACCTGTAAAATTAGTGGTATATCCTTCAGGAGGTCATGGTTGGGGATATAGAAAATCATTCAAATGGCACGATGAACTTAAAAACGACATTAAATCATGGCTCCAAGAACGTTTTACCAATGATTGTTATAATGATGTTTAGATTAATATTTTTTTATGTGATATTATTTTGTAGTTTGAAAACTTTTCTTTATCTTTGCACAAAAAGTAACAAATATGACAAAATGGTACGAAAAATACATGACGATATACGGGAAACCTTTTAGCGAGGTTCCTGAGGATATTATAACTGGTACGCGAGAGAGGTTGGCAAAACTTCAGAGTCCTGAGCCTTTAGCGAGTATTGTAGTGATTGGCTATAACGAGGAGACGCATTTGCAGGCTTGTCTTTGGGCAATCAGTGAAATCAAGTGTAAATATCCTGTGGAAATCATAGGTGTCGATAACGACTCAAAGGATCGAACAGCAGAGATATACGAGAAATCAGGCATTCCGTATTATACTGAATACCAGCATTCCTGTGGCTACGCCCGTCGATGTGGTCTGCAACACTCACGTGGAAAGTATTATTTCGATGTGGATAGTGACACCATCTATCCCCCGCAGTATTATGAGATAATGCTGGATCATTTAATGAAGCCTGGTGTTGTTGCAGTGTCTGCAACGTGGGGGTATTTTCCAGATGCCAATCATAGTAAATTAGGACTTAAACTTTTTGAGATGTGCCGTGACCTGTTCTTATGGATTCAGCATTTTAATCGTCCGGAGCTGAGCGTGCGTGGTTTGGTCTTTGCCTATAATGCCGATTTTGGCCGCAAAGAAGAATATCGGGTAGACATTATCCGTGGCGAAGACGGCTCTATGGCATTGTCTTTGAAGAAATATGGTAAGATTAAGTTTGTGCGTGACCGTCGTTGTCGTGCCATAACAGGCTATGGTACTATTGGTAATCAGTCCGTGTGGCAGAGCTTTCTCCATCATGTGAAGATACAAGGGAAGGGAATCACTCGTATTTTTTCCAAGAAAGACCATTACGAGGATCGTGAGGATAATTTAGTCAAACAGAATTAGCCAATGAAATTGCTATATGTTGAAAATACATTAGCCATCCATGGCGGAATAGAACGAGTCTTAACAGATAAGTTGAATTGGCTTGTCGAATATGGCGGTTGTGAAGTCTGTCTGTTGGTTGCCAATCAGGGGAATCATCCCATCGTTTTCCCCTTAAATCCTAAAGTGGAATGTCATGATTTGGGTATCATGTTCCATCGGGTGTATCGTTATTCGGGCTGGAAGCGCTACCGTTTATTTTTCAAACTTCAACAACAGTTCCGGCAGCGTATGGCTGCTTGGATTCAGTCATTCTCGCCAGATGTAATTATATGCACAAGACAAGAGTATCTTCCTTCTGTAATAAAAGTCAAGAGAACAATTCCCGTTGTATATGAATCTCATAATTCCTTTCTGGCATACAAGTTTGAGAAACTTTCTTTGTTACAAAAAATCCAAACACAGTGGTACTTTCGGGCTGTGAAAAAAGTCCAAATGGTTGTCGCTTTAACACAAGGTGATGCATCGGAATGGAAGAAGCTCAATCCGCATGTTCAGGTGATTCCTAATGTAGTACATCTGAATAATACAGGAAGATATAGTGATTGTTGCACTAAATCAGCGATATTTGTAGGACGTTATACATACCAGAAAGATATTCCATCTCTTTTGCGAATTTGGAGCCTTGTTAGTCAGCGGCATCCAGATTGGCAACTTCATATCTTTGGTGGCTATGGTAGTGAAAAAGAGATGCTTCAGTCCCAAATACGAGGAATGGACATCAATATTGTCGTTCATGAACCCACCTCAACTATTTTCGAAGAATATCTTAGAAGTTCCATGTTGTTGATGACATCACGTTACGAACCATTCGGACTGGTTCTTCCAGAGGCAATGAGTTGTGGACTTCCTGTCGTTGCCTTTGACTGTCCATATGGCCCAGCTGAGATTGTCACGGATGGCGTTGATGGCTTTCTTGTTCGTCAAAGGAAATTGGAAGAGTTTGTTGATAAAGTGTGTTTATTAATGGATAATCAAGAGTTACGTGTTAAGATAGGTAAAGCTGGAATTGTTTCATCTCAAATATATGATGTAAATCATATAATGTCTCTTTGGAAACAATTATTTAAACAATTATTATAATATGAATAATCCTTTAATAACAATTGGCATTCCTGTTTATAACGTGGAATCATATATAGAGAAATGTCTATTATCTGTGTTAAATCAGACGTATCAGAATCTTGAGATTCTGGTGGTTGATGATTTGGGTACGGATAAGTCCATGGCGATTGTTGCAGATATCCAACAATCTCATTCTAATGGACAACTAATAAAAATAGTAAAGCATTCCCAAAATAAGGGACTTGGTGAGGCACGTAACACTGTTATTGAAAATGCGCAGGGTGAATTTATCTATTTTATTGATTCTGATGATTACATAGAGCCTCAAACAATACAATTAATGGTTGACCAAGCTGTTCTCCACCATACCGATGTTGTTATTGCATCTATGAGAAAGGTCATTTGGGGAACAAATGATGAACTTCCTACATTGCAATACTCTTCTTACCAAATAATAGAAGGTAAGGATGCTTTCGCCAATTTTGTTTGTTCAGATTTACGATGGCATATTGCAATTACAGCGTGTAACATTTTGTTTTCGCGGGAATTTTTGAATACGAACAATTTGCGTTTTGCAGCAAGGAAAGACGAAGATTCTTTGTTTTTGTCGGACTATTATTCGGAAGTTAGTTGTGCGGTTTTGTTACCGGATATTACCTATAATTATGTTATTCGTCCAGGTTCAATTATGGGTAATCAGGTTCGAGAGCATATTCCTGTAGCTGAAATCAGAGAACGCTTCAAAACAGATGCAAAGATGACAGAAAGATGTGCCCGTTTAAAAGATCGCTCATTCTATGATGTCCATTGTGCAAGGGTTATGAAGCATAAGTTTCGTGCTGTCTGCGTTGCTTTGCGCCATCGTAAGCGTTTTACTGAGCCTTTGTCGAATAGGGAAATACGTCAAGAATTAAAACATCCTGCTACATTGGCGGAGATTCTAAAGTTTAAGCGCTACAGGACTTTTCATATTATATTCTATTTGATAAGTGTATTACCATCATTTCTTTCTGTAGGGACAGCCTATGTCATAGGAAAAATGATGAAATGGATTTGATGCTATTGCTCAAAAGATGACTTTTGGGGAAATTTCTTTTCAAACAACAAAGGTAGATTCTTTTTTAGATACTTGTAATCCTCGTCACGACAGAATGGACTATCATTTAGGCAGAAGGATTTACATGTTTCATTCATCATTGTCTTCTCTAATTCTTTAAGTACTTTTCTGTTACTTAAGAAGAAAAAAGCCCGACTTCTTTTCTTAGGATAAAACTTATTTGAGGCAAATTGCCAATAGCGGAAAATGTACTGATTTACACAAACGTCAATCCTAAACCTTGTGCAACTTTTTTTCATAAATTCTTCCTCTTTTTCCCAGACATCATCGAATATGGATTTTAGGAAAGCTTGCTCTATGTGATAATTGGTGAATCCAATAAAGAGTCTTTGTTTTGCTAATAGACAACTCGTAATGAGCCCTTTAATTCCGAGGTGTGTCCCAAACCAACGCATAGGTGATTGACGTACGGTTTTCCACCTGTTAAAATGACCGTTTACTATACCAATATTAGCTAACATTGTAATTGTTATTCCAAATCTGTCCTCTTTAGTGTAAATGGGGACATTAAAAAATGATTCTTTATTATTATCGCATGGTAGTCCATGTTTGAAATAATAATCTGGTCTGACAGGTGCGTTTAGGAAGAAGTCATCGTTGAAATAAACGAAATGTTCAGATAATCCTTTAATCCTGTTCAAAAAGATTTCAATTACGCCAGAGTTGAATGTTGGCAGGTATTCCTCTGGTATATAGTCCGTATGCTCTACTAGTTCCAGTTTAGGACAATCTTTGTTGATCCAATCAGGGAATTTGCCATTGGTTATAAGGAAAACCTTGTGTACCCAGGGCGCATATGTTTCAACTGCTCTGAACCAATATCTGAATGTGTCGTGATCACGGAACCGCACGTTCTCTTTTCCCGTTTTTGTTTGGGGACTATATTTCGCATAATCACTTTGCCACTTAGGGTCGTTTGAGTCGAGCCAAAGAACAACAAAATCTATATCCATACTAAATTTTTTTGAATGAATGATGTCGTATATAGGGATGAATTTTATCTTCCCAAATAATGCTGTAAAAATATCGTAAGCGTATATATGTATGCGGACATTTTTTTAACATCATGGTAAATATTTTCTGTTTGAGACCATGACTGAAATGTAAATTGGGGGCAATTGTATTTAAATAATCAATGATCTCAGCACTTTTGCTAATGCTATTATATTCATGTATTAGCCTGCTTGACAACATGGTAAAAGCATTAAATGTATGGTCGAACATTTTTTTCCTTATTCTTGGTGACAAATCCAGATCTGAAGCCATATCCCACATGATGTTGATAATCTTACAATAGTCTTTTGCATATTTCTCTGACATGGTGTATGATATGCCTTGTGGGTGGCGTCTGTATATGTAAATGGGCCACGACGCTTTGATACATGTCTTGGCTTTTAAATATATTTCGTGAGTAAACGGTTTGTCTTGACAATAAATACCGGGATAGAACGTTATCTTGTGATTACTTAAGAAGTCTTTCTTGTAAAGAGATCGCCAGACAGTATAATTGTGAGGTTTGAGGAATTCAAAGAACATTTGTTCCCCCGTTTTTTCCTCAATATTGATGTCTGCAAAGTTTGGAAGATTGATTTTTAAGGATTCAATTTCGTCATTAGTCATTTCATAGAAGTCTGCAACCACTACATCTGCTTTTGTTTCCAAGGCTTTCTCTAAAAGAGGTTTCAGACTATGCTCTATCAGTAGGTCATCGGAGTCAGGCATGAGGATATAATCACCTTTTGCGACTGCTATCCCATTATTTCGGGTTACAGACAAACCTTGATTTTCCTGATTGATGACAGTAATGTTTTGATGTTGGCCGATGATGTCGGTAATCATCTCCATGCTACGGTCAGTACTTCCATCGTTTATTATGATAACCTCAAAGTCAGCATCATCAAACCCTTGGTTGAAAATACTTTCAATACAAGGTCTGATATACTTTTCAACATTATAGACAGGAACGATAATGCTTAGGTCCATACTTTAGTCATTTCTATTCTGATGCAAATATACATATAATAATTTAGAAAAACAATTCTTGAGTTTTATTTTTCACTATTATTAAGATTCGCTCTATGCTTGGATTCTCGATAATCACTGATAGGATTGAGCAGTGTGTTGAAAACTTTGTAACGAGACAGATAAAGCAGTCCCATTGTAATAAGAATGGCATATACGGCCAAAATCCATTCGTTTTGTGGGAGATAGTTCCTGAAAATGAGTTGGAATAATAGCTTTAGTGCAAGCGTGTGATAGATAGGGTGTGTCGCCAAATATTAAGAAACTTTATAACTAATTGATTTGTAATATGATAGAAATTTTGTACCTTTGTAGGGGATAAGAAAAATCCCCCCGACCACCGTAGGAAAGTGCAAATCGGGGGAATTGCAAATCAATTGCGATGGCAAAAGTACAACATATTTCTGGAATAACC
>CACYKE010000031.1 GCA_902774925.1 uncultured Prevotellaceae bacterium | reverse complement strand
ACCTGCAGCTTGGTGTACTTGTCGCAGAGGTCCATCAGCTCCTTGAAGTCACCAGAGAGCTCAGCAGCCTTGGTGGGCACCTCGCCAGCGTAAACCTGACCAGTGGTACCATTCAGAGAGATGTAGTCACCCTCCTTATATACTACGCCGTCAATCTCGACAGTCTTGTCCTTATAACTTACGTTCAGAGCACCTACACCTGATACGCAGCACTTACCCATACCACGGGCAACCACAGCAGCGTGAGAGGTCATACCACCACGAGCGGTCAGGATACCCTCGGCAGCAGCCATACCAGCAAGGTCCTCAGGAGAGGTCTCGATACGTACGAGCACTACCTTGTGGCCGTCCTCGTGCCAAGCCTTAGCGTCGTCAGCGTGGAACACAATCTGACCACAGGCAGCACCAGGAGATGCGGGCAGACCCTGAGCGATAACCTTAGCAGCAGAGAGAGCCTTCTTGTCGAATACGGGGTGCAGCAGCTCGTCGAGCTTGTTGGGCTCGCAACGCATGATGGCGGTCTTCTCATCAATCATACCCTCATGGAGCAGGTCGATGGCAATCTTAACCATAGCAGCACCTGTGCGCTTACCGTTACGAGTCTGCAGGAACCACAGCTTGCCCTCCTGAACAGTGAACTCCATATCCTGCATGTCGTGGTAGTGGTTCTCGAGGTTCTCCTGAATCTGGTTCAGCTGTGCATAGGTCTCGGGCATGGCCTCCTCCATAGAAGGATACTTGGCTACGCGCTCAGCCTCAGAGATGCCAGCACGCTCAGCCCAGCGCTGAGAACCAATCTTGGTGATCTGCTGTGGGGTACGGATACCAGCCACAACGTCCTCACCCTGTGCGTTAACCAGATACTCACCGTTGAACAGGTTCTCACCATTAGCGGCATCACGGCTGAAGCATACACCAGTAGCAGAGGTGTCACCCATATTACCGAATACCATTGCCATTACAGATACGGCTGTACCCCACTCGTCGGGGATACCTTCCATCTTACGATAAAGGATAGCACGCTCGTTCATCCAAGAACGGAACACAGCGCAGATAGCGCCCCAAAGCTGCTCGATAGGATCGTTGGGGAAGTCCTTACCAGTGCGTTCCTTGATGGCCTGCTTGAACAGCTGAACCAGCTTCTTCAGCTCGTCAACGTTCAGGTCCTTGTCCAGCTTCACGCCACGCTCAGCCTTCACCTTCTCGATAATTTCCTCGAATGGGTCGATGTCGGTCTTGTTCACGGGCTTCATCTCCAGCACGACGTCACCGTACATCTGTACGAAACGACGATAGCTGTCGTATACGAAGTGAGGATTCTGGGTCTTCTTAACCATTCCCTCAGCAACCTCGTCGTTCAGACCGAGGTTCAGGATGGTGTCCATCATACCAGGCATAGAAGCACGGGCACCAGAACGAACGGAAACAAGCAGAGGATTCTCCTTGTCACCGAACTTAGAGTTCATCAGCACCTCGATGTGCTTCACAGCAGCCATCACGTCGTCGTTCAGCAGCTCCATGATCTTCTGCTGACCAACCTGATAGTACTCGTTACAGCAATCGGTTGTGATTGTGAAACCTGGAGGAACGGGAACACCAAGCAGGTTCATCTCGGCAAGGTTAGCACCCTTACCACCGAGTTCCTCACGCATTTTTGCATTACCTTCGGCCTTACCGTTACCGAAGAGGTAAACTCTTTTTTGGCTCATAAATTATTGTTTTTCTATTGTTTATAAATAATAAATAGTATTCACGAAGTGCAAAGATACAACTTTTTTCTAATTCCTGCAAGGATTTAGCATTTTTTTTGATTGTTATCGCACTGTCATATGGAAACAACCCTGCTTGACTTCGTATTTGATATAGCAACGGCCCTCATTGCGCTTGTCGCGGAGAACTTCGGAGAGCACCCACTTGAGGGTGTCGTCGCGGACGGGTCGTGTGACGGGATGGTAACGGTTGTAACAGATGTCAATCGTGGTACCAAACAGATGGCATGAGCGTTCGGTGGCATTGGAATTGTGACGTTGCAGCTTCGCTACGTCATCCATCGAACGCAGGATGCTGGTGACGATGAGCTGGTTGAAGGGAATGCCCTTGTTGTAGAGACTGTCGTAGAAGGCCTGGCCAATGTCCTGCAACAGCGTGGCGGCACGCGGTACAAGATAGGGAATGGAGCTGGAGAGGCGGTCAACATGCCAGTACGGGCTTTCGCCAACATATACCAGTTCCTTTTTGCGTTTCTCGGCGTCCTCGCGGTTTTGCACAGGACGTACGCCCCAACGTTCGGCAGCGACAATCTGGACGCTCTGGCTATCGGGGAATTCGGCCTTGTAGTTGGCCACGCCACGAATGCGATGATGATGGGTGGCAGCAAGCGCGGTCGGTTCTTCCACTATGTCCTGCGGAGTGCTACGCGTAAGATAGCGGACACCCCATAACAGGGCAACTACGACAAAGAAGCCGATGGTAAACTGTAGTTTGGTAGGATTCTTTAATTTACGTTGAACATTAAACATTGAACGTTGAACTATTTATTAGCGTTTACATTTATCAAACCATTCGCGCAACATGCCACGGGGAATACCTCGACGGACGGCAGCATCGAGCACACGGCGCGCCTCTTCGCGTCGTTCCAAGACGAGCAACAGATCGACGTGTGATACCACATAGGTGGCATCGCGAGGAGACAGCTCTTCAGCACGCTGCCAGTCATAGAGCGCGGCTTCGTCCTGTTTCAGCTGTCGTTCCAGATTGGCTCGGGCAGCATAGGCCACAGCAGAATCAGGATGCTGTTGGATGGTTTGATTCAATTCATCGAGCGCCTCCTGTTTTCTACCCAGTTGTTGCAGCACGACCGCCAGCGACAGGCGTCCTTCGAAATGACGTGGTACGATGGCCAACAGGTCGTTGAGGTCGTTGCGCGCCAAATCGAAACGTCGCATGTGTGTGTAGGCGTAAGCGCGATAAAACAAGGCTGCAGGATTGCGTTCCTCATGTCGAAGCACCAGTCCATACTCATCAATAGCATACTGCCATTGCTGGAGTTGCAGGTTGGCATTGGCCTTGCGCAGATGCAGTTCCGTTGACCATTGCGACTGGGCAATCTGTTTGTTGATAGCCGTCAGCGAGTCGCGCCAATTTTCCTGAGCCTGTAAGGTAAGTTGCGACTGAGTCGCAACAAACAGTAAAGCCAGCATCAGGACTCTCCGCAACGTAGCCATCAGGCCTTTTCGATATACTCTACAATCCATTGACCTACTTCTTTAGTTCCGTATTTCTTGCCACCCTCAACTTGGATTTCAGGGGTGCGGACGTTAGCATCCAGCGAGGCATTGACGGCCTCACGAACAAGAGCGCCCTCCTTATTGAGCCCAAAGTGCTCCAATAGCATGGCGGCAGAGAGAATCTGTGCCAGCGGATTGGCTAGGTTCTGACCAGCAGCCTGCGGCCATGAGCCGTGAACAGGTTCAAAAAGTGGGGTGTGCTCGCCCAACGACGACGAGGGCTGGAGACCCATAGAACCGGTGATACAGGAGGTCTCGTCGGTGAGGATGTCGCCAAAGGTATTCTCCGTCACGATGACATCAAAGAAACGAGGCTCCGTAAGTACACGCATCGAGGCATTGTCGATGAACATATAGTCGGTGGTGACCTCAGGATACTGGGGCTCCATCTCCTTGGCTATCTGGCGCCACAGACGACTGGACGCCAACACGTTAGCCTTATCGACAACGGTGAGGTGCTTGCGACGCGTCATGGCCATCTCGAAGGCGACCTTCAGGATGCGCTCAATCTCAGGACGCGTATAGATATTGGTGTCGAAAGCCATATCGTTGTCCTGATGCTTTTCACCAAAATACATGCCACCCGTCAGTTCGCGGATGACCACGAAATCGGCACCACGCAGCAGTTCCTCCTTCAGCGGAGATTTGTGCAGCAGGCAATCAAACGTGGCCACAGGACGGATGTTGGCAAAGAGTCCGAGTTTCTTGCGCATCGCCAGCAAGCCTGTCTCAGGACGCATCTTCAGCGTGGGATTATTGTCGTATTTCAGGTCGCCAACAGCAGCGAACAAGACTGCATCAGCGCGCATGCAGACATCATGAGTCGCATCTGGATAGGCATCGCCACAGGCATCAATGGCACAGGCACCTACCAGCGCTTCCTCATACTCGAACTCATGACCACACTTCTTGGCAATGGCGTTCATTACAGCCACACCTTGTTTCATAATCTCTGGGCCAATGCCGTCACCAGCCAATACCGCAATTTTCAGTTTCATATTATTTATTTTTCGTTATTTCGTAATTCCGTTATTTCGCTATATTGTTATCTCGTTTTCTATGATGTTTAACATCTTAAATGTCGCCTTGATGGCTGCTTCCGTCTGGTCGGCATCGAGGCCACGTGTACGGATCATCTTACCATTGTCGTTCCACGTGATGACGGTCTGTACCAAGGCATCAGTCCGTCCGCCAGGAGGAATGGTGACCTGATAGTTGGCCAGAATGGGGAATGTACGGTCGAGATACTTCTTGTAAATATATCGAAGCGCCTTGACGAAGGCGTCGTATTGACCATCGCCCGTGCCTGCGGCTTCGTACTGTTGACCATTGATTTCCACTTTAACATTTGCTCCAGGGCGCAAACCGTAAGCCGTTGATACAACGTAACTTATCAACTTCACTTTATCGTCAGAGCTGTCGTGTTTCAATACATCGGAAACGATAAAAGGCAGGTCTTCCTGAGTCACAATTTCTTTCTTATCACCCAACTCCGTGATGCGCTCCGTCACACGACGCGTCTGCTCAGGGGTCAGTTCCAGACCGAGTTTCTCGAGGTTCTTGGCAATATTGGCCTTACCGCTATTCTTGCCCAGCGCATACTCACGCTTACGACCAAAACGCTCTGGCATCAGCTCGTTGTAGTACAGCTTATCTTTCGTGTCGCCATCGGCATGCACACCAGCCACCTGGGTAAACACGTTCTCACCCACAATCGGCTGATTGGGGGCAACGCTGATACCGCTGAAACTCTCGACCATTCGAGAGAGGTCGTTCAACTGGCTCTCCACGATATTCGTCTTGGCATGGAACTGGTCCTTCAGGATAGCCTGCACGGAGGCCATTGGCGCATTGCCGCAACGCTCCCCCAGCCCATTGACGGTGACGTGCAAACCACGAGCACCACTCAACACAGCCGCCAACGAGTTCGATACCGCAAGGTCGTAGTCGTTATGGGCATGGAAATCGAAATGCGTCTCAGGATAGCGCTTCATCATCTTGCGGAAGTATTCGATGACCTGCAGGGGATTCATCACACCCAAGGTATCAGGTAACATGAAACGGGCTATTTGCTTTTGGCTATTAGCAGTTAGCGTATCCATCAACTGATAGACGTATTCGGGCGAATCCTTCATACCGTTCGACCAGTCCTCAAGATAGAGATTCACGCTGATGCCCTTGCTGGCAGCATATTCCACCTCGTGAAGGATGTCGCTGATGTGTTCCTCGGGCGTCTTGTGCAACTGGTGGGTGCAATGCTTCAGCGAGCCCTTCGCCAACAGGTTGACGACCTTTCCGCCACACTCGGCAATCCAGTCTATCGACTTGCCACCATCCACGAAGCCCAACACTTCAACACGATCCAACAGCCCGTTCTTCTGGGCATAGGCACATATCTTGGTAACGGCCTCACGCTCGCCTTCCGATACACGCGCCGATGCAATCTCGATACGATCGACGTTGACGTCAGACAACAGCTTTCGAGCCATCACCAGTTTCTCATGAGGCAGGAACGACACGCCATTGGTCTGCTCACCATCGCGCAACGTAGCGTCCATAATCTCTACGAAGGGCAGGATGCGCTGATATGTATTTACCTTCTCTGCTCCCATGCTTCTATTTTATTTTTATTCGCCACGAGGAAGTCGATATCATCCAATCCGTTCATCAGACAATGCTTCTTGTAGCCGTTGATATCAAAGTGCTCAGAATGGCCCGTCGTGAGATTGGTAACCGTCTGGTTGGGCAGATCGACCTCAACCTGAGCATCAGGATTCCCATGAATCGTCGAAAACAATTCAGACAGGAAAGCTTCTGATACCTGCACGGGCAACACAAAGTTGTTCAGTTCGTTGTTCTTGTGGATATCGGCAAAGAACGACGAGATAACCACGCGGAACCCATAGCCCGCAATGGCCCAAGCAGCGTGTTCACGTGAAGAGCCGGAACCAAAGTTCTTACCAGCGACGAGGATGCAGCCTTTGAACTTGGGGTTGTTGAGGACGAAATCCTCAACCACACTGCCGTCCTCCCTGTATCGCCAGTCGCGAAACAGGTTGTCGCCAAAGAATTTTTCCTCCTTGGTGGTTGCCTTGAGGAAGCGTGCGGGGATAATCTGGTCGGTGTCCACATTCTCCAACGGAAGGGGCACACACGTCGATGTTATGATGTCAAATTTCTGTTTCATAATAGTGTTCTTGGGTCGGTTATTACTCCTGTGACGGCAGCTGCAGCTGCTACTAAAGGTGATGCAAGGATGGTGCGCGAACCTGGTCCCTGACGACCCTCGAAATTGCGATTCGAAGTAGAGACAGCATACTTGCCAGCAGGCACCTTGTCGTCGTTCATAGCGAGGCAAGCCGAACAGCCAGGCTGGCGAATCTCGAAGCCGGAAGCTTCGAGCACTTTGTCAAGACCTTCGTCCTCGATCTGCTGGCGCACAGCCCATGAGCCAGGCACCAGCCAAGCCACAACGTTATCAGCCTTCTTACGCCCTTTCACAATAGAGGCAAAAGCACGGAAGTCCTCGATGCGCCCATTGGTGCAAGCACCCAAGAATACGTAGTCTATCTTCTTACCCAGCAGACACTCACCAGCCTTGAAGCCCATATACTGAAGGGCTTTTTCAAAGCCAGAGGTCAGAGGTAAGAGATCAGAGGTGAGAGGAATAGCCTCCGTAATACCAATGCCCATACCTGGATTGGTGCCATAAGTGATACGTGGCTCGATATCTTTGGCGTCGAACACCAGTTCTTTGTCGAACACGGCATCGTCGCCACTCTTCAGCGTCTTCCAATAAGCAACGGCTCTCTCCCACTCTTCGCCCTTAGGGGCATATTCTTTACCTTTGACGTAATCAAAGGTCACCTCATCTGGTGCGATGAAACCGCCACGTGCACCCATCTCTATCGACAGGTTGCAGAGCGTCAGACGGCCCTCCATCGTGAGGTTCTTAACCACTTCACCAGCATATTCCACGAAATAACCCGTAGCACCACTTGTCGTCAGTTTTGCCATCAGATATAGCGCGACGTCCTTCGCTGTCACGCCCTTGCCCAACGTACCGTTAATCGTGATGCGCATCGACTTGGGTTTCTGTTGCAGAATACATTGCGAAGCCATTACCATCTCCACCTCTGAGGTTCCGATGCCAAAGGCCACAGCACCCATCGCGCCATGCGTGGATGTGTGGGAGTCGCCACAGACGATTGTCATACCAGGCAACGACAGTCCCTTCTCAGGGCCTACCACGTGGATGATACCGTTGTCCTTCGAATACATGCCAAAATGCTTCAAACCGAAATCTTTGGCATTCTGCGCCAACGTGGCAACCTGCTTGGCAGAAATAGGGTCTTCGATGGGTTTATCCTGATTGTGGGTTGGCGTATTGTGGTCTGGCATACAGACAATCTGCTCAGGACGGAAACACCGCAATCCTCTTGCCCGCATACCCTCGAAGGCCTGCGGAGAAGTCACCTCATGGCAATACAGGCGGTCGATGTACAACTGCGTGGGCCCGTCGTCAACCGTCTGCACCACATGTGCATCCCATATTTTATCGAACAACGTATTCATTCTACCCTAAACTTATTAATACAGTCAATATATGCTTCCACAGAGGCCGTCACAATGTCGGTATTGGCACCAAAGCCATAGTAAAGACTACCGTCGTACTCTACCTGCATGTGCACCTTACCCACATCGTCGCTTCCTTTCGATATAGCCTGAATGGTAAACTCCTTCAGCGTCATCTGCTTCATGATAATCTTCTTCAGCGCCTTGATGGCAGCATCCACAGGACCATTGCCAGAGGCCGCAGCTTCGAACTTCTGACCGCTGATGTCCAGTCCGATACTTGCCACCGACTTCACACCCTTGCCTGATGTTACCTGCAAGAAATCAAGCTTGACAGCATGTGTATCAGCTACATCGGCACCTGCCAGCATCATGACGTCGGCATCCGAGATTTCCTTCTTCTTGTCTGCCAATGCCAAGAACTGCTCATATATCTTGTCAATCTTATGCTCGTCACTCACGTCCACACCATTGATCATCAGGCGGTGCTTCAGAGCTGCACGACCTGAGCGAGCCGTCAGTACGATGCTGTCAATATCGATGCCAACATCCTTGGGGTCCATGATCTCGTACGTATGTACATTTTTTAATACGCCGTCCTGATGGATGCCTGAAGAATGTGCAAACGCGTTGCGACCCACGATGGCCTTGTTGGGCTGCACGGGCATGTTCATCAGCGATGACACCATACGGCTCATCGGATAAATCTTCGTCGTATTGATATTCGTCTCGATATCGATACTCTTGTGACATTTCAGAATCATTGCGATTTCCTCCAGACTGGTATTACCAGCGCGTTCTCCGATGCCGTTGATGGTCACCTCCACCTGTCGTGCTCCAGCCAACACACCGTTCAGCGTATTAGCCGTCGCCAAACCAAGGTCATTATGGCAATGCGTCGAAATGATGCACGCGTCAATGCCGTCCACATGTTCCTTCAGATAACGAATCTTGTCGTAGTACTCCTGTGGCAGACAATAGCCCGTCGTATCTGGAATATTTATCACTGTTGCACCAGCCTTGATGACTGCTTCAACAACCTGCACCAAATAATCGTTATCCGTCCGACCTGCATCCTCGCAGTAGAACTCCACATCGTCCACGAAACGCTTGGCATACTTCGTCGCCTCGACGGCATGCTCCAGAATGCGTTCGCGCGTAGAATTGAACTTATACTTGATGTGCTCGTCGCTGGTACCGATACCCGTGTGGATGCGTTTATGCTTGGCATACTGCAACGCCTCAACAGCCACGTCAATGTCGTGCTCAACAGCTCGCGTCAGCGCACAAATCGTAGGCCACGTAACAGCCTTCGAAATCTCAATCACCGAGTTGTAGTCACCCGGACTCGACACAGGGAATCCTGCTTCAATCACGTCCACGCCCAACTGCTCCAAGGCCTTCGCCACCTGAATTTTCTCTACCGTGTTCAGTTGGCATCCAGGCACCTGTTCGCCGTCCCTCAGCGTCGTGTCGAAAATAAACAATCTGTCACTCATCTCAGTCTAATTATATGTGTTAAATTACTGTTTTCTTTTATCTCTTAATACAAAAAAGCCTCTCTACACCCGGAAGTGAGAAAGGCTCTGTATCGTATTGTCTTATACCTTAATTATATACATACCCTATCACTTCCGGCAGCTTGACGCAGTCGAATAATAATCAGGTTGCTAATCAGGTGTAGACTTTTCATTTTTACTCTTTTTTTCGTTTATCGGCTGCAAAAGTACTCATTTCTTCTGAAACCACCAAACAAATTGTCACTTTTTTAACTGAATTCCTAAAATTATTACTGTATCCTTAGACAAAGCATTGTCAGGTCGTCATTGGGCTCTGCACCATTACGGTGTTTCTCCACTTCCTCCGCCAACGCGTCAATAACCTGTTTGCTAGTGGTGTAGTTGTTTCTACCAAGCACTTCAAGGATCCTTTCATCGCTGAACTGTTCCTGTTCCGTGTTCTCAGCCTCGTTCAATCCGTCACTATAGACCAGCAACGAATGTCCCTTGATATTTTCGAAACTCTCACCGACATACTCTATTCCAGGCCAGAGTCCGATAGGGGCATTCGACTCCATCGGCAGGAATTCTCCCTTGCCGTTGGTTCCGATAACAGGCGGATTATGACCGGCATTCGTAAAGTCCATACGTCCTGTATCGAGATGGATGAGTCCGATGAACATCGTGACAAACATACCCTGCTCGTTGTCTTCCGTCAGAGCGTTGTTGATATTGGTGGCAATGTCGGCTGGCATCATATGTCCTGTAGCCAACACGCGGAACAGACGGATGGCCTGAGCCATAAACAACGAGGCTGGAACGCCCTTTCCACTAACATCGCCGAGACAGAAATACAGTTCGTCACCCTGAAGCAGATAACCATAGAGGTCACCACCGACTTCCTTCGCTGGCTGGATATATGCGTTCATATCCAGTCCTTGACGATCGGGGAATACGTTGGGAACCATCGACATCTGAATATCACGGGCAATGCGCAGTTCACTCTCAATACGCTCTTTGGCCTTCGTCGTCTTCTCCAACTGGTCGTAAGCAACCTTCAGTTTGCCATGCGCCTCCTCCAAACGTCCGTGGGCGGCAGCCAATTTATGCGCAGCCTTACGTTTGTGTAAGGTATAAGTTGTGAAGAAAATGATGAGCAGAACCAATGCGACACCAGTGCTGTAAAGTCGCTGGTGGGTCAGTTCCATCTCACGATCAGCAATTGCCTTTTCTTTTCCTTGAGTATCATAAATAGTAGCCAGTTCGGCAATAGAGCTGTTCTTCTGTGCCGTAATGGCTGAATCCAGTATTGCCAGGATGCGCTCTCCTGCTACACGTGCCGAATCACGACGACCAGCCTCGGCATTCGCCGAGTATTTAGGCAACATATAGAGCTGGATGTTGTCAATAGAGGGCTCCATACCCCAATCGGTCATTGCTTTATCCAAGAAACGGTAGTTGTATGCTGCTTCCTGATATCGGTGAGCCACAACCAGATATTCTGTACCATTGATATGTCCTGCGGGTGTTTTGGCATAGTTTGTCTCTTGGAAACGTTTGTAAGCCTCGGCTGCCTCCTGGTCTTTATGAAGTCCTTGCAAGGCTACAGCACGCATAATTTCTATACGGCCTTGGTATTCGTCAAAATATTCCGTACGTGCATCGTGTCTCTGACGATACTTGTTCAGCAACATCTCTGTACGGTCGATCCAGTAGATCGATTCTGCATAGCGACGAGTGTTGATATAAGCCTGACTGGTATAAACCGTTCCGATAACAGCCTCCTGGAATCCTCGTCCTGTCGTGTCCGACTGCCAACGGTTAGCATAATGTCCGCGAGCAGTAATGAAACTCTGGTTTGCTTCTTCATCCTGTCCCAGATTCAACTGACAACAACCAATATTATTCAGCAAAATGGCATAGTCAATATCAGAACCGATACCTGATTCTTCCATCTTCTTTACAGCCGGGATGGCGATCTGGAGCGAACCTTCGTAGTCACCTTTCACTAGCAAAATCTCAGACAAGCGACGCGCTACTTTGTTGTAGCTCAACTGGTCAAGGTCGTTTTTGACCTCATTTTCCAACGCCTTGCGGTAACAGATTTCTGCCATACGGTATTGTCCCTGACGATAATATGATACTCCTCGCCAACGGTTGGCATTCAGCGCAGAGATGTCGCCGACTATCTCAAAACTGTCCGTCACCTCACGCATTCGCTCGTAATCCTTCGTGACACCGACAGCAAAAATGACGCTATCGGCATGGCTGGCACGGATTTCTCGTTGCTGACGAGCATATCTACATGACGAGAAACTCATGACAACAGTCAGAAGCAATATGACGACTCTGAGTAGCTTAGACTTATACATACCAATGACTTTTTCTGTTCATTTCGTTGCAAAGGTACAAAAAGTTTGGGGTTTAGATGCAAAAGTTTGGGATTTTTTGTACCTTTGCACTCAAATATTCAATAATTATGAAAAAAATATTGACTTTTGTGGCTGCTTTACTCCTTGCAGTAAGCACTACAGGAAAAACAACGGAAAGTGACGTGATTGGAAAAAGTAACATCAAACTGTCTAGCCGGATGATGACTCCAGAAGCCTTGTGGGCCATGGGGCGCATCGGAGGTGTTGAGGCCTCACCAGATGGTAGTCGTATTGTCTATCAGGTTGGGTATTACAGTGTCAAACAGAACAAGAGTCATCAGGTCATCTGCATCATGAATGCAGATGGAACCGGGAATCAGCAACTGACCACTAGCGCCAAGAGCGAGACAGATCCGACGTGGCTCGACACCCAGACGATTGCTTTCGTCAGCGGTGGCGAGATATGGTGTATGAAAACTGACGGCTCAGAGCGTCGACAACTGTCAAAAACTGACGGTAAGGTTGAGGGGTTTAAGTTCTCTCCAGACCACAAACAGGTTATCATCATCAAGTCTCTGCCCTTCTACGAGGTTATCAAGCAGAATCCCGATGACCTGCCAAAGGCTACAGGACGTCGCGTGACGGACTTGATGTATCGCCACTGGGACCACTATGTGGAGAGTATCCAGCATCCATTCGTCTTCTCTGTAGGTGACGGTTATGCTGTCGCCACCGACGGCGTTGACATCCTCGATGGTGAACCTTACGAATGTCCTATGGAGCCTTTTGGTGGCATCGAACAACTGGCATGGAGTCCTGACTCGAAGACTATTGCTTATACGTGTCGCAAAAAGACCGGACTGGAGTATAGCATCTCTACTGACTCGGACATCTATTTATATAATATAGGTACACGCGAGACGAAGAATCTCTGCAAGCCTGCCGACTATGTTGCGCCGAAGGTTGATCCAACAATTACGCTAGCCACACAGGCTGTGAACGCCAAGGAGAACCTCGTAAACAATGTTGGTTACGACCAGAATCCGCAGTTCTCGCCCGATGGCAAATACATCGCATGGCAGTCTATGGAGCGCGATGGCTACGAAGCTGACCTCAACCGTTTGTGCATCTGCGATTTGGCAACAGGTTCGAAGCGCTACCTCAATTGGCAGAGTGATGTGGAAGTATTCTGCTGGGCTCCTGTCAGCGGTAAAAAGGTCAAGGCTGCTGACCCGCAGTTCTATTTCCTTAGCGTATGGCACGGATGCTGCAATATGTATGTTGCCAGCCAGAAAGGCGAAGTCTCTCAGCTTACTGAGACGTGGGACGACTGGACCAGCATCCAGATGGCCAACAACGGACAGCGCATCCTGGCAACCCGTCAGAGCCTCTCCGCTCCTACGGATATCTACATGGTGACTCCAAACGCAAAGGGCAAAAAGCCTGCAAAGGGTCTTGTGGGCAGTGGTTTTGCCTCTGCCATCCAGCAACTCTCTCACGAAAACGACCACATTCTATCGCAACTCACTTTCGGCAAGATGCAGCAATACTGGGTTCCTACTACCGACGGCAAGAAGGAACTCATCTGGGTTATGTTGCCTGCCAACTATGAGGAAGGTAAGAAATACCCCACCCTGCTCTTCTGTGAAGGTGGTCCACAGAGTCCTGTATCACAGTTCTGGAGCTATCGTTGGAACTTCCAGATGATGGCTGCCAACGGCTATGTCGTTGTGGCTCCAAACCGTCACGGTCTGCCCGGGTTCGGTCAGGAGTGGAAGGAAGAAATCTCTGGCGATTGGACTGGTCAGTGTATGGATGACTACCTCTCTGCCATCGATTTTGCTGCCGACTCACTGCCCTTTGTCGACCGCGACCGCTTGGGTGCTGTTGGTGCCTCGTTCGGTGGATTCAGCGTCTACTACCTCGCTGGCATCCACAACAAGCGTTTCAAGGCGTTCATCGCCCACGACGGTGCCTTCAACCTCGCTGCTATGTATTTGGAGACTGAAGAGAACTGGTTCTCAAACTGGGAGTACGACGAGGCCTACTGGCACCGCCCGCAGATGCCTCGCGCCAAGAAGACTTACCACGACTCACCACACAAGATGGTAGAGAAATGGGACACGCCTATTCTCTGCATCCACGGCGAGAAGGACTATCGCATCAATTACACGCAGGGTATGGCAGCATTCAATGCCGCTCGCATGAAGGGAATCCCCGCAGAGTTCCTCGTATTCCCCGATGAGAATCACTGGGTGCTGAAGCCCCAAAACGGCATCCTCTGGCAACGCACATTCTTCGACTGGCTCAACCGTTGGTTGAAATAAATCCTTCGTAATACCCAAAATACCGATATAACGAAATAACGAATAAAAATTAGAATAATGACACAAGCAATTCAAAAAACACTTCGCGACAGCGCAGGAATGCGCTGGACCGCTTTGCTGCTCCTGGCACTCGCCATGTTCTGCAGCTACATTTTCATGGACATCCTCTCACCCATCAAGAATCTGATGCAGGAGACCCGCGGCTGGGATTCTACAGCCTTTGGTACCATGCAGGGCTCTGAGGTATTCCTCAACGTATTCGTGTTCTTCCTCATCTTCGCAGGCATCATTCTCGACAAGATGGGCGTACGTTTTACCGCCGTGCTCTCAGCAGCTGTTATGCTCGTCGGAGCCATCATCAAGTGGTATGCCGTTAGCGAAAGTTTCATGGGTAGTGGATTGGAGACTTGGTTCACCAACAACCTCAACTACATCCCCGTCTTCGATGAACTCGGCGTATCGCCTTTCTATGCCGGCATGCCTGCCTCTGCTAAGTTTGCCGCCTGCGGATTCATGATCTTCGGTTGCGGTTGCGAGATGGCTGGTATCACCGTCTCTCGCGGAATTGTCAAATGGTTCAAGGGTCGCGAAATGGCGTTGGCTATGGGTTCCGAAATGGCGTTGGCACGTCTGGGCGTTGCTACATGTATGATTTTCTCGCCGTTCTTCGCAAAGTTGGGTGGCGAAATCAGTGTCAGCCGTAGCGTTGCTTTCGGTGTAGTTCTGATGTGTATTGCACTCATCATGACCATCGTTTATTTCTTCATGGATCGCAAACTCGATGCACAAACTGGTGAAGCAGAAGAGAAGGACGATCCCTTCAAGATTAGCGATATCGGTACCATCCTCAGCGACCTTGGTTTCTGGCTCGTCGCCCTACTCTGCGTGCTGTATTATTCGGCCATCTTCCCCTTCCAGAAGTATGCCGTCAACATGCTGCAGTGCAACCTGACACTCACCGAGCCTGCCAGCGATTCGTTCTGGGCTCAGCCTGACGTGACCATTGTGCAGTATATCATCATGCTCGTCGTAGCTGCCGCAGGTTTCGCCAGCAATTTCCAGAAGAAGGCAAATCTGAAATACGGCTTGCTCGCCGTCAGCATCATTGCACTCGTTACCTATTGCTATATGGGATACATGCGGCAGTCGGCAGAGTCTATCTTCGCCGTATTCCCATTGCTGGCTGTGCTCATCACACCAATCCTCGGCTCTTATGTTGACCACAAGGGTAAGGCAGCCTCGATGCTCGTGCTGGGTTCACTGTTGCTCATCGCCTGCCACCTAACATTCGCATTTATCCTGCCAATGTTTAAGGATTCAGCCGTAGGTGGCATTGTTATTGCCTACGTCACCATCCTCGTGCTCGGCTCGTCGTTCTCGCTGGTTCCAGCATCGTTGTGGCCCAGCGTTCCAAAACTGGTTGACGCCAAGGTCATCGGTTCGGCCTACGCACTCATCTTCTGGATTCAGAACATCGGTCTGTGGCTGTTCCCGCTGCTTATCGGTAAGGTGCTCGATAAGACGAATCCCGGAGTGACTGACCCCACGAAGTTCGACTACACTGCTCCGCTGCTCATGCTGGCTGGTCTAGGTGTTGCTGCACTCATCCTCGGTTTCGTTTTGAAGGCTGTCGATAAGAAAAAGGGCATTGGATTGGAAGAACCCAATATTAAAAGTTAATAGTTTAGAGTTAGAAGCGGAAACGGACGACAAGCGGCAGATGGTCGCTAAATCCACGCTGATAACGATAACCATTATAAGTGCGGAGGGGCTTGACTCCTCCGTATTTTTTGTCCTCCTCCAACAGAAACGGGGCGTCATTGATGAAGGACTCCGCAACGAAATCGCGCAACACACGACTAACAAGGACGTGGTCAATACTCTCCCACTCCCCCTGATAGCGGTACGTCCCCTGAGCGCCGTTACTGCCGCGTGCCTCACGAGTGACATTGATGAGTCCTTGCTGCTCCAAATACTGCAACGACGGACTGTCGTCATAGTCGTTGAAATCGCCAGCAATAATAACTTTTGCATCCTCTGGCAATTCCCTGACAACCTGCATAATTCTTTCCATCACCACCCGACGGTTAGGCCGCGTCGGATGCTCACCGCCAAACCGGCTCGGCGCATGAACCACGAACACATGCAACGTATCGCGCCCGCTGCTTCCCCCAGCGACATCCCCGCGGTTCAGGGTTTCCCCCTGAACATAAAGCACGTCGCGCGTTGGTCGCATTCCTTCCAACGGCTCCACCTCCAGATAATCACAGCACAGCGGCCGGAACGTCATCGGTTGGTACAACAGTGCAACATCTATCCCTCTGACGTCCGGCGATTGCGTCATCAGGTATTCATACCCTGCATGCCGCAACAGCGAACGTCGCGTCAAATCAAAGATGACGCTATCGTTCTCCACTTCCACCAGTGCCACGAGGTCGGGTATTCCGTCATCCTGACACGACAGTATCTCCTGCCCGATGCTGTTCACCTTGCGCCAATAACGTGCGGGAGTCCAATTACGTACTGAAGCAGGCAACCACTCGGTGTCCTGCTTCAGTGAATCATGTTGGCAGTCAAAGAGATTCTCGCAGTTCAGTTCCACGAGCGTCAACCATGATGCCAGTAGCAAACTTAACATACTTTCTCCAGTCGCTTCATCATCGCAAACATGAAGATGGCGGCAACGAGACAGACGCCCAAGAAGACGCTCCAGCATACCCACAGGGGTACAGCGCCCCATAGCAGACCGCCAACGACGACAAGCTGGTTACCAATGGCCGTAGCGACAAACCAGCCACCCATCATCATACCCTTGTATTTCGGGGGAGCAACCTTCGAAACGAATGAGATACCCATAGGCGACAACAACAGCTCGCCGAAGGTCAGCACTAGGTAAACAGATATCAGCAGATTCGGTGTCACGTCAGCCACATGGACAGCTACAGGATTGCCGTCGGCACCCATCGTCGTCTGCGGCATGGGCAGGCCAAACGAACCGAAGGCCATTAGGGCGTAAGCAACAGCGGCCACAATCATACCGTAGGCAATCTTACGTGGAGCCGAGGGTTCCTTACCCTTGGCAGCCAGTGCACCGAAGATAGCCATCGACACGGGTGTCAGCGCAACGACATAGAACGGGTTAAACTGCTGGAAGATAGGAGCGGAAACGGTCACGCCAGTCTCGGGATCATATTGCAAGCAAAGGAATGCCACTGCGGCAATGATGACGATGGCCGAGATGGTCTTGCCCTTCGAGGTCTTGCTCTGGAACAGCGAGAACAGCGCATATACGATAAAGATAACGGCCACGAGGTTCCATACGTTGAAGCACATCGCCTGCAGGCCCTCTGCCGACTGTGCCGTAAACTCGTCGGCAAAGTATGTCAGCGACAGACCGTTCTGGTGGAAAGCCATCCAGAAGAAAATCACTACAGCAAATACCAGACACAGAGCCACGATGCGCTGCTTGGTCTCTTCCTTCGACAGTTCTTCGACAGGAGCGGTGTCAGCGGCAGCAGCCTTCTTCTTGCCACCCTCCGTATGACGGAATGTCGAACGGAACACATAGTAGATAGCAATCGACAGAATCAGCGATGCACATGCCACGGCAAACGAGAAGTGATAAGCGTCGTTCGACGAATAACCCAGTGCCGTCTCGGCATATTCCTTAATCTTGATGGCTGCCGTAGGTGCAAACAGCGCACCGATGTTGATGGCCATATAGAAGATGGAGAATCCCGAGTCGCGCTTGTCGGCATACTTCGGGTCGTTATACAGGTCGCCTACCATCACTTGGAGGTTACCCTTGAACAGTCCCGTACCGAAGCCGATGAGCAGCAGTGCCGCCAGCATCACTACCAGAGCCACGCTGTCTCCCCCCAGGGGTACCGACAGCAGCAGGTAGCCGGCAAACATGATGATGATACCCGTGGTCACCATCTTACCAAAACCGAACTTGTCGGCCATGATACCACCGATGAGCGGGAAGAAATACACTAACATGAGAAACGCACTATAAATGGTGCCTGCCAATGCTGGCGACAGTCCGTAGTTCGCTCTCAGGAACAAAGCAAAAACTGCGAGCATGGTGTAGTAACCAAAACGCTCGCCGGTGTTGGCCAATGCCAACGCAAATAGTCCTTTCGGTTGTCCTTCAAACATAATTATTTAATATTAGAGTTTTTAGTCTTTATGATGTCAAACAGATAGCTCATCTTGATGACGATGGCCTGCTGGTTCGACTTGCCAAAGTAGTCCTGCTTCGAATTGCCGTAGATGTTGCCAAGACCAAAATAGTAGCGTGCATCCAATAAGATATGGCCAATCTTCGGAAGCGAAAATTCAATGCCCGCACCGCCTACGATGCCGTAGTCGAACTTGTTCTCAACAGGCATATCCTCCTGGGCCTTCACCACCGACGAACGGGGCGTCACGGTAGCACGATACGGTTCGACGTTGGTATTCGTCGACTCATCCATATAGATGCCTATCTGCGGACCAAGCTGAAAGAACGCCTGAACGCCCTTGCGCTCGCGCCCCCAACCCAAACGGGCCATCACGGGTATCTGGATATAGTTGATGCGACGCTCATAATACAGCGGATTCTCCTTGTTATCGTCGCCGTAATAGTAAACGGGGTTGTTGTCTTTGTCCTCTATCGTCTCCTTCCAACCCATCTGCGCGTAATTCACTTCAGCCACGATGGCACAGATGCTCTTGAAGTATTTCTCGCAGGTATATCGGAACGACACGCCGCCCGTCATTCCGCCTAGCCAACCCTGTGGCACTTCGGGCTGGAACGACACCTGACTCATCATATATCCACCGTTTACGCCGACGGCAAAGTCCGAACGGTATTCACCCACTTGGGCTTTCGCCACCATCGGCACCAGCAACAGCAGTATCAGTAGTTTTCTCATCGTCGCTTAGAATTTGATGGTTTCCACGCGCTGTTCGGGCATGTAGTGCACAAACATCACCGTACGGTTCATCATGCCGCCATTGCCGATGCGCTCAAAGTGCAGTGGTGTCTGCACGGGCATATAGCCCACCGTACCCGACGAACCCATGAAATGCTTGCCATACATGTGCATGCCCTTCACCATGAAGTACGTGTGGTCGAAACCCGTCGCGGCATATTTCACGTGGTATTTCTGCATGTCCTGATGGAAGTTCGTGCGGTACTTCTGGTTGAAGCGCACCGTGCGGGGCGACAACGGATCCATATAGTATGTCGTCGGCACACAGACGTCAAACTTATAGAAATTGTCCAGATGCTTGCTAGTGTACATCAGCCATTCCGGATATCCGAACATCGAAATCTTCAGTCCCGGGGTCGTCAGCATCAGTCCGCTCAGCTTAGCAAAGACCAGGTTCAGCTCCTGCGAACGGCTCGTGTTCAGCACCACCACATTGGGCTGCGTCGTCGAGAAACATTTTTTAAACATCGACTCGCTCGACTTCAGGTTTGTTATCGAATACACCATTCCCTCCTGCTCCAGCTTCCTGCGCAACGTCTGTGTAAACGCACCCTTCGTACTCGTCGAGTCGTTGCAGTCGATGATGACCACGTGCGAATTCTTATAACGCTGGTAGAAACGGAACACATACGACTCGTTCAGTGTATTGCCGTTCTGGAACACCTGATACAGACAGTCGTTGTCGTACACCTCCGTCGAATTGATGCTAAACGGTATCAGCACTCTGATGTTGTTGGCCTTCGCAAAGTCAGCCAACGGCTTCAACTGCTTCGTATACAGCGGACCAATAATCAGATCACGGTCAGCCACGTGCTTCTCCAGCAGCGTCAGCCGGATGTCCTTATCCTCAGGCACGTTCCACGCACGGATGTCCGTCGAAATACCGCTTGCCTTCAGACTATCCAGCGCCATCAGCACACCACGGTAGTATTCCACCATGCGTTTGCCGTCGCCATTGTCGTTGTGCAACGGTAACATCACGCCGATGCGGATAGCCCTGTTCCTCATGTCCGTGCCGACGCTGGGCTTTACTGGCGACTCCGCCGTCGGATTCACAATGTCTTTCGGCTCCTGACCTTTCTTAAACGGAATCTTGATTACATCGCCCTTCTTCAGCTCATAGCCCGGCTGGTTCATCTCGGGATTCGCGTCTATCAGTTCCTGCACCGTCAGCCCATTGTCACGGGCAATACCGAAGATTGTCTCCTTCTTCTTCACCTCGTGCAAGTCCTTAAACACCTGCTGTGCCAACACTGTCTCAGCACTCAGTGCCACCACCGCCGCCAGCAACCAATATCGTATGTCTCTTTTCATCATCTTTTACGCTTTCGATATTATCGCCTGCGAAGGTACGAAAAAAAAGTGAGCTGACCAAACATCAGCCCACCTTTTTTCAACTCTTAACTGTTATCTTGTTAGAAATTTACGCCGAGGTTGAAGAAGAAGGCGTTATTGTGGGCGGAGTGATCGTCGTCGTCGAGGAAGTTCGTCGCGGCAAACTGATAGCCTACTTCAGCATAAATCTTATTATATTCAGCACCGCAACCGAGCTTGAAACCCATGTTGTTGCGTTTGGGACGGTAACTTATATCATTGCTCCCATTCTTGACTTTCCACTCAGAACTGACGGCATAGGCGAAGTAGGGTCCTATGAAGGGAAGGACAGCAATGTGCTCGTTGGCCTTAAAGCCATACTTGATGACCAGGGGAATTTCGAGGTTGTTGTGGGTAATTTCGATATTCCCTTCCTTGGCACCACGCTGGGTATAGTAAAGACCTGACTCGAGAAATACAGGAGTTGAGCTGGAGAGGCGCAGGCCGATGACACCGGCAAGAGTTATGCCGAACTTGGAGCCTACAGAGACGTCACCATTGAGCGAAGCTATGGTACCACCGAAGCGTACACCATAATACAGGCTCTCTTTGTCGAGTTCGAAACCACCGCTCGAGAATTGAGCGAAGGAAGGTGCTGCCATCAGAATAGCAATGATTGATACTAAAAACTTTTTCATACCTTATCAATTTTAGGAATTAATTATTACGTTATTTTGCACGGAAACGCTCAGCCTGACTGCGGATGAGCTCAACGTCGTCGAAGTAGTTGATCTGCATGGCGCGTCGCACCTCGTCCATGGTCTGAGCGGCAGTCTCACGAGCCTTCTCCGTACCTTTCTTTAATATATTATAGATTTCGGGGATGTCCTGTTCGAACTCATGACGACGCTGACGCATGGGCTCGAGGAACTCGTTGAGTATCTGGTTCAGGAACTTCTTGCACTTCATATCGCCCAGGCCACCGCGACGATAATGGTCCTTCAATTCATCGAGGTTCTGGTACTCAGGCCAATACTGTGCAAAGTGCTCAGGTTTCGAAAAAGCGTCGAGATAGGTAAATACAGCATTGCCCTCCACGTGACCTGGGTCGTTCAGGTTGATGTGCTCGGGGTCGGTGTACATCGAGCGCACCTTCTGCCATACGCTGTCGGCATCGTCCGAGAGATAGATGCAGTTACCCAGCGACTTCGACATCTTCTCCTTGCCGTCCGTTCCTGGCAGACGACGGGCGGTAGCGTTCTCAGGCAGCATGATATTGGGCTCCACCAAAACGGGGGCATAGACCTGATTGAAGCGGCGCACCAGTTCGCGCGTAACCTCAAGCATCGGTTCCTGATCTTCACCAGCAGGAACGGTAGTAGCCTTGAACAGCGTGATATCGGCAGCCTGCGACACAGGGTAGCAGAAGAAGCCCAAGGGGATGCTCTCGCCCTCGAAACCACGCATCTTCACCTCTGTCTTCACGGTCGGGTTGCGCTGTACGCGGCTCACCGAGACGAGATTCATCAGATAAGTGGTCAGCTCGGCCAATTCAGTAATCTGGCTTTGGATGAACAGCGTGCACTTCTCTGGGTCGAGACCAGCAGCGAGGTAGTCGAGTGCCACCTCGATGATGTTCTGACGAATCTTCTCCGGATTGTCGGCATTATCCGTCAGAGCCTGTACGTCAGCCATAAACACAAACATCTTGTCAAAGTCGCCGGCATTCTGAAGTTCTACACGACGACGCAGCGAACCAATATAATGTCCGAGGTGAAGTTTACCTGTCGGACGGTCGCCTGTAAGTATAATTTTTCCCATAATTCTATATACAATTTTAAAACTGACTGCAAAAGTACGAATAATTCAGCGAACAGCCAAATAAAAAGTGTACTTTTTACTCTGAACCGATGTATAGAAGCACCAAACCAATGAATACCAGTGCCAAGTCGAGAGCTTTTGCTTTGAGATTCTTCTCATGAAAGAATATGGCTCCAAAGAGAAAACTGACCAACACACTGCCACGACGAATCATAGAAACAATACTGATCATGGCATCGGGTTCCGACAAGGAATAGAAATACATGAAATCGGCCGTAGAGAGGAAGATGCTGACACCAATGATAGCCCAGTCCCAGCGGAAGGGAGTCGTCTCGTGGTGCTTAGGCCACCATAATACCAACAACATAGTCAACATGATGAAACACTGGTAGATGTTGTACCACGACTGCACCATCATGCGGTCAAGACCGATACCGCCCTCACTAACAGGCGCCATGAGGAATTTATCGTAGAGTCCGCTAACTGCACCGAGGACTGCGGCACCGATAATCATCCATATCCAGTGGTCATGACGGAAGTCGATGCCATCCTTCTTACCACTGCGTCTGAGAAGGATATAGGAGACGATAGTCAACAGCACACCCGCCCACTGCCACGCGTTGAGCCGTTCGCCAAACACCAGCAAGGCACCCACAAGCACCATGACGGGTCGTGTGGCATTGATAGGTCCGACAATCGTAAGCGGCAGGTGTTTCATGCCAAAATAGCCCAACAACCAACTAGAGAGAACGATGAATGCCTTGAGGAGAATGTATTTGTGCATGTCCCATCCGCCCGAGGTCACGTGAACCATCGTGCCGTCGAGGGTGTCAGTGGTGGCACTGAGCACGATGAACGGCAGGAAGATGAGCGACGAAAAAAACGTGTTGAGAAACAAGATCGGCAGCACGGCATTGTCGCGCAGTGCCTTCTTCTTCAGTGAGTCGTAGCAGCCTAAAAGTGCTGCTGACATAAAAGCGAGTATTAACCACATCATCAATAACTTACATCTTCAAGAAACAATGCTTTTGCAGGCATCGATTCGCCTGCCTGAGTACGTTGTTTTCCTTCTATCACCTGACGGAAATCGTCGAGCGTCATACGTCCTCGTCCGACCTCGACGAGGGTACCCACGACGGCACGCACCATGTTACGCAGGAAACGGTTGGCAGTAATCTCAAAATACCACGTCGTAGGCGACGTCTGGTGCCACTGGGCATGAGTCACGTGACAGAGCGTCGTCTTGACATCACTGCCCGCCTTGCAGAAAGCACCGAAATCGTCGTATTCCATAAGGATGCGCCCGGCTTCGTTCATCAGCGCATAGTCAAGCTGGTAGTGCAGTTCAAGGGAATACGTACAAAGAAACGGATCCTTGCGGGTATGCACATAATAGCGATAGGTACGGGAAACTGCTGAAAAACGGGCGTGAAGGTCGGCGGCAACAGGTTCAATGCTGTAAACGGCAATGTCGTGATGCAACAGACCATTCAGTTTTTTTGCTAACATGAGCGTATCGACAAGCTGTTCGGTATCAAAATGAGCCGCCATGCGACGGGCGTGGACACCCGTGTCCGTACGTCCAGCACCTGTGATGCTGACTTCCTCGCGCAACAGCAACGACAAACAGTGCTGCAATTCGCTCTGCACCGTGATGCCATTGGGCTGGATTTGCCAACCATGATACTGCGTTCCGTCGTAACCAAACCAGATAAAGTACCTCATAACAGTCCGCGAAGGTACGAATTTTTTTCGGAAAAGGAAAGAAAACTCAAATAAAAGTCGATTTTCTTTGGTATTTTGTTCGTTTTTTCGTAACTTTGCCCCGATTATGTACCTAATAAATAGGTACTAACACTAAAACGCTGAAAGATTATGTTCGATAAAAACACCTATATCCGTCGTAGAGCGGAACTGAAAAAACTGGTTGGCGAGGGCGTCATCGTCCTGTTTGGCAACAACGAGGCACCATGTAACTACCCTGCCAATGCGTATGCTCCCATGCGTCAGGATTCCTCATTTCTCTACTACTTCGGTCAACACCGCGACGGACTGGTAGGCGTTATCGACATTGACAACGACGAAGAATGGCTGTTAGGTGACGACATCGATATTGAGGATATCGTGTGGATGGGTTTCGTACCCTCGGTAGCTGACCTTGCAACAGAGGTAGGCGTCACGAAGACTGCCCCGATGGCGGCTCTCTCAAAGCTATGTTGTGATGCAATTGCAACAAACAGAACGGTGCACTTCCTACCACCCTACCGCTATGACACCAAGATACAAATCATGGATCTGCTGGGCATACACCCATCTAAGCAGAAGGAAGCTGCCTCGCTGAAACTCATCCAGGCAGTAGTAAAGCAACGCGCAACGAAGGAACAGCAGGAGATAGACGCTATCGACCGTGCTTGCGACATCGGTTACGTGATGCATACGACGGCACAGCTGCTCATCAAGCCCGGTGTGACGGAACGTTTCATCGGTGGGCAGGTGGATGGTATTGCCCGTAGTCTGGCACAAGGCACGAGTTTCGCCACCATCTTCTCGCAACACGGGGAAATCATGCACGGCAATCCCTCGGCAGCTAAGCTCGAAGCAGGGCGTCTGGCACTGTGTGACGCTGGTTGCGAACTGGACGACTACTGTTCAGATCACACGCGTACAATGCCTGTCACGGGTAAGTTCGACCAGCGACAGTTGGAAATATACAGCATCGTCGAGGCCTGTCACGACTACGTTTTAGATGTAGCCAAGCCCGGTGTGAAATATATGGACGTACACTTTGCCGTCTGCCGTATGATGACGGAACGGCTGAAGGAGCTCGGACTCATGAAAGGCGATACGGACGAAGCCGTTCGCGCTGGAGCTCACGCCATGTTCCTGCCTCACGGTTTAGGACACATGATGGGTATGGACGTTCACGATATGGAAGGTCTCGGACAGATCTACGTCGGCTTCGATGAGGAGACACGTCCGAATCTGGAGCAGTTCGGTACCAACTGCCTGCGCATGGGACGCCGTCTGGAGGAAGGCTTTGTCGTCACCGACGAGCCGGGCATCTATTTCATTCCTCAGCTCATCGACGAATGGCGTGCCAGCGGACACTGCAAGGAATTCCTGAACTTCGACAAACTCGAGACCTACAAGGACTTCGGAGGCATCCGCATTGAGGACGACGTGCTGATTACGAAGGACGGTTGCCGTTTCCTCGGTCAGAAACGCATCCCGTATCATCCACAGGAGTTGGAGGCGTTTATGGAGAATCGCATTTGACGACCACAAGAAGAAAACAATTAAAAAACAATAATAACAAAAAAAAGAGACAAGTAATGAGAAAAGTAATGACTTTGGCACTGTTGGCGCTATTTGCCCTCGGTGCACAGGCAGAGGAAAAGAAAGACTCTGTCAACAAAAACAAACCCGTGTTTACGGTCGTCAAGGAGAACCCTATCACGCGTATCAAGGACCAGAACCGCAGCGGTACGTGTTGGGACTACTCTACCCTGTCGTTCTTCGAGGCTGAAATCCTGAAGAAGACGGGCAAAAAGTACAACCTCTGCGAGGCTTTCGTAGCTAACAAGACGTACATGGAGCGCGCCATTCAGGTGGTTCGCTATCATGGCGATTGCCAGTTTGCACAAGGCGGCAGCGCTGAGGACGTGCTCTCAACGCTGAAGAATCACGGTATCTGTCCGCTTGAAGCAATGCCATTCCCGGGCTCGCTGTATGGTGACTCACTGAACAACTTCAACGAATTCTTCGGAGTGCTGGAGCCATACGTTGCAGCTATCGCCAAGAGCACTGCCAAGAAGATATCAAACCAGTGGAAGGTCGGACTGCAGGGCATTCTCGACGCCTATCTGGGCAAGTGTCCTGAGAAGTTCACCTACGAAGGCAAGGAATACACTCCCAAGACCTTCATGGCTTCACTGGGCATCAACCTCGACGACTACGTCAGCATCACCAGCTACACCCACCATCCCTTCTACACGGGCTTCGCTGTAGAGGTGCAGGACAACTGGCGCTTCCCCCTGTCGTATAACGTACCGATGGACGAAATGATGCAGATTATCGACAATGCCGTGATGAACGGTTACACCATTGCTTGGGGCGGTGACGTCTCGGAGGACGGCTTCACCCGCAGCGGTCTTGCCTACGCCATCGACAGCAAGGCTACGCAGAGCCTTCGTGGCAGCGATATGGCCAAATGGCTGAAACTGACCACCACGAAAAAGCGTGACATCATCGATTCGCTAGGTTGCAACGTTCCTGAAATCATTCCAACACAGGAGATGCGTCAGGAGCATTTCGACAATTGGGAACTGACCGACGACCACGGCATGCACATCTTCGGGGTGGCCAAGGACCAGAACGGCAAGGAATACTATATGGTGCAGAACTCGTGGGGCGAGACTGGCGACTACAAGGGTATCTGGTATATGACCAAGACCTACATCGCTGCCAACACGATGGACTTTCTCGTCAACAAGAACGCCATTCCTAAGGACATTCGCAAGAAGCTGGGGCTGTAAGGGCAATAGTGTGGTAACCAATAAACTCGACTAAAATGCAGTTTAAATGGAATTACGAACCACCTACACCCGAAAGACTGCAAGCGGCTAAGGAACTGGCCGAGAAGATAGGCATGAGTCCTGTCATGGCCAATCTGCTCATCCAGCGAGGCATCAAGACCGAGAGTGCTGCCAAGCGCTTCTTCCGTCCGATGCTGAACGAGCTGATAGATCCGTTCCTGATGAACGATATGGACGTGGCCGTCGACCGCCTGAATGATGCTATGGGCCGCAAGGAGCGCATCATGGTATGGGGCGATTACGATGTGGACGGATGCACAGCAGTAGCTCTGGTGTATAAGTTCTTACAGCAATTCTATTCCAATGTGGAATACTACATTCCCGACCGCTACGAGGAGGGATATGGCGTGAGCCAAAAGGGAATAGACTATGCTGCTGAGAACGGTGTGAAACTGATTATCGTGCTCGATTGCGGTATCAAGGCAATCGATGAAATAACGTATGCGAAGGAGTTGGGTATCGACTTCATCATCTGCGACCACCACGTTCCTGACGACGTGATGCCACCCGCAGTGGCCATTCTCAACCCCAAACGTACGGACTCTACCTACCCCTATCACCACCTGTCGGGATGTGGCGTAGGTTTCAAACTCATGCAGGCTTTTGCCAAGAACAACGGCATCCCCTTCTCGCGATTGATTCCCCTACTCGACTTCTGTGCACTGAGCATAGCAGCCGACATGGTACCTATCGACGGTGAGAACCGCATTCTGGCCTTCCACGGGCTGAAGCAACTGAACATTAGTCCGTCGATAGGTCTGAAGGCCATCATCGAGATCTGCGGACTCACAGGCCGTGAACTGACCATGAGTGACATCATGTTCAAGATTGGACCACGCATCAACGCCTCAGGACGTATGCAGAATGGTACCGAAACGGTCACCCTGTTGGTAGAAAAAGACCTGAAGAAAGCGTTGATGGAAGCTACACGCATCAATGAGTATAACGATCAACGCCGCGACGTCGACAAACAGATGACGGAAGAGGCCAACGAGATTGTGTCCCGACTGGAAAGTCAGCAACACCAGAAATCCATCGTGCTCTACGACCAGGACTGGAAGAAAGGCGTGGTAGGTATCGTTGCCTCACGACTGACGGAACTCTACTTCCGTCCTACCGTCGTGCTGACTATCATCAACGGCATTGCCTCGGGTTCAGCCCGTTCGGTGGCAGGTTTCGACATCTACGAGGCCATCAAGTCGTGTCGCGACCTGCTTGAAAACTTCGGTGGTCACACCTATGCCGTAGGTTTGACTCTCCGTCAGGAGAATATCCCTGAGTTCCGTCGTCGCTTCCAGGAATATGTCAGCGACCATATCATGCCCGAACAGACGCAACAGACGCTTGACATTGATGCCGAAGTAGACTTTCATCAAGTCAACAAACGCCTGCTCAACGAGCTGAAGAAGCTGGCTCCCCACGGACCTGCCAACGAGAAACCGTTGTTCCTGACACGCAACGTCTATGACTATGGTACGTCGAAAGTCGTTGGTCGCCATCAGGAGCATATCAAGCTCGAGCTCGTCGATTCAAAGTCGGCAGTAGTCATGAACGGCATCGCTTTCGGACAGTCGGCAGCAGCACGTTATATCAAGTCGAAACGCTCGTTCGACATCGTCTACACCATCGAGGAGAATACCTACAAGCGTGGCGAGGTACAGCTGCAGATAGAGGATATACGTCCCTCGGAGGATGAGTAAGTATCAGGACATTCTCAAGCGCTACTGGGGCTACGACGACTTTCGCGGCATCCAGCGTGACATCATCGAATCCATCGGTTCCGGCCATGACACGCTGGGACTGATGCCTACGGGCGGTGGAAAATCCATCACCTTTCAGGTGCCGGCAATGGCCAAGGAGGGCGTCTGCATCGTCATCACTCCCCTCATCGCGCTTATGAAGGACCAGGTGCACCACCTGCGCCAGCTCGACATCCAGGCGGCAGCCATCTATAGCGGCATGCAGCACGACGACGTCATGCGCACGCTGGAGAACTGCATCTTGGGAAACACCAAGATCCTCTACGTCTCACCCGAACGTCTGGGCAGTAGTCTCTTTCAGACCAAGCTGCGTCACATGCAGGTGAGTTTCATCACCGTCGACGAGGCACACTGCATCTCGCAATGGGGCTACGATTTCCGACCGTCGTATCTCGAAATCGCCAACATCCGCAACATCCATCCCGATGTACCTGTGCTGGCACTGACGGCTACCGCCACGCCACAGGTCGTCGACGACATCTGCGCAAAGCTAGCGGCTAATAGCCAAGAGCCAAAAGCTAATAGCCAACAGCCAGCATTCGCCGTGTTTCGCATGTCCTTCGAACGCAAGAACCTTGCCTATCTCGTTCACTACGCCCCCGACAAATACGGTGAACTAGTGCGTCTCCTCAGCGAGACAACAGGCTCGGCCATCGTCTATGTGCGCAGCCGTCGCCATGCTCGCGAGATTGCCGAACACCTCTCCGACGCAGGACTCTCGGCCACCTTCTATCATGCCGGACTCGACCATGCCGACAAGGACCGTCGACAGCGCGACTGGCAACACGACCGCGTGCGTGTCATGGTAGCTACCAATGCCTTCGGTATGGGCATCGACAAACCCGATGTCCGTCTGGTCATCCACTACGATAGTCCCGATTCCATCGAGGCCTATTTCCAGGAGGCGGGTCGTGCCGGACGCGACGGACAACCCGCCCGTGCCATCCTGCTCTTCAATGGCAGCGACAACGGCAAACTGTCGAAGCGCGTCGACGACACCTTTCCCCCGCGCGAATATATTAAAGATGTGTACGAACATCTGGCCTACTACTACCAGATTGCTACCGGCGACGGCTATGGCGTCAACCGCGAGTTCAATATCGAGGAGTTCTGCCAGCGTTTCCACCATTTCCCCATCCGCGTTCATTCCGCCCTGCAGATCCTCATGCGCGCAGGCTATATCGACTACGACCAAGATACCGACCACGAAGCCCGCGTGCGCTTTCTGGTCAGTCGCGACGAACTCTACCGCCTCGATCAGGTGACACCCGTCGAGGAACGCGTCATCGTTGCCCTTCTGCGCAACTATGGCGGACTCTTTGCCGACTACGGCTACGTCGACGAGAGCGTCATTGCCCAGCAGGCCGGAATCCCCCAACCTGTGGTTTACGACATCCTGAAAGCCCTGTCGCTGCGCCATCTCATCAGCTTTATTCCACGCAAACAGGTGCCTTACATTCGCTACTTGCAGCGTCGCGAGGACAAGGAACACATCCAACTGCCACGCGCTATCTACGAGGACCGTCAGAAACAATGCCGCAAGCGCATCGAGGCCATGACGAACTACGCACAGACGACTGACCGTTGTCGCAGTCGCATGCTGCTCGAATATTTTGGCGAGGAGACCACAAAGGATTGCGGCCAATGTGACGTCTGTCTCAATGAACACGGTCAGCCGACGACTCCTGCAGACCAACACGATGCCTGCCAACAGATTCTCGCCCTGCTGCCCGACCGCCAGCGTCACCACATCACCGAGCTCTACCGCCTGCAGTTGCCTGCGGAAACGCTCAATGCAGCCCTCAAAACCCTGATTGAAAATGAAAAAATCCGTCAGGACGACGGATTTATCATGATTGTCTAACAAGCATCTTGTACCGCTCTGACGGCATCCTGCAACGCTTGATGCACGACACCGTTCGTAGCCACCACGCTGTCACCTTCCATGAAATAGTCCTCGCCGTCATAGTTGGTGACGCGTCCCCCAGCCTCTTTCACGATGAGTGCACCTGCCATATAGTCCCACTGTCCGATGTACCGTTCAGCGTAGGCGTCCAACCGTCCTGCAGCAACATAGCACAATGCAATCGCCGCAGAACCAATCATGCGAATGCTACCGACATTGCCGTAGAAATGGTCGATAAGTCGCTTGATGACAGGCTTATACGCGTCGCTGTTATATGGCAACTGCAAGCACAACAGCGCGTCGTTAATCTCGCTCGTGCCAACGTGCAAAGGAGCTTCGTTCACCCAGGCGCCTCCACCCTGCCAGGCATAGAAGCACTCATCGCTGACGATTTCATAAACTACGCCAACAACAATCTCCCTACCCTTACACAAGGCTATCGAGACAGCATAGGGTGCAAAGCCATGTATGAAGTTCGTGGTACCATCCAATGGGTCAACCACCCACGTGAGGTCTGAGGTCTGAGGTCTGATGGCTGAACCATCTTCCTTCTTCGTCGTCCCCTCTTCTGTGATGAATCCTGCCTCGGGCACTATCTCACGCAGTTTGCTGACGATGAACGTCTCCGAACCCTTGTCCACATACGACACATAGTCGTGGGCGTGCTTGCGCTCCACCTTCTCTACCGAAAAGCTCGCGCGTTCCTTTCTTATATAAGCACCCGCCTCGCGTGCCACTTGACACACAAGGCGGGTTATCTGTTCAAGATTCTCCATGAAAATCTTACTTCTTACGTCTTACATCAGACCTCTCTTAGTCTTCCTGATACTCAGGACGCAGCTTGCGAACGGTCTCACCAGCGCGCCACATCTCCTGGTTGCGCATAGCCTCCAGTTCCTTCTCCAGTCCGGCACGATAGTCGGGCTTCGAGTTGGCGTCGATGGTAATCTGAGCCTCGTTACCAGTCTTAACCGAGTAGTACAGCCACTCCATAACGGGCTTGATGGCATCGTGGAAACGGGGAGCCCAGTCCAGTGCACCACGCTGAGCGGTGGTCGAGCAGTTGGCGTACATCCAGTCCATACCCTTAGCGCCAAACAACGGGCCAAGGCTCTGAGTCAGCTCCTCAACGGTCTCATTGAAAGCCTCAGAAGGTGTGTGACCATTCTCACGGAGTACTTCGTACTGTGCCAGCAGCAAGCCCTGGATAGCACCCATCAGTGAACCACGCTCACCAGTCAGGTCAGAAGTAGCCTCGCGCTGGAAAGTCGTCTCAAACAGGTAACCTGCACCGATACCGATACCGAAGGCCAGTGTCTTCTCCTTAGCCTTACCCGTAGCGTCCTGATAAACGGCATACGAGCAGTTCAGTCCGCGACCCTCGCAGAACATCGTGCGGAGGCTGGTACCACTTCCCTTAGGAGCAACCATGATGACGTCGATATCCTTGGGAGGAACCACACCCGTGCGGTCGTTCCAGTTGATGGCGAAACCATGAGAATAATACAGCGTCTTACCAGGCTTCAGATATTTCTTGATAGTGGGCCACTGCTGCATCTGACCAGCGTCAGAGAGCAACATACAGAGGATGGTACCCTTCTCGGCAGCCTCCTCGATGCTGAACAGCGTCTTGCCAGGTACCCAACCGTCAGCCACAGCCTTGTCGTAGGTCTTACCCTGACGCTGTCCAACGATGACGTTGAAACCATTGTCGCGCAGGTTGCAAGCCTGTCCTGGACCCTGAACACCATAACCGATGACGGCGATAACCTCATCCTTCAATACTTCACGTGCTTTCTCCAAAGAGAACTCCTTGCTGGTGACTACAGTCTCCATAACGCCACCAAAATTCATTTCTGCCATA